>JAYWBS010000124.1:0-14835 GCA_043781295.1 Polaromonas sp.
CGCGCTGCGGCCGCACTGGCTGCGCTGCGCGGACTGCCCGTGGCGGGCAACTGCGCGGACGTTGCCGCGCTCTGTGGCGCGGTGGCCTGAGTGTGCCGCCTCAACATCGCGGCCATCGACCTGCATCGCCGGAATTCCGAATACATTCCCGAAAGCTAACGCGGTCAAGTCTCAATACTGTTCGAAATCGGCTCACGGATTCAGGAAAGTGTTTGGCAAGGCGCATGAATGCTGGTGCGCCGACTTGAGTGCTGGATGCTGCGAGGCTTGCAAGACAGGGCCCGGCCGTTTCACTGGTCAAATCTTAAAACCCGAAAAAGGGGCCACGAAACGTAAGAAAAAGTTTCTGTGAAAATTCACATCAAAAACACTACCTGTAGTGCTTGAATTCTCTCCAGACCCTAGGTATAGTGTGTAAGCTCCAACAAGTTAGATGTGCAACCGTAAACAATTCAGCTCTTCGACAGCCCCTCGAAAGCACTTTAAACGAGACACAAACCTGCCGACCCATCAATAGCCAGACGACAAGCACAAACGAATAAAACAAAGCCAAGAGGAAGCCCATGCAAACAACGCAAAACACCAGCGCCGTCGCCACCAGCGTGCCGACATTCAACCCCAGCAGCGTGGACAGCAACAACCACAGCAACCAGGACAGCCAACCCAATCCCTTCAGTCATTACCAGATCATCCGGCGCAATGGCGCGGTGGTTCCGTTTGAGCCGAACAAAATCGCAGTGGCGATGATGAAGGCGTTTCTTGCTGTGCACGGCACACAAGGCGCAGCATCGGCCAGCGTACGCGAAACCGTTGACGGCCTGACCCAGACCGTCATGCGCGCCATGATGCGTTCACGCCCCGGTGGCGGCACCTTTCATATTGAAGACGTGCAGGACCAGGTTGAGCTTGGCCTGATGCGCGGTGGTCACCATGAAATCGCCAGGGCGTATGTGCTCTACCGCGAAAAGCGCACACAAGAGCGCGCGCGCCAGCCGCAGGCACAAACGCCTGCTGTCACCTTGCTGCATGTCATCGACGGCGGCAAGCGGGTCGCCCTTGACATACGCAATCTGCAAGCACTGATTGAAGCCTCATGCGCCAATCTGGGTGCAGATGTCAAGCCCGACCCCATCGTGGCCGAGACCATGCGCAACCTGTATGACGGCGTGCCAATTGATGAGGTCTACAAGGCGTCCATCCTGGCGGCGCGTACGCTGATTGAAAAAGACCCGGACTACACCTACGCCACCGCACGCCTCTTGATGCACACCATTCGCCGCGAAGTATTGGGGGAAGAAGTAGCGCATGAAGAAATGCAAACCCGCTACGCCGAGTATTTCCCCCAATTCATCGCCAAAGGCGTACAAAACGAACTGCTTGATGAAAAGCTCCAGCAGTTTGACCTTGAGCGCCTGGGCGCGGCGCTCAAGCCTGAGCGCGATTTGCAGTTTGACTACCTCGGTCTGCAAACCTTGTTTGACCGTTACTTCTTGCACGTGCGCAAGCAGCGCATTGAGCTGCCGCAAGCTTTCTTCATGCGGGTGGCCATGGGCCTGTCGCTCAACGAGATCAACCGCGAAGAGCGTGCCATTGAGTTCTATGAGATTTTGTCGTCGTTTGACTTCATGTCGAGCACGCCGACGCTGTTCAATGCAGGCACCTTGCGTTCGCAACTGTCATCGTGCTACCTGACCACCGTCGCCGATGACCTGGGCGGTATTTACGATGCCATCAAAGAAAACGCGCTGCTGTCCAAATTTGCCGGTGGCCTGGGTAACGACTGGACGCCCGTACGCGCCCTGGGCGCTCATATCAAAGGTACCAACGGCGAATCACAAGGCGTGGTACCTTTCCTGAAAGTCGTCAACGACACCGCCGTTGCGGTTAACCAGGGCGGCAAGCGCAAGGGTGCCGTCTGCGCCTATCTGGAAACCTGGCACCTGGACATTGAAGAGTTTCTGGAGCTGCGCAAGAACACCGGCGACGACCGCCGCCGTACGCACGACATGAACACCGCCAACTGGATTCCAGACCTCTTCATGCGCCGCGTGATGGAAAAAGGCAGCTGGACCTTGTTCTCGCCGTCTGACACGCCGGATCTGCACGACAAGTTCGGCAAAGACTTTGAAAAACTCTATACCGCCTACGAAGCCAAAGCCGAGCGCGGCGAGATCAAGCCCGCCCGCAAACTGCAGGCCACCGACATGTGGCGCAAGATGCTGTCGATGCTGTTTGAAACCGGCCACCCCTGGATCACCTTCAAGGACGTCTGTAACATCCGCTCACCCCAGCAGCACACCGGTGTCGTGCATTCGTCCAACCTGTGCACCGAAATCACACTGAACACCAGCGACACAGAAACGGCTGTGTGCAACCTTGGCTCGGTCAATCTGGTTCAACACTTGAAAGACGGACCTGACGGCGCAAAAATGCTTGACCACGACAAGCTGCAAAAAACAATCACCACCGCCATGCGCATGCTGGACAACGTGATTGACATCAATTACTACGCGGTCAAAAAGGCCCGCGACTCCAACATGAGGCACCGCCCTGTCGGTCTAGGCATCATGGGCTTTCAGGATTGCCTGTATGAGCTTCGCGTGCCTTACGCCTCGCAGCAAGCGGTCGAGTTTGCAGACCAATCCATGGAAGCCGTCTGCTACCACGCCTACTGGGCATCCACTGAGCTGGCCAAAGAGCGCGGCAAGTATGCCAGCTACAAAGGCTCGCTCTGGGACAAAGGCATATTGCCGTTAGACACCATAGACATGTTGCTCGAAGAGCGCGGTGGTTATGTAGAAGTTGACCGCTCGTCAACACTCGACTGGAATGCCCTGCGCAAAAAGATTGCCCTGGACGGCATGCGCAATTCCAACTGCGTTGCGATTGCACCTACGGCCACGATCTCCAACATCATTGGTGTTGATGCCTGCATAGAACCCTGCTTTGGCAACCTGTCGGTCAAGTCCAATCTGTCGGGTGAATTCACCGTCATCAACCACTACCTGGTGCGTGACTTGAAGCGCCTGGGCTTGTGGGACAGCGTGATGGTGGTTGACCTCAAACATTACGACGGTTCTTTGCGGCCGATTGACCGGGTGCCACAAAACATCAAGGCACTGTACGCCACCGCTTTTGAAGTCGAAACCTCGTGGATTGTTGAGGCCGCAGCGCGTCGCCAGAAATGGATTGACCAGGCTCAGTCGCTCAATATTTACATGGCTGGCGCGTCTGGCAAAAAGCTGGATGAGACCTACAAGCTGGCCTGGTTGCGTGGCTTGAAAACCACCTACTACCTCCGCACACAAAGCGCTACGCACGCTGAAAAATCAACTGTGACGGCAGGCAAGATGAATTCAGTTTCATCCAGTACAGCAACTGCGGCTAGCAGCATGAGTGCGCTTGACGTGGCTGCTGCTACAGCACAAATGCAAATGAGCGCATCGCCCGCAACAGACATCAAGTTTTGTGCGATTGATGATCCGGGTTGCGAAGCCTGCCAATAAAAAACAAATCATTCGATGAATGCGATCACGCAATTCGATGTAATTGAGCAACACTAATTTGCGGCGATGTGAATGAACACTTTCCATTTTTCATCGCTGCTTTCATAATCCAAAGTATTGGAAACCTCTATGTTGACCTGGGACGAAGAAGTCAAACCATCACTGCAAAATTCTTTTAATAGCGGCATGCTTGATAGCCGCTCGGTAGAGCTTCCGCCACTTTCTTCTGCGCATCTTTTTGCACAACCGCAAACACAAGTGCGCATGCTCAATGACGGTGCTTTTTTACCGGCAAGCACTGCACCAGCAGCACCTGCTACAGCGCCGCTTGCAACACCCTTTACCGCATCAACAACCAGCGCTGCACCCGCCGTCATGAAGCGCGTCAAGGCTTCAGACAAGCGCATCATCAACGGCCAAACCGACGTTAATCAGCTAGTGCCATTCAAGTACAAATGGGCGTGGGAAAAATACCTGGCAACTTGTGCCAACCACTGGATGCCGCAAGAAGTCAACATGACGCGCGACATCGCACTCTGGAAAGACCCGAACGGTTTGACCGAAGATGAACGTCGCCTGGTCAAACGCAACCTCGGCTTTTTTGTGACGGCTGATTCACTGGCCGCCAACAACATCGTGCTGGGCACCTACCGCCACATCACGGCACCCGAGTGCCGCCAGTTCTTGCTGCGGCAGGCTTTTGAAGAAGCCATCCACACCCATGCCTACCAATACATCACCGAGTCACTGGGTCTGGATGAAGCTGAAATTTTCAATGCCTATAACGAAGTGCAGTCCATCAAGGACAAAGACCAGTTTCTGATTCCGTTCATCGAAGTCATCTCCAACCCGCACTTCAAAACCGGCACACCAGAAGCTGATCAGACACTGCTGAAGTCGCTGATTGTGTTTGCCTGCCTGATGGAGGGGTTGTTCTTCTATGTCGGCTTCACGCAGATTCTTGCGCTGGGTCGCCAGAACAAAATGACCGGCGCTGCCGAGCAGTACCAGTACATCCTGCGCGATGAGTCCATGCACTGCAACTTTGGCATTGACCTGATCAACCAGCTCAAGCTTGAAAATCCACACCTCTGGACAGCCGAGTTCAAAGCCGAAATCAAGGCCCTGTTCATGCAGGCCGTTGAACTGGAATACCGCTACGCTGAAGACACCATGCCGCGTGGCGTACTGGGGCTGAACGCCTCGATGTTCAAAGGTTACCTGCGCTACATCGCCAATCGCCGTGCCACACAGATCGGCCTGGAAACCCTTTTTCCGAACGAAGAGAACCCGTTCCCATGGATGAGCGAAATGATTGATCTGAAGAAGGAGCGCAACTTCTTTGAAACCCGTGTGATTGAGTACCAGTCGGGTGGTGCCCTGTCATGGGATTGAGCTGAAATTAATCTGAAACCAATTTATATCCATTCGAGACAAGACAAGAACAATATGATTTCAAGAATTGCAATGACCAATAGCCGCGCCACAGAGTGCGCGTTGGGCTTTGCTTCCGTGTTCGCAGCGCTGGGCCCGGTTTTCCGTTGGCCCAACGCCGTGAATCGCTTCGCGTACTCCAAACGTGAAGTGCTCTTTGCAACGTAAGAAGGAGAAAACTATGGCAACTGCGAAAAAACCTGCGGCTAAAAAAGCTGCTCCGAAGAAAGCCCCTGCAAAAAAAGTAGCCGCTAAAAAAGCGCCTGCCAAAAAAGCACCGGCTAAAAAAGTAGCGGCGAAAAAAGCACCGGCCAAAAAAGCCGCTGCCAAAAAAGCGCCAGCTAAAAAAGCGCCAGCGAAGAAAGTAGCGGCGAAAAAAGCACCGGCCAAAAAAGCCGCTGCCAAAAAGGCACCAGCGAAGAAAGCCGCAGCCAAAAAAGTAGCGAAAAAACCCGCTGCGAAGAAAGCCGCGAAAAAACCCGCTGCGAAGAAAGCCGCGAAAAAACCCGCTGCCAAAGCACCCGCTGCTCCGGCTGCCCCTGCGGCTCAGACTACTCTGAACCCGCAAGCCGCCTGGCCGTTTCCAACAGCCAGCAAGCCGTAAGCAGTAAGGTACTTCTGCTTGAAAAGCCCAGCATCAGTGATGCCGGGCTTTTTTTATGCCTGCTGAACAAATGCTTTTTGCTACTGAAAAGTGAGCTTCTCGCGCCCGAATTTATTGGGCTGTAGCCTCATTTTCCCGTTTTTCAGAGGGTTTTAGGAGGATTTAGACGATTTTCAACGCTTCCAGCGTGTAATTCTGGCCGCCCTTGTGCGCAATCTTGTGCGCACCGACGCGGTTACCCAGCTCCGCACAGCGCACCAGTGACCAGCCTTGCTCCAGGCCGAACAAAAGCGCGCCGCGAAACGCATCGCCGCAGCCCGTCGGGTCCACCACTTGACTGGCCACCACAGGCGCTACCAGCGTTTTGTTGCCGTCAACCCAGACTTCGCAGCCTTCTGCGCCCAACGTGACGATCAAGCCCTGCACACGGCGAGACAATTCGGCAGAAGACAATCCGGTACGGTCACTGAGCAGCTTGGCCTCATAGTCGTTGACAGTGACCCACGTGGCCAACTCTACAAAATGCGTCAGATCTTTGCCATCAAACATCGGCAAGCCCTGACCCGGATCAAATACAAAAGGAATATTGGCAGCCTTGAATTGCTCCGCATGCTGCAGCATGGCATCGCGCCCATCTGGTGAGATGATGCCCAGCTTGACATCACTGTGAGCCACAATTTTCGTCGTGTGTGCTTGCATCATGGCACCGGGGTGGAAAGCCGTGATCTGGTTGTTGTCACGGTCAGTCATGATCATGGCCTGCGCGGTGTAGTTGTTTGCCACCTCGCGGACAAACTCGCAACTGATGCCCATGGCTTTCATGCGTGCTGCATATTCGGCGCCGTCGCTGCCTACAGTCGCCATTGGCAAAGGTGTGCCACCCAATTGCTTGAGGGCGTAGGCAATATTGCCAGCGCAACCGCCAAATTCCCGGCGCAGGCTGGGCACCAGGAACGACACGTTCAAAATATGCAGTTGCTCGGGCAAAATCTGCTCGGCAAAGCGCCCCTCGAAAGTCATGATGGTGTCAAAAGCAAGAGAACCACAAATTACAGCAGACATATATTTTCAGGTGTTGTTAAGGTTAAGGATAAAAAGCAAGAAGGCGGTAGCCCGCGATACGCAGAGGCGCGGCGGTAATTGGAGACGTTGCATTCGCTGTGCGCGTTATCTCAACACCCGGCGTTTGCAAAGTCAGGGAACCTGAAAACTCGGAACTGGCAGCCAGCAAACCAGTTGCTGCGCCAAACTCGGCTGGTGACAATACCCGCCGTACCAGTGCTTGCTCTTGCGTGTCCGTGAGCGTCACTTCGAGCGAAGGCATGGCAACCGCTGAAGCACTGGTGTTTTTAATGGAAAAACTCAGACGATAAGACGCTTCATTGATTTTATTGAATGAAGAGCTGTCGATCACGATAGCCTCTATGTGCCGGGGTGGCCCAACATCACAGACCAAATGGTCGCACAGCATTTGCAGCCAGGGTTTCAGCCTGGGCTCCAATGCCACAACGTTGTCGCGTTGCTGAACGAGCAGTTGCAATCCCAGCAAAACAGCCAGCAGCAGAGCAAGCGCGCCAAGTACAAATCGCACGACAGGCTTGCGCCAGAAGGCTTGCCGACGCGCATCACGAACAAAAGAAACATCGTCAGATATCGCTGGTGCTTCAGATATGTCTTGCGTTTCAGACTCGGCAAACACAGGCGCACCCATGTCATCAAGCGCATCCGATACGGCCAAATTGGCATCGGCATAAAGCGTTTCTTTGCCTGCGCTGCTTTCAGGCGTCTTTAACGCTGCCGAGATTTCTTCAGCATATGAAAAATAGGAGGGGTCGGCGGTAGGCGGGGCCTGCGTGAACTCAGGTTCAGAAGACGGCTGCAGTTGCGGCGATTGTTGTGGCGTTTGTTGCGTTGAAACCGCCTGCATGTGAAGCGACGCATCAAACACTTCAGCGCAATGCCCGCATCGTACCCAGCCTTGGGAGACTTTGAGTTGGTCAGTCACGACTTTAAACATCGTGCCGCAAGCGGGGCAGCGCGTAATCAGGCTCATTTAGCGCTGTATTGTAGGCGGTGCCATCGGCGCATTGACGGGCAACAGCGCCACATGCTCAGGCGCTCAAAGCCGCGCAGTCATTAAAATCCAGCCATCTTCACTGTCGGTAACTTGCAGCGCACACCAGGGCGCATAAGCAGCTTGCAACTCTTCGGCCTGACGCGCCAAAATACCCGCCAGCACCAGATGGCCACCTTTTGCAACATGGCCGCATAGCAGCGGCGCTAGCACCTTCAAAGGCGTTGCCAAAATATTGGCCAACACGGTTTGGTACTTGCCGTTGGCCTTGTCAGGCAACCCGGCATTCAGCTGCACATGGTTGGCATCGGCATTGGCGCGGGTGGACTGCACCGCCGCGTCGTCAATGTCAACGGCATCAATATCAAGCGCGCCAAACTTGGCGGCACCGATGGCCAAAATGCCTGAGCCGCAGCCGTAGTCCAACACACGTCCTAGAGGAGACTTTTGGTGCGCAGTCCATTTAAGGCACATTCTGGTTGTTGGATGCGTGCCCGTACCAAATGCCAGACCTGGATCGAGTCGAATCACCTGCACCGCCTGCGCGGGCGGCTCGTGCCAGGTCGGCACTATCCAGAACTCAGGCGTTATTTCAACCGGCGTGAACTGCGATTGCGTCAAGCGAACCCAGTCTTGTTCGGGTACGTTTTGAATAGCGACCACCGCGCAACCGGCAAAAAAGTCCTGTGCTTTGAGCAACTCCGCCGCATCAACGGCCAGCGTTTCGTTTGCAAACAAAGACACGACGCGTGAACGGTTCCAGCCGGCTTTGGGTGGCGGCATATCTGGCTCGCCAAACAGTGCTTGTTCATGGTCAGTTTGCGCGTCCGCATCCTCAACAGACACGCTCAGCGCGTCCAGCGCATCGAGGGCATCGCTAATGGTTTCAACGGCGCTTTCAGGTGCCAGCAATACAAGCTCAAACATCACAATGAACGGCTAGCGGACACGTTTACTCAACCACTCTTCGAGGTAATGAATATTCGTTCCGCCATCCATGAACTTGGCGTCCACCATCAGTTCGCGATGCAGCGCGATGTTGGTGTTGATACCTTCGACCACCGTTTCGGCCAGCGCCGTACGCATGCGCGCCAGCGCTTGCTCGCGCGTGTCACCATGCACAATGATTTTGCCAATCATCGAGTCATAGTTGGGCGGTACAAAGTAGTTGGCGTAAATGTGCGAATCAACCCGCACACCTGGCCCGCCCGGTGTATGCCAGGTTGTGATGCGTCCAGGCGACGGCGTGAACTTGTACGGGTCTTCGGCGTTGATGCGGCACTCAATCGAATGGCCTTTGATCTGCACATCGCGCTGGGTGAAAGGCAACTTTTCACCCGCCGACACCATGATCTGCGTGCGCACAATGTCAATGCCGGTAATCCATTCGGTCACCGGATGTTCCACTTGCACACGGGTATTCATTTCAATAAAGTAAAACTCGCCGTTTTCAAACAAAAATTCAAACGTACCTGCTCCCCGATAGCCAATTTTTTTAACCGCTGCCACGCAGCGTTCGCCAATGCGTTCAATCAGCTTGCGAGGAATGCCAGGCGCTGGTGCTTCTTCAATGACCTTTTGGTGGCGACGCTGCATCGAACAATCACGTTCGCCCAGCCAGACCGCATTTTTATGCTGGTCAGCCATGATTTGAATTTCAATATGCCGGGGGTTCTGGAGAAATTTCTCCATATAGACCTCGGGGTTGCCAAAGGCCGCCCCAGCTTCGGCCTTGGTGGTTTGCACCGCGTGCAGCAGCGCTGCTTCGGTGTGCACCACGCGCATACCGCGTCCACCGCCGCCGCCAGCGGCTTTGATGATGACCGGGTAACCCACCTGTTTCGCTGTGCGTTTGATGGTGGCCGCATCATCAGGCAACGCGCCTTCAGAGCCGGGTACGCAGGGCACACCGGCCTTGATCATGGTTTGCTTGGCCGACACCTTGTCGCCCATGAGGCGAATCGACTCTGGCGTGGGACCAATGAACTTGAAGCCGCTTTTTTCAACCCGCTCGGCAAAGTCAGCGTTTTCGCTCAAAAAACCGTAGCCGGGGTGAATCGCCTCGGCATCCGTCACTTCAGCCGCCGAAATGATGGCAGGCATGTTCAGGTAGCTGTCTTTAGACGGTGCAGGGCCAATGCAAACCGACTCATCGGCCAGCTTGATGTATTTGGCATCACGGTCGGCTTCAGAGTAAACCATCACCGCCTTGACGCCCAGTTCGCGGCAGGCGCGCTGGATGCGCAAGGCGATCTCTCCCCGATTCGCAATCAGTATTTTTTTAAACATGACAACCCGAGCTTATTCAATCATGAACATCGGCTGCCCATATTCCACAGCCTGCCCGTTTTCGCAGAGTATTTTGCTGATCGTGCCAGACTTGTCAGCCTCAATCTCATTGAGAATTTTCATCGCCTCAATGATGCAGATGGTCTCGCCCTCTTTGACCACACTGCCAATTTCAATGAACGGCTTGGCGCCAGGGCTGGCCGAACGGTAAAAGGTGCCGACCATCGGTGACTTGACGGCATGGCCAGTAGGGACGACCACGG
The DNA here is from genome assembly GCA_043781295.1 of Polaromonas sp. GTDB lineage: Bacteria > Pseudomonadota > Gammaproteobacteria > Burkholderiales > Burkholderiaceae_C > Polaromonas. Next base: position 10,171 of record JAYWBS010000124.1, read on the forward strand.
CTTCGGCGACAGGCGCAGTAACAACTGGGGCAGCGACAGGTGCTGCTACCATAGCCATGGCAGGTTGGTGCATCACCAATGGCGCGCCACTTGATTTAACGATGCGTACCTTGCCTTCGGCTTCAGTAATTTCCAGTTCGGAAACGTTTGAATCTGAAACCAGATCAATCAGCGTTTTAAGTTTTCTTAAATCCATGGGTCTCTCCAACGACGGTAGCCATTAAAAAGATGGCAGCAAAGCCAATCTCTCTTCTTTCTACGCTTACTCTGTTCTTTCGAACCTTAAATCACTTAAAAAGCAACTTCAGCTCGCAGCCTCCACACGCTTTAGCGACGAAAGCGCAAAGTGTACTCCAAGCCACAGCAGTGCAAAGCGAAAAAAGACTCTGAATCAAGAAAGACTATTATTTTAAATAAATTAAAATATCAACTTTAAGTAGGTATTTAACATTAGTAAGCTGCTGTTGTTGATTTTTAATTCAACTGCGACCACTGCACCAGATCTTCTTTGGATACTTTTCCCGTCTTGCGGTGCAGCAGCGCACCAGATGCGCCAAATACCGCTGAAAACGGCAAGCTGCCCGCCAGGTTACCCAGTGACTTGCTCAACTCCGTCCCGTTCAGCCCCGCCATACCAACGGCAAAGCTGAGCGGCTTGGCCTGCAGCCACTTGCGCACTGCACTCGGCTGGTCAACTGCCAAGCCCAGCACCTGCCAGCCTTTGGCCTTTTGCTCTTGATAAAAAGCGTCGAGCAAAGGCAGCTCTTCAACGCAAGGCGGGCACCAGGTGGCCCAAAAGTTCAGCAACAGCGGCTTGCCGCGAAAGCTGCTCATGGGCTGCGGCTGGCCGTCTGGCGTGTCAAAGCTCATGGCCCACAATGCATCTTGCGCAGCATTGGTTTGCCCCTGGCTTAGTTTTTGGGGCTCGTATTTCAACCACGCTGCGCCTGCACCAGCCAAGCCTGCTGCTGCGGCAACGCCCATGTAAAGTAAGTTTCTGCGATCCATGGGTCAGACTTTAGCTTCTTTAACCAGCTTTTCTACGGCTGCCACATCCCCACGCGGCTTGCGGCCCTTGTCGTCAGGCTTTAGCGCGCCCCGCAGGTCGTCATGGTCATACACCATGAAATGCACGCCGATGTTTTCACTGAGCGGCTTACACAGGCTGCTCAGGCTCAATGCTTCTACTTTACCGCCGGTAAACCCCGTTACCGTGCGCGGTTCGTAGTCCACGTTGTGCTCAATCAACGCAATTTCTGCCGATTTCGGGTCATCACAGAACAGCTGTATGTAAATGTCAGACAGCCGCGTCGCCGTGCCATGCCAAACCGCCCCCGCCAAATGCGGCCTGAAGCCTGCCATGCGCTGCATCCACACCAGCGCCAGTTCCCGCAGCGCGGCCAGCTCAGTCGGCTGCGTATCAGCACAAAACACGGCGATGTATTCCATCACCGCATCTTCGATCTGCGCGTTGTCAGGCAATTCAGCGCGCGCAGGCAACCCCATTTGCTTGACAGCCCGCCGCTTGGCGGGGCCATATTCAAGGCCTTCCTCCACCACCAGGGCGGCGGCGGTGGCGGCTATTTCGGATTTGAGGGTTTGCAACGGGCAATGATGGCGGCAGTGCTTGCAGCAACATCCGCAACAGTGAATTTTTTGACGCTCGGGTCACGCGCTTGCTTCAGGTCTTCGGCAATTTGCTGAATCAACGAGTAGTCGTAAGCGCAGCGCTCAATGGCTTTATTTGGGGCAGCGGCAATAAACATCAGATGAGTATAAAACTGTCAACATCGTAAGGTCAGCATGATTATTGCTGGATTTGCCATTGCGCAGTTAGACAACCTGTTGGGCTTATCGTGCATCTATAAACATGAATATCCTCGGCCTAACTCATTGATGTACTAAGATATTTGTTGAAAATCAAATCCTAAATAAATTAACAAGATGATCAAATTCCCAGCACTTTCTATTTCACTGCCTTTAATCAAAGGCAGCATTGTCGGTTTATTCGTACTGTTCTTGGTGGGCTGCGCCTCGCAATCGCAGCAACTTAAAGATGCGCCTGATTCAAGCATCAATGTCGTTGGCTTGAACGTTGTGCAAGTGTCCCCTGGAAGCATCAGTGGTGTATCACCAATTTCGCCAAATCCCGACTCAAAAAACATACCTGCCAGAATTCTCTCGGCAGTTCAAGCTGGTTTTTCCGCCAAAAAACTGCGCTTAGAAATTCGCACGGCTTCATTGCCTCCCGGCGATCCCGCGACGACCTTGACTAAATTGCAAGGATTTCCACAAAATAACTATCACATACTTTTTTTATCGCAATCACGAGCTCAAACACACTGCTACGGCGCATCGTGTTCGGTTATGTTCACCTACGTTCTCAGTTTAAGAGAGCCGAATTCGTTTCAAGAGATTTGGTCCGAGAGTGTTACCCAAGGAATAAACAGTTCGTTTGATACCCGTGATAAATATGATGAATTCGCCAACACGATGGTTAACGATGTGATGAAAAAACTTCGCTTGTCCAATTAGTTTTTGTGGAGCACACATGCTTTTAAAGTTTTTCAAGTGTCTGGTCCTGTTGACGATCGCTGTCGTCGCTACACAATCAAGAGCACAAAATGGATGGCGTATTGTTGGACCTATAGATCGGCAAATCGAAAGTATTGCACTGATATTTTTGAAGTTACAAGTGCCTGCGGATGCGGCTGATGTCGAATCTCTAAGACGAACTGGTACACAGGATGATGTCGCAATGAAAATAATGGGCGACCGTATTGCCAAGGTGATGTCAAACGCAGGAATGACAGCGCGCTATGTTGGTAGTTTTTCTACAAAACAAGACTACGCGGAAACTCTTGCCAAAGATGATGGCGAATTCAAACTGGTTTATTTGCCTACAGGAATCAGTTTTTCGGGAGGGGGATGGAGATTGCCAAGATACAGTGCTGTAGAGTATTTAGTAGCGCTCTACCCACCAGGTTCGAGCAAGCCCGTCTTTGAAGCTTTCACGAATTTGACTCGCCAACCAAAGGCGACCGTGCAAGACCTATATACGCGGCAAATTATCAAAGGGTTTACGGAAGCAAAAATCTACTCGTTGGCAGGTAAAACCATCGTACCAACTCCTATTGGCGAAGAGATGCCAATGGAATTGATGGCGAGACCCTAGGTTTCATATCCCGGACGATTGCTTAGACGCAAAGGCTCGGTGATTTTTTAAGGCGTCTTCATGGGTGATGTCGCTACCTATCCCCTGCGTTTGCCGCACTCGTTGAAGACTGGTATTGATCGAATGAGCAAGCGTAATGGATGCCGCATGAATCAGTTGGTTGCTCATGGCAGTAGCTGAAAACCTGACCATGCCCTCCTAAAATACTTCTATGCACATACACATACTCGGAATTTGCGGCACCTTCATGGGCGGCCTGGCTGCCCTGGCGATTGAGGCTGGGCACAAGGTGACTGGCTGCGACACGGGCGTGTACCCGCCCATGAGCGACCAGTTGCGTGCTTTGGGTATTGAACTGATTGAGGGCTATGGTGCGGACCAGTTGGCTTTTAACCCCGATGTATTTGTGGTGGGCAATGTGGTGTCGCGGACGCATATGGCGGACGGCAAACCCAAATACCCATTGATGGAAGCCATCCTCAACGCTGGCCTGCCCTACACCAGCGGCCCGCAGTGGCTGAGCGGCCATGTGTTGCACCACCCGACGCACCATGCCACTGGCCCGCGCCATGTGCTGGCGGTTGCTGGCACGCATGGCAAAACCACCACAACCGCCATGTTGACCTGGATTTTGGAATGCGCCGGCTTGCAGCCGGGCTTTTTGGTCGGTGGTGTGCCGCTTAATTTTGGGGTGTCGGCCCGGCTGGGCACGGGCAACACCTTTGTGATTGAAGCGGATGAATACGACACCGCGTTTTTCGACAAGCGCAGCAAGTTTGTGCACTACCGCCCCCGCACGGCGATTTTGAACAATCTGGAATTCGACCACGCCGATATTTTTGACGACCTGGCCGCCATTGAGCGGCAGTTTCACCACCTGGTGCGTACCGTTCCGTCAACGGGGCGGGTGGTGGTCAATGCTGCGGAGAAAAGCCTGGAGCGCGTCATGGCCCAGGGCTGCTGGAGTGAGCGGGTACTCTTCGGAAATACGCCATCACACAAAAACGGTTTTACCGCATACGGTGAGTCAAGCGACTTCAAGGTCTTCAAAGCGGGCAAACAGGTGGCACGCGTTCAATGGGGCGTCAGCGGCGTTCACAACCAGCTCAATGCGCTGGCCGCCATTGCCGCCGCCGAGCATGTGGGCGTTGACCCCGCTGTGGCTGCCGAGGCCTTGACCAGCTTTCAAAACGTCAAGCGCCGGATGGAGGTCATTGGCGTGATCAATAAGGCCGGGGGCGACATCACCGTTTATGACGATTTTGCCCACCACCCCACCGCCATCCACACCACGGTAGACGGTCTGCGCCACCAGCTAAACGCAGCAGGCCAAGCGGCTGACCGGATACTGGTGGTATTTGAGCCACGCAGCAACACCATGAAGCTCGGCGCCATGACGGCCCAACTGCCGCACGCCCTGGAGTCAGCCGACATTGCTTTCTGCCACGCTGGCGGCCTGGACTGGGATGCGAGGCTGGCGCTGGCGCCTA
>JAYWBS010000125.1:0-14745 GCA_043781295.1 Polaromonas sp.
GAGGCCCCAGCAGCACAAACAACTGCAGTACCAGCGACAGCGTCAGCACCTGCGCCAGCACCGGCCAAAAGCCGCTGACCTGGCCAATCAGTTGGCTGAGTGAAATGGCGGTTTTTTCTTCACGCGGCGCAAAGCCCGGGTCGGGCCACAGCTCTAGTGCCACACCAGTAAAGTGTTTTGACACTTCGGCAAGGCTGTAACGCCGCTCGCCCATGTTCGGGTCATGCACCACCACGCCATCAGCCTTGACGGATTTCAACACCACGAAGTGGTTCAAGTCCCAATGCAGGATGGCAGGCAAGCGCAGTTGGCCCAAGTCGGGCAGCTCAAGCCGCACCGCCCTGACACCCAGCTTTTCGTCCCCAGCCATCTTGGCCAGGGTGGTCAGCGTCATGCCTTTGAGCGAAATGGCATGGCGCGCACGCAGCGTGGCTAGGTCAGTGATGACACCGTGGTAACCCAACACCATCGCCAGGCAAGCCAGGCCGCACTCAGCCGCCTCGTTTTGAAAGATCACCGGCAGGCGGCGGCGCAGCCCGAGCGATAACGATTCAAGCCAGGCCATGTGAATCCTTCATTTGGGCATGCTCATCACATCTTGCCCGTGATGCTGTACAGCGGTTCCAGCATCCACTCATACAGGCGCCTGGTTTCTTGCAAGATGTCCGCATCCAGCCGCATGCCCGCCTGCAAGGGCAGGCCTTGGCCGTAAGCCATCACCGTCTGCTGTTTCAGCCGTACGGTAATAGCAAACACGGGCTCGCCTGCCGGTGTGTCGGGTAACGCAAAACCAATCTGCTCCGAGCTGGGCACAGACGCATTCGACACCGAATCAACCACGCCCTCGTACTGGCCAAACTTTTGGTACGGGAAGGACTGGTAGCGCAGCTGTACCTTGTCGCCCTTGCGCACAAAGCCAATGGTGCGGCTGGGTGCGTATAAGCGGGCCTCCAGCACAGCATCTTGCGGGACCAGGTTCATGATGGGCCGGGTCGCATCGACCACCTGCCCCACCTCACCCAGCACCAGCGTGGCACGGCCTGATTCAGGCGCGGTAATCACTACCCGCCGCTTGGCATCAACTTCTGTCAACTCTTGTTGAGCCGACGAAATACTGCGTTGCAACAGCGCATTCTGGTTGGCGTAGCGCACGCGGGTGTTTTCAATCTCGCGCACCGTGGTGGCCAGCTCACGCTGTGCAACCAGGCTTTCGCGTTGCAGGGCTTGCAGGCGAGATTGCTGCTCACTTAGCTCGGTTTCTTTCAAGAAAAGTTGTTCACGGGCGATGTAGTCCTGGTCAGCCAGGCTTTGGTAACGGGCTTTGGCGTCTTGCGCCAACTTCAGGCGTATAGCTTGCTGCTCCAGTTGCCGCTCAATGGCTTGCGCCTCGGCACGCAGGGTGTTGGCACGGCGCTCCAGGTGACTGACTTCGCCGCCCTCGACGTTGCGGTTGCGCGCGATTTCAGTTTCCATCGAGCGGCGACGCTCATCGACCTGCTGACTGATGTCGGCCTGAATCTCGCGTGTACCCGAACCCAAGCGGTCACTGGTCAAAACATACAGCACCTCGCCTTTTTTAACGGCCTGGCCTTCCACCACGTTTTTCTCGATCACCACACCCACCTGCGGCGTCAGTATTCGTATCACGCCAGCAGATGGCAACAACTGCCCGGTGACTGTCGCGCGTCGGGTGTAAGTGCCAAAGGTCAAAAACAAGACTACCGCCAGCCCTAGCAGTGCCACCACCAGTGCCAGCCAGTGCATGGACACGCGCGGCGTCAGAATAATCTGCCCCATGGCGCTGGTGCTTTGCGCCTCAAGCACAGCTTCGCGAAACAGCTTGCTGTCTGACGGCGGTGGCGGGCTTGAGGTCAACATGTGATGATTTGAAAGTTGGCCGTTACACAAAGAAACAGGCATAAGTTTAATCGACTATCTGCGTGTCAAACGGCTTGAAGACAGCTATTTTGAGCCTCAAAAAGGTATTAAATCATGCTGTAGCCCAATAAATTCGGGCGCAAGCAGCTCCTAAAGAAATAGCGTTTCTGAAGCAGCATCAAAACAGCAACACCACCGCACGGGCTTCCATGCTGAGCCCCTGGCCGACCGGGCCCAGCTTCTCGGCGGTTTTGGCTTTGATGTTGACGCGGCCAATATCGAGCGTCAAGGCATCAGCAATTCGGCGCCTCATGGTCGGGATGTAGCCGGCCAGCTTGGGGGCCTGGGCAATCACGGTGCTGTCGATGTTGCCGATTTTGTAGCCGCGCTCAGTGACCAGTCGCGCCGTTTCAATCAACAGCAAAACCGAATCCGCACCTCTGAATTGCACATTCGTGTCAGGGAAGTGGGTACCAATATCGCCCAGCCCAGCCGCTCCCAAAAGCGCATCAATGATGGCGTGCAGCAGCACATCGGCATCAGAATGGCCAAGCAAGCCAGTGCTGTGCGGCACCTCCACGCCACCAAGGATGAGCTTGCGGCCCGGCACCAACGCGTGGGTGTCCCAGCCCTCACCAATACGCATGTTGACTAAATTGCCTGTTGCGTCATTTGCCATGTTCAACCTTCACTCTGCTTTGCAAAATAGCGCTGGCCAACGCGAAATCTTCTGGGTACGTTACCTTGAAGTTTTGCGCACTGCCCGGCACCAACAGGGGTTTTAAACCTTGTGCTTCCATAGCGCTGGACTCATCCGTTACGGCACTGCCCGCAGCAACCAGTGCCGTTATCAGTGCGCCAATGCGAAACATCTGCGGCGTTTGTGCCAGGTATTTGTCACTGCGGTCAATCGTTGCAGCTACCCTGCCTGATATGCCGCTTTTCAGCGTATCAGGCAGCGGTTGGGCCAGCAGGCCGCCTACAGAATCGCCTTGGCAAGCATCCATCAGTGCTGTGATTTGCGCGGGGGTAATCAGGCAGCGGGCGGCATCGTGCACCAACACCCAGTCGGAAGGTGTCGCCACACGCGTCAGCATGGCGTTGAGTCCGTTCAACACGCTTAAAGCTCGTGTACTACCGCCTTCGGCAAACAGCTTTTCATGCGGTAAGTTGAAGTCTGGGCAAGCCCCAGCGAAACCATCATCGTCAGGCGATACCACCACCCATATGCCTGACAAAGTAGCGCCCAGCGCCTTGAAGGCCTGTAGCGTATGCCAAACCATGGCTTTTCCGGCCAGCAATTGATATTGCTTGGGGCTGTCAGTCCCCGCACGGCTGCCACTGCCTGCGCAGGGAATCAGGACAAAAATACGGGGCTTAGAAGTATCAGTCGTCATAACGTCATCATAAATTCTAAAATGCAGGCATCGCGTGACATAACCGTTGCCCTGCACCCCACTCTTTTCAGTTTGGGGTGCTTTGTATTTGCTGCTTCTTTTTCGATTGCTGGATTCATGGACTTACCCAAACTCAACCCTGGCAAACGCTTCACCCTGCCCCAGCCCGTTGGCTCGGCAGATGCCCTGCTGATTGCGCAGCTGGGCTTGAGAGAAAAAGCAGCGGGCAAGCTGTCGGCCATCGTCACGTCGGATGCCGCCACCGCCCAGCGCCTGATGCAGGAACTGGCTTTTTTCGCACCTGACTTGCGCTGCGCATTGTTCCCCGACTGGGAAACGCTGCCTTACGACACCTTTTCGCCACATCAGGACTTGATCAGCGAGCGGCTGGCTACGCTGTGGCGCATTCAGCAGCGCAATAAAGATTCAGGCGCTGACGTCGTCATCGTGCCGGCCACCACGGCTCTATACCGCCTGGCCCCGCCCAGCTTTTTGGCGGGCTATACGTTTGAGTTCAAGGTCAAGCAAAAGCTGGACGAGGCGAAACTTAAAGCGCAGCTAACTCTGGCGGGCTATAGCCACGTCACGCAGGTCGTCAGCCCTGGCGAATACGCGGTGCGCGGCGGCTTGATTGATTTGTTCCCCATGGGCTCGCTGGTGCCGTACCGCGTTGATTTGTTTGACGACGAGATTGACAGCATTCGCACCTTTGACCCGGACAGCCAGCGTTCTCTTTATCCTGTGCCCGAAGTGCGCCTGCTGCCAGGCCGCGAGTTCCCGATGGACGACGACGCACGCACGCGATTCAGAAGCCGCTGGCGCGAGCTGCTCGATGGGGACCCAACCAAAAGCCGCATTTACAAAGACATTGGCACTGGCGTAGCCACGGCGGGTATTGAATATTATTTGCCGCTGTTTTTTGAAGACACAGCAACGGTTTTTGACTACCTTGGGGCCAACGCCACCGTGGTCTTGCATGGTGATCTGGAGCCCGCTTTCCAGCGCTTCTGGCAAGACACCAAAGACCGCTACCGTTTGGTTAAAGACGCGCCAGACCGGCCTGCCTTGCCGCCAGAATCGCTGTTTTTAAGTGCCGAGCAGTTTTATGCGCGGGCCAATGATTACGCGCAACTGGCCCTGCGTGCTGGTGTAGACGACGTTGAACACAATACATATTTCCAGAAGCTGGAAGAAATGGCCGTGGTACGCGGCGCTGAAGACCCTCTCACCAAGCTCAAAAGCCACATCAAAAACACGCCCCAGCGCGTATTGATACTGGCCGAAAGCGATGGCCGCCGTGAGAGCCTGCTTGATTTTCTGCGCGCCAGCGGCGTCAGCCCGCCCGCCTTCGACTCGCTGGAAGACTTCCAGACCAGTCCTGAAAAACTAGGCATCGCCACCGCCGCTTTGAACGTGGGTTTTAGCTGGCTGGAAGCAGGCATTGACTTCATCACCGAAACCGAGCTCTTTGCTCTAGGTGCGGCAGTGCGCCGCCGCAATAAAAAGCAGGAGAAGGTCAGCGATGTAGAAGCGCTGATCAAAGACCTGTCAGAACTGAACGTGGGCGACCCGGTGGTCCACAGCGCTCATGGCATTGGCCGCTACAAAGGCCTGATCAACATGGACCTGGGTCAGGGGCCAAGTGAGTTTTTGCATTTGCAATATGCCGACGATGCCACGCTGTATGTGCCCGTCAGCCAGTTGCAGCAAATCAGCCGCTACACAGGCGTCAGTGCCGACGAAGCACCTTTGCACCGCCTGGGCGGCGCGGCGTGGGAAAAAGCCAAGCGCAAAGCCGCCGAGCAGGTGCGCGATTCAGCCGCCGAGCTTTTGAACATTTACGCCCGGCGCGCCGCACGCGAAGGCCATGCGTTCAGATATTCACCCAACGACTACGAAACCTTTGCCAACGACTTTGGCTTTGACGAAACCGCCGACCAAAGCGCCGCCATTCATGCCGTGATTCAGGACATGATCAGCCCGCGCCCGATGGACAGGCTGGTTTGTGGTGATGTGGGCTTTGGCAAAACTGAAGTGGCGTTGCGCGCAGCTTTCATTGCCATCACTGGTGGCAAGCAAGTTGCGCTACTGGCCCCGACCACGCTGCTGGCCGAGCAGCATTTTCAAACGCTATCAGACCGCTTCGCCAAGTGGCCGGTGAAAGTTGCGGAAATGAGCCGCTTCAGGTCTGCCAAAGAAATCACCGCCGCCATCAAAGGCATTGCTGACGGCACGATAGACATCGTGGTCGGCACCCACAAGCTGCTGAGCAAAGACATTAACTTCCAGCGCCTGGGCCTGCTGATCATTGACGAAGAGCACCGCTTTGGCGTGCGCCACAAAGAGACGATGAAAGCCATGCGCGCTGAAGTCGATGTGCTGACGCTGACCGCTACGCCCATCCCCCGAACGCTGGGTATGGCGCTTGAAGGTCTGCGTGACTTGAGCGTGATTGCCACTGCGCCACAACGCCGTCTGGCCATCAAAACCTTTGTTCGCAGCGAAAGCAATGGCGTGATTCGTGAAGCCGTGCTGCGTGAGCTCAAACGCGGCGGGCAGGTTTACTTTTTGCACAACGAGGTCGAGACGATTCAAAACCGCCGCGAAAAGCTCGAAGCGCTATTGCCCGAAGCCCGCATCGCCGTTGCCCATGGCCAAATGCCCGAGCGCGAGCTGGAGCGCGTGATGAAAGACTTTATCGCGCAGCGCTACAACCTGCTGCTGTGCTCGACGATTATTGAAACCGGCATTGACGTGCCCACGGCCAACACCATCGTCATGGCGCGGGCCGACAGGTTTGGCCTGGCGCAGCTGCACCAGTTGCGTGGCCGCGTGGGCCGCAGCCACCACCAGGCCTATGCATATTTGATGGTGCCCGACATTGAAAGCCTGACCAAGCACGCCAGCCAGCGGCTGGAGGCGATTCAGCAAATGGAAGAACTCGGTTCAGGTTTTTACCTGGCCATGCACGACCTGGAAATACGCGGTACCGGCGAGGTGCTGGGTGAAAACCAGTCCGGCAACATGATGGAAATCGGCTTTCAGCTTTACAACGAAATGCTCTCAGAAGCGGTGCGCTGCCTGAAGGCCGGTATTGAACCCGATTTGCTGAACCCCTTGACGGTAACGACCGAGATCAACCTGCACGCCCCCGCCCTGCTGCCAGACGACTATTGCGGCGACGTACATTTGCGCCTCAGCTTTTACAAAAAGCTGGCGACGGCTAAAAACACCGACCAGATTGATGCACTGCTGGAAGAAATCGTCGACCGCTTCGGCAAGCTGCCGCCGCAAGGCCAAACGCTGATAGACGTGCATCGCCTGCGTGTCATTGCCAAGCCGTACGGCGTGGTCAAGGTCGATGCAGCACCCGGCGTGATCAACATCACCTTCAAAAAAGACCCACCCATCGACTCCATGGCCATCATGCATCTGATTCAAAAAAATCGGCACATCAAGCTGGCCGGCAACGAGAAATTGCGGATTGAAAAGGAGTTGCCAGAGGCCAAAGACCGGGCGCAAATGGTGCGGGACGTTCTGCGGAGTTTGGGGCAGCCTAAGGTCGCAGAAACGTCGATGTAAGCTTGGCATAGGCATATGCCTAAGCATATGCTAAACTGGCATTGTCTTGAATTTCAGGAGCGCACCATGAACCACGTCTCTGACATCATCCCCCAATACCTCGCTGACAGCCCCACACAAAGCATTGGCCGTAAGGTCAGCCTGTTCCGCAACGGTGCCAACCAGGCGGTACGCATCCCCAAAGAATTTGAGTTGCCAGGCACCCAGGCCACCATGCGGCGTGTAGGCAATCGGTTGATCATTGAAGCCGTAGCGGCCCTGCCAGCCAAAGGCACAGTTGCCGCTCTTGCAGCCGCTTTAGAAAGCATGAAAGACTGGCCTGTCGTCACTGAACCTTTTCCGGACGTTGATGAAGGCTTGCTACCTCTGGATGACATTGTTTTATGACAGGCCTAATGCTGGACACGAACATCATCTCTGACATGATGCGAAATCTGCAAGGCCCAGCCGCCAAACGCGCAATCGCCATAAGCTCTACTGAATCAGGCGGCAAACGCGGACTTTGCACAAGTGTGATTGTTCAATGCGAGCTGGAGTTTGGTCTGGCACGCCAACCCAACCCACGACTTCAAATCGCCTACGATGCCGTCATGCAGACTGTCGATGTTCTGCCACTGACGAAAGACATCGTTTCCCGGTACGCTGCCTTGCGCTCACATCTTGAAGCTGCGGGCACGCCAATCGGTGCAAACGACCTTCTGATTGCGGCACACGCGTTGGCCCTGGAAGCCACCTTGGTCAGCGCAGACGCCGAATTTTTGCGCGTACCAGGCTTGCAGGTCGAGAACTGGCTGGAAAATCAAGACGCAATAACATCAAATAAGACATAATATTAAGCATCAAATAAATTCAGGAATCACCATGCACAGCGTCCTAAGTCAAAACTGCGTCAGCGTGACTGAGCTCAAACGCAACTACACCCAAGTTTTACAGCAAGCCAATAACCAAGCTGTGGCAGTGCTCAACCACAACCGCCCAGAAGCTTATTTGCTGCCTGCCGCCATGTACGAGCAACTGCTAGACCAGCTCGACGATTCACAGGACGCACGGCTGGTGCGCGAGCGTTCTGGTGGTCCATTCGTTGAAGTACGCATTCAGTCGGGTACTGATGGCCCAGCACTTCATGAGCGATTGGCACTGGCTGCCCAGACCTTGACCGCCCTGGAATCAGGACAAATCAACGTCATGAAGGAATCAACCGAATGGGTCGGTGCAGACATGACACTAGAAGATGACGCCGACTTCAATGCCGAAATTTTTGAGCGGGAGTGCGCACTGGCGCAATCAGCATTGGCTCAATCAGCATTGGGGAATGCATGAGCGCGGCTCTAGAGAAAAGCGCTATCAAAAGAGGTGCAATGTATTGGGTAGAACTTGACCCAACCCGAGGCGCAGAAATAGCCAAAACGCGCCCCTGCTTCGTGTTGTCAGCGTCCAGCATCAACCAGTACCGTAAAACCGTTGTTGTCATGCCGCTGACGACAACTGCTACCCCGCCTGCGCCCCCTCTGCTGATTACCATGCCCTCCGCAGGTGCTAACAGCAAAGCGCGTATTGAGCACATTCGGGCCGTTGACAAAAGCAGACTGCAGCGAAAGCTCGGCACCATCAGCGCGCAAGACATGCAGGCAGTTGAAAATGCGTTGGTTGAGTTATTGGCGCTACAAAATTCAGTCAAAACGATCTAAAAAGATCAAAAATGACTAAAAAAATCTATCAAATCAGCCTCTAGCCCAATAGATACGGGCGCAAGCAGCTATTTAAATAATAGTAAATCAACTCATGAATTTAACAGAAATATCGCCAGGCCTGGTCGTTCAAGGCTTTAATCCGCCGTTGAAGCTGGCCGACTTCAAATTGATCGCCTTCGACATGGATTCGACCCTCATCAACATCGAATGCATCGACGAAATTGCCGATGCGGTGGGGCTAAAAACCCAGGTTGCCGCCATTACTGAGGCCACGATGCGAGGGGAGATTACAGATTTCAAAACCAGCTTGCGCCGCCGGGTGGCACTGCTCAAGGGTGTGAGCGTGGCCAGCATGGAGCGCGTCTATGCCGAGCGCCTGCAACTGAACCCCGGTGCGGCAAACTTAATAGCCGCTTGCAAACAGGCAGGTATGAAGGTGTTGCTGGTGTCTGGCGGCTTCACGTTTTTTGCTGATCGTGTGGCGGCGCGTCTTGGCATCGACTATGCCAAGTCGAACCAACTTGACGTGGTGGATGGTGTGCTGACTGGCCAACTGGTTGACCAGGCCTGGGGTGATATTTGTGATGGCGAGGAAAAGCGCAAAACGCTGCTTGAAACCTGCAAGCTTTTGGGTATTGAGCCGAGCCAAGCGATTGCCATGGGTGATGGCGCGAATGACTTGCCTATGATGGGTGCGGCCGGCTTGTCAGTCGCCTACCATGCCAAGCCCAAAGTGCGGGAGCAGGCCATGGTGGCAATCAATGCGGGTGGGCTGGACAGATTGCTGGAAGTGCTGGTTTAGGCAATTAAAGACTGCAAAACACCCGCCTCAAAGTGCTGCTCAATATAGTCCGCCAGTCCATCGAAAACGCTGTCCAGCGTTGGCGCTGTAACACCAAACAAGGCCCGCAATACGGCCGGGTCTTCAAACAAACCATGCAGGTACACGCCCAGCACATTGCCTGTGCTGTTTTGCCAAGCCAAATCATGCGGCATAACCGGGTGCGTGCCGTCTGCCAAATCAGCCCGCAACGCTGTTTGGCCATGGTGAATTTCATAGCCTGCTACTGCCACGTTTGACAAACCAGCCCACGCCCCCGTGAGCGGACTGAACTGCGTTCGCCTATGCTGCACAGTCTTGAGTTCTTCAAACACGGTGACGACACCCAGCAGGCCGAGGCCAGCCGCATTGCCATCGATGCCATGCGGGTCTGTCAATGCCTCACCCAGCATTTGCAGGCCACCGCAAATCCCCAGCACCGCACCGCCGCGCGTTGAATGTGCGTTCACGGCTTGGTCAAGCCCCTGCGCACGCAGCCAGGCCAGGTCGCTGCTGGTGGCTTTGGAGCCAGGCAAGATGATCCAGTCGTTGCTGGTTAAACCAGCCAGTTCAACCGGGCTGCGCACCCATACCAGGCGCACACCGGGGATGTTTTTAAGCGGTTGAAACTCGTCAAGGTTGCTGATGCGCGGGTAGGCAATGACTGCGATGGTTTGGGTGACTTGCCCGCTGGACTTTGTTTTGTCGTCAAACACTCCGTCTTCTTCAGGCAGGCCGTGTTGCCACCACATGGGCAGCGTGGCCACCGTCGGCACACCGGTCAGGTCTTGCAGCATTTGCGGGCCGGGGGCGAGCAGCTTGGCATCACCCCTGAACTTGTTCAAAACAAAACCCTTGATGAGTTTTTGCTCACTTGAGTCCAGCATCGCCCACGTGCCGTACAGATGCGCAAACGCCCCGCCCCGGTCAATGTCAGTGACCAGCAGGCAGGCAGCGTTGGCATGCAACGCCACCCGCATGTTGACGATGTCGCTGTGTTTTAAATTGATTTCTGCGGGCGAGCCCGCGCCTTCAATCACCACCACGTCGTTTTCATCCATCAGCTCACTAAGTGCACGTGCCACCACGGGCCAGACGGATGCACTGCGGCCACGCCATTCCATTTTTGACAGTTCAGCGTTGACCTGCCCCATCAAGATCACCTGACTTTGTGTGTCTTTTTCAGGCTTTAGCAGCAGCGGATTCATGCGGACTTCTGGCGTGGCGTTTGCGGCCAGAGCTTGGAAGTACTGCGCACTGCCTATCTCGAAAACAGCCCCCACGCTTGCCACTTCGTGTGCTGCGCTGCCCCCCGAGGGGGCTAATTTTCCTAGGGGCGGCCCGTCGGAAAATTGCCTACCCGCAACCACTCTTGCGTTATTGCTCATGTTTTGCGCTTTGTACGGCGCAACCTTTAAGCCTTGCCTGGCGTAGTAGCGGCACAGCGCCGTCGTCAACCAGCTCTTGCCAGCCCCGCTGGTGGTGCCTAAAACCATCACGGCTTTTGCGGTCATTTCATGCCTTGTATTTGTAGCCACGCATTGTGCAGCGCGTCTTGTGTAGCTGGCGGCTGCACGCTGATGCGCACATGATTGGCCAAGCCAAAGGAGGTGCAGTCGCGCAGCTTGATGCCGTGTTGGCGTAGTGCCGCTAAATCGATATCTGCCCGGCAAACGAAAAAATTAGCCAGGCTGGGCAATACCATCCAGCCCATCGATTCACACAATTCGATTTGCTGAATTTTCCATTGCCGTAGCGTGGCCAGGCTGCTTGCCAGCCAGGATTGCGTCTCTGGTTGTGTCCACGCTTCAAGCATGGCCACACCATGCGCACCGATGGGCCATGACGGGCAGAGCTGGTTCACGGTGTCAATGTCTGTCGCGCTATCCAAAGGCGCGATGGCATAGGCTGCCCGCACGCCAGTCAGGCCTAGGGCTTTGTTGGGTGAATACAGTTGCCAGAGTTTGTCTAAATCGCCTGCATGCGCAAAAGCACCACTTAAACGCAGCGGCTCGTAAGCCCGGTCAAGCACGCGCACAGCACGGCTGGCGCTGTGCCAATCCGCATGCGCGCTACCCAACGGACTCGACGGCTCGCAAGCCCAGCACAGGTCCGCAACATGTGCCTCCACGACCTCCAAACCATGCGCTGCGGCAGCATGGGCATAGTCACCATAGCTGTGGGGTGGCAAACTGACCGAACGCCCTCCCCGCCCGGCCACCATTGCCGTGATACGAAAAATAAACTCGCTGGCACTGGCCGCCAACACCACACGCTGCACGTCAACGCCATGAAAAACCGCCAGTTGCACACGTAGCGCCGTGTAGCTGGCATCCGGGTACTGGGTTGCGTCTGCCAGCTGGACGGCAGCAAGTGCGGCGCGGCATGGCCCACAGGCGTTGCTGTTGGTTGAAAAGTCAAACCGTGCCGCGCCTGCTGCATCCGGGCCGCCGTGAATGCGTGGTTGCGGGTGTTTAAGTTGCAAAGTCATAACTTCAAGTACGCTATCAATAAAATAGCTGCTTGCGCCCATAAACAGGCGGCTACAACCACTTTTGATGCCTTTTTTTGGGCTGAAACAGCATCTTTTGGCTCTGGCGGCCTGCCGAATGGGTTCAGCACATACACCCCAGGCTTTTGCAAGCGCACACCCAGTGCCAACGCCATCGCAGCCATCGGCCAGCCGCTGTTGGGCGATGGTGTTTTAAGGGCTTCAAGTCTAAGGGTTTTGAAATCAACACCTTGCGACAACAGTTTGAGCAGCAGCGCCGTGATGCGCGCAGGCAGCCAGCTCAATACATCGTCAGCGCGCGCAGCCCACTTGCCCGCCCATTCCCAGTTCACGCCGCCTCTACTACCCCGATAACCCCACATCGCATCAGCGGTGTTGGCAAAACGGTAAACCGCTGCGCCTGGCAACCCAAACAATACAAACCAGAAGATGGGTGCAACGACCGAATCATTGAGATTTTCAGCCAGTGACTCGATGGCGCTTTCACGCACTTCAGTCTCGCTCAAGTTGGCAGTGTCACGGCTGACCAAATAGCACAAGCGCTCGCGGCCGGCATCCAGCGACTGACCCAATGCCATTTCAACTGCCTGCACTTCAGAAGACAACATCGCCCAAGCCAGCATGGGCTTGAGCGTCAGGCCCAGCAACAGCGCAGCCAGAATCCAAGGCAACTGGAACGCCGCCCATTGCACAGCGCTAGCCGCTATAAAAACAAGAGCTGCTCCCGCCCACCAAAAGGCGGTTGCAAGCCAAAATGACCTCAAATCACGAACGTCAAGAGAAGCATCAGGTCGAAGTCGCTTGGCCGCCCAGTTCAGGTAATTGCCCATCCACACAACCGGGTGCAGGCGTGCGGCAGGTTCGCCCAGGTAATGGTCGATGAGAAGAGCAACCAGCAAAGCGCCACCGAAAAAAAATACGTTTAACTCAGCAGGCATGACTGAAAGTTGCAGTCAGAAATATCAAGCAGCGCTCCAAACCGTCACCGCACCCGCAGTCGAACGCTGGCTTGCACCGCTGACACGTGGCCGTATAAATATCTCGACATCGCGGTTTAACAGCGTGATGTAGTGCAGCAGCCGTTCACTTGAAAAGCGGCCAAGTTTGTAATGCTTCAGCTCAGACACATGAGGCTGCGCAATGCCCATGCGTTTGGCGGCTGCGGCCTGGGTCAGGCCTTCGGCGGCGAGTAAATCATTTAAACGCACAGCCAACTGGACACGCAACTGGCGCTCTTCGGGGTCGGGCAAGTTCAAGTCTGCAAATACATTGCCTGAACCCAGTTCAATGTCATGAGCCATCGGCTCAATGGCTTTGGATTTAACTTTAGAGGTCATAGTGATCCTTGTAGTGAAGTTCTGCCGGCTTTAGGCGTTCGTGAATCAGGTTGATGCCGCTTTGCGCGGTGCGGATGCCGCTGGGTGATTTTTTCTGAAAGCAGTGCAGCACATACGCCGCCTTGGCAAAACGCACGGTATAAACCGCCCTGAACGTATCGCCGCGATGGCTTTCTACCAGTTCCCAAAAGCGCTGCCCTCGCCCTTCCAGAGCTTGGCCTGCGGTGGTGTGGCACCCATCTGCACAGCACCCAGCGCATAACCAAAGTCATCAACCACATCAGGCGGTAGCGCCAACAAGTCTTTTTTGGATGCCCCGACCCAATGCAAAGATGTTTCTTGTTTGTTGGCAGGCATCAATAAATTATACCTATTAAGGTATTTAATTGATGTGCATTTTTGAACTTAAGAGGGCTCACGACCCCAAGCATTCTCAAACACCATGTCCACCAACTCCGCGCGGCTGGCCCACTTTTCAGCTTGCAACATCGGCTGGTCGTAAAACGCATCCACTGGGCCCAGGCACAGAATCGCTATCGGCTGACTGCCTTCGGGCATGCCTAGCAAGCGCGCTAATTGCAGAGGTTCAAACATCGATACCCAGCCCATGCCCAGCCCTTCAGCCCGAGCGGCAAGCCACATGTTTTGAATCGCGCATGCCGCGCTTGCCAAGTCCATTTCCGGCAGGGTACGGCGGCCAAAAATATGGTGCTCACGACCAGGAGGCATGGCAACTACCAGCACTTCAGCCGCGTCAAGAACGCCCTGCACTTTGAGCTTCATGAATTCGTCTTCACGCTTATCCAATGCCTGGGCCGTCAGCACGCGTTCTTGTTCAACCAAAGCATGCAGCGACTGCCGCAATGGCAGGCTGCGCACGCGGATGAAGCGCCAGGGTTGCATCAGGCCCACGCTGGGCGCGTGGTGGGCGGCTAGAAGCAAGCGCCACATCACTTCAGGCGCAACAGTGCCACCGGCAAAGTGCCGCATGTCGCGCCGCTCGAAAATGGCGCGGTACACCGCAGCATGCTCGGCGGGCGTAAAGGCCTGAGCCGGTATGTCCATCAGCACGTCAGTCGACATAGTATTGCGGGCTCATGCGCACCGTCTCTCCAATAATCAGCAAGCCGGGTTGCGGACCATAGGCTGGCGCCATTTGTACTAAACGCCGCAGACTGCATGCGATCACCGTTTGTGTAGGGCGTGTGCCGTCGCGCACGATAGCGGCCGGCGTGTCCCGTGCCAACCCATGGCTGAACAGCCGCTCTGCAATTTGCGCCAGACGCTGCACACCCATATAGAAAACACGCGTCTGCCCGGGCCGCGCCAGAGCCCGCCAGTCGTACGTGGCATCGTCTTGCGCAAAATGGCCTGGCAAAAACACACAGCTACTGGCAAGGTTGCGGTGCGTCAATGGAATACCCGCAGCCGCCGAACAGCCGCTGGCCGCCGTCACACCCGGCACCACCTCAAAAGCAATGCCTTCAGCCTGCAAGGCCTGTACCTCTTCCCCGCCACGGCCAAACAC
>JAYWBS010000126.1:0-5015 GCA_043781295.1 Polaromonas sp.
CAAGGATCACGTTATGGAAGTATTCCTGCAGCAGGTCATCAACGGCCTGGTTCTGGGCAGCATGTATGCCTTGATTGCTTTGGGCTACACCATGGTGTACGGCATCATCAATTTGATCAATTTTGCGCATGGCGAGGTGCTGATGGTTGGGGCCCTGACCAGCTGGACCATCATCGGCCTGATGCAAGAGTCCATGCCCGGCACACCAGGCTGGTTGATTTTGCTGATTTCCCTTCTAATCGCTTTTGTCGTTTGCGGTGCGCTGAATTTTGCGATTGAAAAAATTGCCTACAGGCCGCTGCGCAACTCCCCCAAACTGGCCCCGCTGATTACTGCCATCGGCATGTCGCTGCTGCTTCAAACGCTGGCCATGATCATCTGGAAGCCCAACTACAAGCCTTACCCGACCTTGCTTCCAGCAGACCCAATTCAAATTGCTGGTGCGGTGATTACCGTGACACAAATTTTTATTTTGGCAACAACCGCAGTGTCGCTGTCTGTGCTGATGTGGCTGGTGCATTACACCCGGCTGGGCCGTGCCATGCGCGCCACGGCTGAGAACCCGCGCGTAGCGGCGCTCATGGGTGTGCGGCCCGACACCGTCATTTCAGCGACCTTCATCATCGGTGCCATTCTGGCCGCACTGGCGGGTGTGATGTATGCATCCAACTACGGCACGGTGCAGCACACCATGGGTTTTTTACCGGGGCTTAAAGCCTTTACAGCGGCTGTATTTGGCGGCATTGGCAATCTGGGTGGTGCGGTATTGGGTGGCGTGCTGCTGGGGCTGATTGAGTCCATTGGCGCAGGCTACATTGGCCCACTGACGGGTGGCGTACTGGGTAGCCAGTACTCGGATATTTTTGCTTTTATTGTGCTGATTTTTGTACTCACGCTGCGGCCATCGGGCTTGCTGGGTGAGCGTGTGGCAGACCGGGCCTAGCGGCGAATCCAAAGACCGATTGCCAAAGCCCGTTCGCCAAAGGACATCCAAAAATGAAATCCAAAAAACTAATCACTTTTTTAATCTTTGCCCTTGCTCTGCTTGTGTTGCCCTTGCTGCTACAGCAAGGCGGTAACGCCTGGGTGCGCATTGTTGACATGGCGCTGCTGTATGTACTGCTGGCGCTGGGCCTGAACATCGTGGTCGGCTATGCCGGCCTGCTGGACTTGGGCTACGTCGCGTTTTTTGCAGTCGGTGCCTACCTGGCTGCACTGCTGGGATCGCCACATCTGGCTGAGGCCTTTCCGGCGATAGCCAGGGCTTTTCCTGAAGGCTTGCACTTGCCCATTTGGGCGATCATTCCTGCGGCGGCTGCCATTGCGGGTTTGTTCGGCATCCTGCTGGGTGCGCCCACCCTGAAGCTGCGCGGCGACTACCTGGCCATCGTCACACTGGGTTTTGGTGAAATCATTCGGGTGTTTTTAAATAACCTTGACCGCCCCATCAATTTGACCAATGGCCCGAAAGGCATCAACCAGATTGATTCGATCAAATTCTTTGGTTTTGACCTGGGTAAAAGCCACGAGTTTTTCGGCTTTACTGTCAACTCGGTGTCAATGTACTACTACCTGTTTTTGGTGCTGGTCATTGTGTCGGTGGTGATTTGCCACCGTCTTGAAAACTCCCGCATTGGCCGCGCCTGGATGGCGATTCGCGAAGACGAAATCGCGGCCAAGGCCATGGGCATCAACACCCGCAACATGAAGCTGCTGGCCTTTGGCATGGGCGCTACCTTTGGCGGTGTGTCTGGCGCCATGTTTGCGGCGTTTCAGGGCTTTGTGTCGCCCGAGTCGTTCAGTCTGATGGAGTCCATCATGATTGTTGCGATGGTGGTGCTGGGCGGCATTGGTCATTTGCCAGGCGTGATTTTGGGCGCGTTGTTGCTGGCCGCGTTGCCCGAAGTGCTGCGCCACGTTGCTGGTCCCTTGCAAGCCATGACCGATGGCCGCCTGGACTCAGCCATCTTGCGCCAGCTTTTGATTGCGCTGGCCATGATCTCCATCATGCTGATGCGTCCACGTGGGCTATGGCCATCGCCCGAGCACGGCAAATCGCGCAAGCCTGCAGCGGACATCGACACCAAAGCTGTTTCTTCGATCAATCCCTAAGGACAGCGGACATGAGCGATACCATTCTTAAAGTCTCCGGCGTGTCCAAGCGCTTTGGCGGTTTGCAGGCGCTGAGCGACGTGGGCATCCATATCGAGCGCGGCCAGGTCTATGGCCTGATTGGCCCCAACGGCGCGGGCAAGACGACTTTTTTCAACGTGCTGACAGGGCTTTACACGCCTGACAGCGGCACGTTTGAGCTGGCAGGCAAGCCCTACCAGCCGACGGCGGTGCATGAGGTGGCCAAGGCCGGTATTGCACGCACGTTTCAAAACATCCGCCTGTTTGCTGAAATGACAGCGCTTGAAAACGTCATGGTGGGCAGGCACATCCGCACCCATTCCGGTTTGATGGGTGCGGTGTTTCGCACGCCCGGCTTCAAGGCTGAAGAGGCCGCCATTGCCAAACGTGCGCATGAACTGCTCGACTACGTGGGCATCGGTAAGTACGCCGACTTCAAGGCGCGCACGCTGAGCTATGGCGACCAGCGCCGCCTGGAGATTGCACGCGCCTTGGCCACCGACCCACAGTTGATTGCGTTGGACGAGCCCGCCGCTGGCATGAACGCGACCGAGAAAATCCAGCTGCGCGAGCTGATTGACCAGATCCGCAAAGACAACCGCACGATTTTGCTGATTGAGCATGACGTGAAACTGGTGATGGGCCTGTGTGACCGCGTCACCGTGCTCGACTACGGCAAACAAATCGCCGAGGGCGCACCCGCCGAAGTACAGAAAAACGAAAAAGTGATCACGGCCTATCTGGGCACGGGGCATTGAGTCTATGACAAACACACTCTTAAAAATCACCGGCCTCAAAGTGGCCTACGGCGGCATCAAGGCCGTCAAGGGCGTTGACCTGCATGTCAATGAAGGCGAGCTAGTCACGCTGATCGGCTCCAACGGAGCAGGTAAAACCACCACCATGAAAGCCATCACCGGCTCCTTGCCGATGGCCGAAGGCGACATTGAATACCTGGGCAAAAGCATCAAGGGCAAAGGCGCGTGGGATTTGGTCAAAGATGGCCTGGCCATGGTGCCAGAAGGGCGCGGCGTATTCACCCGCATGACGATCACTGAAAATTTGCAAATGGGTGCCTACATCAGGAATGACACCGCCGAGATTGCCGCTGACATGGAAAAAATGTTTGTCATCTTCCCGCGCCTGCGCGAACGCAAAGACCAACTGGCCGGCACCATGAGCGGCGGCGAACAGCAAATGCTGGCGATGGGCCGTGCGTTGATGAGCAGGCCCAAGGTGTTGCTGCTCGATGAGCCGTCGATGGGTCTGTCGCCCATCATGGTGGACAAGATTTTTGAAGTGGTGCGGGATGTGTCGTCACGCGGCGTGACGATTCTTTTAGTCGAGCAGAATGCCAGTCGTGCGCTTGGGATTGCTGATCGGGGTTATGTGATGGAGTCTGGGGTGGTGACGATGAATGGGGAGGCCAAGGCTTTGCTGGATGATCCAAGGGTTAGGGCGGCTTATTTAGGGGAATGATTGGGGCTTGAGTCAATGGATTCGGGCGCAAACAGCTCCTGAATTTATAGCGTAGTTAACTTTCACGTAGCTGCCGGGCAACCCCGGCAATCCACGCAAAGAGGGCGCTATAAATAAAAGATCTGCTTGCGCCCGAATCCATTAGGCTACAGCCCTAAATAACACCCTAAAACATCAATCAACCTTAGCCCCAGAAGCCTTCACCACCTTCTCATACTTCCCCAACTCACGCTTCATAAAAGAGGCAAACTGCTCAGGCGATGAAGCCACGGGCTCCGCCATCAAAGCCGCAAATCGCGTCTTGGCTTCTGGCGAATTCAAAGCTGCAACAAATGCAGCATTTAATTTGGCCACCACATCAGCAGGCGTACCTGCTGGTGCCACCAACCCCCACCAGGTGTCAATCTCAAAACCCTTGAGTGTCTCGGCCACCGCGGGTACATCGGGCAACACCGCGCTGCGCTTGGCGGTTGTCACGGCCAGGGCTTTTAGTTTGCCTGCCTTGATGTTGGCGGACGCTGTGGCCAGGTTGTCAAAGTTGAAATCGACCTGACCACTCAGCAGCGCCAGTTGCGCCGGGTTGCCGCCGTTGTACGGAATGTGCACGGCATATATACCTGCCTGCGCCTTGAACATCTCCCCCGCCAAATGCCCCGCGCTGCCGTTGCCACC
This sequence comes from Polaromonas sp., assembly GCA_043781295.1. Classification (GTDB taxonomy): domain Bacteria; phylum Pseudomonadota; class Gammaproteobacteria; order Burkholderiales; family Burkholderiaceae_C; genus Polaromonas. The sequence continues at coordinate 4,285 of JAYWBS010000126.1, forward strand.
GCTGGCGTAGTTGAGTTTTCCGGGATTGGCTTTGGCATACTTGATGAGGTCAGCCAGGGTGTTGATCTTCAGGCGGGCGGCGGTGTCAGTATTGATGACCAGCACGTTCGGTACGCGTAGCATTTGCGTGATGGGCGCAAAGTCAGTGGCGGCGTTGTAGGGCATCTTGCTGTACAGCCAGGGGTTAATCGCGTGGGTGGCCACGGCGGCAATGCCGATGGTCAGGCCGTCGGGTACGGCCCTGGCGATGGCGTCTGCGCCTATGTTGCCGCCACCACCGGGTTTGTTGTCAATGATGACGGTGCCCAGCGTGTCCTTGACGCGCTCGGCCATCAGGCGGGCCGTCACGTCGATGGGGCCACCGGGTGCATAGGGCACGATGATGCGGGTGACTTTGGCCTGAGCCAGCGCCAGCATGGCCGAAAAAGTCAGCGTCGCCACGGCAATGATGGCAAGCATCCTGGCGAAGAAGCGGGCGTCGTGTCGGCGTTCCATGGGCGTGTGCTGGTGGGGTGGATGGGGTGGTTCGGGTCGTCCGGGCGTTTTCAGGGCTTTAACAGGGCGATTCAGGGGTGCGGGTGTAGCGGCGCCGCCTGTTCCGGCCGGGCGGTACGGTGGTGCTCAAGCTGCCGGATGACTTCCCTGACGATGGCCACCATCAGGGCGCGGTCGGGGTTGGGGTGGTCGGCCAGCGTGACGCGGGTTTCGCCGGCGCGCACGGTGCCTGGGGT
>JAYWBS010000127.1:0-14582 GCA_043781295.1 Polaromonas sp.
CGCTATAATCTGAGGCTTGAAACGCGGGAGTAGCTCAGTTGGTAGAGCGCAACCTTGCCAAGGTTGAGGTCGAGAGTTCGAGACTCTTCTCCCGCTCCAAAATTAAAAGGGCAGCACTTCAAAATGCTGTCCTTTTTCATTGGATAAGTCGATAGCAAGCATAAAGAACATGGCGCGGTAACAAAGCGGTTATGTACCGGATTGCAAATCCGGCTAGCCCGGTTCGACTCCGGGCCGCGCCTCCAAAGTCATGTCTGGAATGTCATAGCTGGGATGTCATAGGGCCCGAGTGGTGAAATCGGTAGACACAGCGGACTTAAAATCCGCCGCTTCGTTCATAGCGGGCGTACCGGTTCGATTCCGGTCTCGGGCACCAAGGGTCAACAGTTTTAGAAATTTTTTTATGCTGAACCGGTACGCCGTCGGCGATATTGACAAAGCGCACAAGTGTGCGGGTTCGATTCCGGTCTCGGGCACCAAGACAGCAAGCATCAAATTAGCAGCAAACAGTTGTTTTGACATCAGTCCGTAAGTGGTTAAGATATTTTCATGCCAAGCAACAACACACCCTTTGAAATCCATGTGCATGGCGAAGTCCCTTTGCGCAACGACGTGACGTTTGAGCAACTCCAGGATGCGCTAAAACCGCTATGGAAATACTCAGGTGCCAAGTCATTGACAGCCGCCGCTGAAAGCGCTTACGAAGAAGAGCCTGGCATTCGTTTTGATGCCCATACCCACCTGCTGCAAATGTGCTGGACGGTGCCGGGTGACGAAGACTTTCGGCAGGCGCTTGATGAGATGTGCATGGGCTTGAATGAGTTGGCCCAGGAGGGCGCACCGATTGAAGTCACGTTCTATGATGCTGACTTTGACGATGATGATGAAGAAAGTGACGGCGATGAAGCGCGCGATGACTTTGCAATGTATTTTGTTGGCCCCACACCGGCTGCCATCATGCAGGTGCAGCGTGACCTCTTGGTGCAAGACACCATCGGTCTGATGGAGCGGCATTTTGACGGCTCCGAGTTGGGTGAGGTTGTCGCTGCTATCGACAGGCTATTCGAGCAGCGCTTTGACGCTCTGGTCAGCTCTATGCAGCTTGGCAAGCCACCGCGCGGTATGGGTGGCTCTTCCGGTGGTGCAGGCCATGGCGGTGGCCGCAAACCGCGTCATTTGCATTGAATGGTCGGTTCCAACGCAATCCTGATGCCTTCAAGATAGTCCCTGATTTTTTGCTGCGTGCTCAAGCCAATCGCGGTTTGGTAGGCCGCGTTTGCTGCGCTCAGTGCCTTGTTGCCCTGCTTTGACAGCAGGTAGGCACGCGCTACCCACCACGGCTGAAAGCTTTTCACAACTTCTTGTTCCATCGCATCAAGCTGTTTAAGCCCGGCTGCAATATCGCCGGCCTCTGCCAGCGCCACCGCACCCGCCACACCAGCGCCTTGGGTCGGGTAAAAGTTGTTGATCTGCTGGTACAGGGCGGCGATGCCTTGCCACGGCGTTTGCCCTGTAAACAGCCTTTGGCAGTGGGCTGATTGCACCGCTGCCTCCAGCTGAAAAGGCCCGGGTACGTGCGACTGCGCAGCCTGCCATAACCACTGGTCAGCCTGCACGATGGCTGGCTTGTCCCAGAGGTGGGGATCTTGCTGGGCCAGCGGCACAAAACAGGGGTTAGGGCGGCCTTGTGCGTCTACCTGCGCGGCGCGCCTGGCGTTGCTGAACGTCATCAAGGCCAGCAGGCCTTTTGCTTCAGCCGAGTCGGGTAGCAACTGGCACACGATGCTGCATAAAAAGAGTGCTTCGTCTTTCAGGTCAAGCACCCGTGCCTCGGCACCGTCCATGGCATCCATGCTCAAGCCAAAAGCCCCGTAAATGCTTTCCAGCACCTGGTGCAGCCGCTCGGGCAGCTCGCGTGCTTCGGGTTCTTCAAAGCGCAGGCCAGTGCTGCGGATTTTCTGCTTGGCACGCACCAGGCGCTGGGCCAAAGCCGTGGGCGACAGCAGCAGCGCATGCGCCATGTCGGCTACCTCCAGCCCCAGTACGGTTTGCAGCATCAGCGGGATACGCACTTTTTCGTCAATGGCCGGATGCGCGCAGACAAACAGCAGCTTGAGCCGCGCATCTGGGATGGTGAAGCTATGTTCCTGTGCTTCGTCCTGCGCCAGCAGCGCCGTCACCGCCGGGTCAAAGCGCACTTTGTCATGTCGAGCCATTTGCAGCAACTGCCGCTTGGCCACCGTCAAAAGCCAGGCATCAGGGGACGAGGGAACGCCCTCGCGTGGCCATACCTCCAGCGCCTTGACCAGCGCATCAGCCAGGGCATCCTGCGCAGCGGCAATGTCACGCCATTGCCACGCCAGGTAAGCCACCAGCCGCCCGAAAGATTCGCGGGCGGCCCGCTCAATGGCACGATCGACGTCACCCTTAACGTCACGAATAACGTCACCACGAAGGTCACGATTAACGCTGGTGACAAGCACGGCTTGTTGTGCTTTTTATTCCGCTGCCATGGGTGGCAAAACAGGGCGTACTTCGGTCGTGCCTGTTGTCGCATTCGGGCTGCGTGCCGCCCATGTCAGGGCATCGTCCAACCCCGGCACTTCAATGATGAAGTAGCCGCCCAGATGCTCTTTGGTATCAGCATAAGGGCCATCGTGAATCACCCGCTTGCCGCCACGCATTTGCACGTGGGTGGCGGTGTGCGGCTCTTGCAGGCCATTGCCGCTGACCGTCACACCCGACTGTTTGATGGCGCCGACATAGGCACTCCAGGCACCCCAGTAAGCGGGGGCCGTCTTAGGGTCAGTTCGCTGGGCCAGGTCACTGTTGGTTTCTTTGAATATCAACATGAATTGCATGGTGTATCTCCAGATAAAAGGTTAAATGAAAAGCTTTATAGGTCCTCTGCAAAATTGCTTGGCCCAATCCTGTGATGCGCGAAGCGGCGTGCAATCGACACCTTACCGACATCTTCTCAAAAAAAGGGGCGAATGCAAGTGACAATTAATTGCTATTAAAATAGGAGCTTCTTGCGCCCGTATCCATTGGGTCAGTGGCAAATTTAACACCTGAAAACTATCAAAAATTAGGGTTTAACGGTCAAAAAATATGATTTTCGATGCCGAACGCGGCATGCCCGCCTGCGCAGTCTTGCGGGAAAACCCGTATGCTCATGCGTTAATCACATTCCCGTTCAAGTCAGTCGTTCTTGAAGTTCTCGAATTTGAAAGCCATTGCCATGCAGCGTTCAGCTCTTTTTGCCTCTTTCTCGTCTTCGTATGCTACTTTTAAAACACCACTCATCGCGCTGACTTTTGTCCTTGCTGCCGTACTGGCTGGCTGCGGCAAAGGCCCTTCCGCTGGTGGCGCTGGTCCTGGTGGCCCGGGTGGGGCCATGCCGCCGCCCGAGGTGTCTATCATCACGGTGCAAGCGTCCAGCCAACCGATTGAGCTGGAATATGCCGGGCAAACCGCTGGCTCGCGCGAGACGGAAGTGCGGGCGCGGGTGGCGGGCATTTTGCAGCGCCGTTTGTTTACTGAAGGGTCTGCCGTCAAAGCCGGGCAGCCGCTGTTTCAAATCGACCCGGCCAATTTTCAAACCCAAAGTGCGTCGCTTGATGCGTCTGTGGCGCTGGCGGTTGCCAGGCGCGACCAGGCCAAGCGTGATCTGGCCCGGCTGGTACCGCTGATTGCCGAGAAAGCCATCAGCCAGAAGGAGTTTGATGACGCCAAATCAGCCCTCGATATTGCCGAAGCCATCCTGAAGCAAACCCAGGCGCAGGCCAGCGAGGCACAGCTTAATTTGGGCTACACCAAAGTGATTGCGCCGATTGGCGGCATCACCACGACGGCCAACAAGTCCGATGGCAGCCTGGTGACAGCAGCCGACAGCTTGTTGACCACCATCGTGCAAACCGATCCGATGTATGTGAACTTCAGTGTGAGCGAGAGCGACTTCATCAGCCTGAATAAGCGCGTCAAAGAAGGCAAACTGAATGTGCCTGCGCAGCGTGTGAACAGCGGCAACATCGGCTTTGACGTGCAGGTCAAATTGGCCGATGGCAGCCTGCACCCGCAGGCAGGCAAGCTGAACTTTTCAGGTCAGCGCGTCAACCCGCAAACCGGCAGCATTGACGTGCGGGCTGAAATACCCAACACCGACGGCAGCTTGCGCCCTGGCCAGTTTGTGCGCGTGTTATTGAAAGGCGCAACCCGGCCCAACACCATCAGCGTGCCACAGCGCGCGGTGATTGACAGCCCGTTTGGCAAGATTGTTTTTAAAGTCACGCTAGAGAACAAGCTGGCCCCGCAGCCGGTGGAGCTCGATGGCTGGACAGGTGGCAACTGGGTGATTACCAAAGGCCTGCAAAACGGTGACCGCATACTGGTCGAAGGTTTTATCAAGGCGAATCAGCCGGGCATGACGGTGAAGGTGGTGTCTTATGTACCGAGTGGGGTTGCAGGTGGTGCGCCTCAAGGCCAAGGAAAACCGCAAGAATCGGCTGCGACCCCCGCGCTACCTGCGCAAGCAGCTTCTAAATAAGGAGCGGCTGCATGTTCTCCAAATTTTTTATTGAACGCCCGATTTTTGCGACTGTGCTGTCGCTCTTCCTCGTGCTGGCAGGCCTGGCTGCGATGCGGATTTTGCCGATTTCACGCTATCCTGAAATCTCACCACCCGTCGTCAATGTGCGGGCCATCTACCCTGGCGCATCGGCCGAGGTGCTGGAGGCCACGGTTGCCGCGCCGATTGAACAATCCATCAACGGTGTTGAAAAAATGCTCTACATGGACTCGACCTCGTCGGGCGACGGCGTGGTCACCATCAATGTGACGTTTGATGTGGGCACGAATCTCGACATCGCGGCACAGAACGTCAACAACCGCGTGAATCAGGTGGTGTCCAAGCTGCCACAAGAGGTGCAGCGCCAGGGGGTGACGGTGGCTAAAAGCTCGGCCAACTTTATGGTCGTGGTGGCGGTGTATTCACCTGACGACCGTTACAGCGATTTGTTTATTTCAAATTACGTCGCGCAAAACATGCTGGACGCTGTCAAGCGCGTGCCGGGCACCACCAACGTGCAGATTTTTGGTGCCAAAGACTATTCCATGCGCATTTGGCTGCGGCCTGACCGCATGGCCCAACTCGGCATCACGGTGGCCGACATCAGCAGCGCCGTGACTGAGCAAAACGCGCAATATGCCGCAGGCAAAATTGGCGCACCGCCCGGCAACACCGAAGAGCTGACGCTGACCGTGACCGCCAAAGGCCGCTTGCTGGAGCCGGAGCAGTTTGCCAACATCGTGATCAAGAGTGGTGCCAACGGCGCGCTGACCCGCCTGAAGGACGTAGCCCGCGTAGAGCTGGGTAGCAAAGACTACAACTTTTACGGCCGCATCAACGGTCATGCCTCGGTGCCGATTGGCGTGTTTTTACAAACCGGTGCCAACGCGCTGGACACGCGCGCAGCGGTTGAAAAAACCCTGCAAGAACTAAAAACGAAGTTCCCCGAAGGCTTGACCTACGCCACACCGTATGACACCACGCCATTTGTGTCCGAGTCGATCCATGAGGTGCTGAAAACGCTGGGCGAGGCGATGGTGCTGGTGTTTTTGGTGGTGTATTTGTTTTTGCAAAACTGGCGCGCCACCATCATCCCGGTGCTGGCCGTGCCGGTGTCATTGGTTGGCACATTGGCGGGCCTGCATTTGCTGGGCTACAGCATCAACACGCTGACGCTGTTTGGCATGGTGCTGGCCATCGGCATTGTGGTGGACGACGCGATTGTGGTGCTGGAAAACGTTGAACGCCTGATGCACGAAGAGGGCTTGAGCCCGCATTATGCGTCCATCAAAGCGATGCAAGAAGTCACCGGCCCGGTTGTTGCCATTGTGTTGGTGCTGTGTGCGGCGTTCATTCCCGTGGCTTTTTTGGGTGGGCTGGCGGGCGAGTTGTACCGGCAGTTTTCGGTCACCATCACGATTGCGGTGGTGCTGTCTGGCATTGTGGCGCTGACGCTGACGCCTGCTTTGTGCGCCGTGCTGCTCAAGCCTGGGGCCGAGCGCAAAAACAAGTTCTTCAGCTGGTTTAACCACAGCTTTGACCGCTTTACCCGCCGCTACACGCGTGGCGTGGCGTTTTTCTTGAAGCGCGGCGTACTGGGACTATTGCTGTTTTTGGGCATGGGTGCGTTGACGGGCTTGCTGTACACCCAAGTACCCGGCGGCCTGGTGCCGGATGAAGACCAGGGCTACTACATTGGCGCGGTGATTTTGCCCGAGGGTTCGTCGCTGGAGCGTACCAACGCGGTGGTGAAAAAAGTTGAAGCAGCGATGGCACCGAATAAAAACATTGAAGCCGTTTTTAGCCTGGTGGGGCTTAACTTTTTGGGCGGTGGCGGTTTGAAGTCGTCCGCCGCCACGATGTTTTTCCCGCTCAAGCCCTGGGGCGAACGCACCCAGTCGGCCAAAGAACTGGTGGGTGAAACGTATATGAAAACCGGCAATATCAAAGAAGGTTTGCCGTTGGCCTTTGCACCGCCTGCCATTCAGGGCTTGGGCCAAACCGGCGGCTTTGAGTTTTATTTGCAGAACAAGGGCGACGGCGGTGTGCGCAGGTTGGCGCAGTTTTTACCCACACTGCTGGCTGAGGCGAATCGGCAGCTTGAGTTGCAAGGCGTTAAAACCTTGTGGCAAGCCAATTCGCCGCAAATACTGGTGAATGTAGACACTGAAAAAGCACGCGCACTGGGTGTGAATGTCGCTGATGTCTACAACACGCTGGCTGCTACGCTGGGCAGCTATTACGTCAATGACTTCAACAAAAGCGGGCGTATTTACCAGGTGCTGATGCAGGCCGAAGGCGAGTTCCGCGCCAAGCCCGATGACATTGGTGCCCTGTATGTACGCAGCAACAAAGGGCAAATGGTGCAAATCCGTTCGCTGTCAGAGATCAAATTCGCCAGCGGGCCAGATTCTGTGCAGCACTTCAATGCACTGCCTTCGATTCAGATTTTGGGCGACCCGAAACCCGGCTACAGCTCTGGTCAGGCGATTGCCGCCATGGAGCGCGCAGCTGCGGCGGTATTACCGACAGACATGAGCTATGACTGGGGCGGCTCGGCCTTTCAACAAAAGCGCAGCAGCGGTGCGGCAGGCCTGGCGCTGGCGGCGGGCATTGTGATGATCTTTTTGATTTTGGCCGCGCAGTATGAAAAGTGGTCTCTACCGCTGTCTGTTTTGTTGGCCTTGCCGTTTGGTATTTTTGGCGCGTTGCTGGCCGTGTATTTGCGCAACTTCACCAACGACGTGTACTTTCAAATTGGCCTCGTCACGCTGCTGGGTTTGTCGGCCAAAAACGCGATTTTGATTGTCGAGTTTGCTTTGTACAAAGTGCAAGAAGGCATGACGCCTGTGGCTGCCGCGCTGGAGGCAGCTCGCCTGCGCTTTCGGCCGATTTTGATGACCTCACTGGCCTTTATTTTGGGTGTGATGCCACTGGCTTTTTCAAGCGGGGCAGGCGCTGCGGCGCGCCAGTCGATTGGCACCGGCGTGTTGGGCGGTATGCTGGCTGCGACTTTCTTGGCGGTGTTTTTGGTGCCGCTGTTTTTCAAACTGGTCAATGATTGGCACTTTCGCAGCAAGCCGGAGGACTACGACGGTTTGAAGCGCCATGTTCAGGGCCATGACTATGGCGACGGAAACGGAAACGGAAACGGAAACGATGTGAGGGTGCATGATGTCAAATAATAGAATGCTCACTCCTGTTTTCATAGCTGCTGGCGCCGCGCTTTTGGGTGGTTGCGTGTCTTTGGCGCCTGATTACGCGCGTCCTGTAGCCCCTGTCGCGACCCAGTTCCCCGCTGTGTCCGGTTCTGCCGCAGTTGCATCGACTGCACCCGCATCCGACATCGAATGGCAAAACTTTTTCACCGATGCCAAATTGAAGCAGCTCATTGAAATCGCTTTGCAAAACAACCGCGATTTACGCATTGCGGTACTCAATATCGAGCAGGCCAGAGTGCAATTTCAAATCCGCCGGGCTGACCAATTCCCCACCATCAATGCCGCGCTGACAGGCTCGCGCCAGCCCAACACCACCCCTGCTAACGGCGCTGGCCGCATCACCAGCGTGTACAGCGCCGGGCTGGCCGTCACGGCTTATGAGCTGGATTTTTTTGGCCGCGTGGCGAGTTTGAAAGACGCTGCGCTGGCGCAATATCTGGCGACAGAAGAAGGCCGAAAAATTGCGCAAATTAGTTTGATTGCCAGCGTGGCCAATACCTATCTGGGCCTGCTGGCCGATGACGAGCTGTTATCGATCACGCAGCAAACTCTGATGACACGCCAGGCGTCATACAAACTGGCCAAGCTGCGTTTTGACAGCGGCGTGGCGTCCGAGCTGGACTTGCGGTCGGCTGAATCATTGCTGGAAGCCGCCAACACCGCGCTGGCCCAACAAACGCGTCAGCGCGCTTTGAGCGAGAACGCGTTGACGCTGCTGGTGGGGCAAAGCCTGGGTGCTAACCTGAGCGTCAATTCAGCAGGCAAAGACACATCGTTTGCAAAAACCACGTTGCAAGATGTGCCTGCCGGGCTGCCATCCGACTTGCTGGTGCGCCGGCCCGACATCCGTCAGGCTGAGCAGCAACTCATCGCCGCCAACGCCAACATTGGTGCAGCCCGCGCCGCGTTCTTCCCGCGCATCTCACTCACGGCCACAGCAGGCAGTGCCAGCTCACGTTTGGCGGGCTTGTTCCAGGCGGGCACCTGGGGCTGGACGCTCGCGCCCCAGTTGCTGCTACCGATTTTTGACGCGGGCCGCAATTCAGCTGGCTTGGCCTCTAGCAAGGCTGCTGAAGGTATTGCCGTGGCAACCTACGAAAAAGCCATTCAAACAGCCTTCAAAGAGGTTTCAGACGCTCTGGCAGGCCGGGCAACCTATGCGGAGCAACTGCGCGCCGCCCAGGCTCAAGCCAATGCTGAAGCAGTGCGTTACCGATTGGCTGATTTGCGCTTCCAAAACGGCGTGGCCAGCCAGTTGGATCAACTGGATGCGCAGCGCTCCTTGTTCGCCGCGCGCCAAGCCGTAGTGCAAACCCGCCTGGCGCAGCTGCAAAGTCAGGTGACGCTTTATAAAGTGCTGGGTGGTGGGTGGAAGGACGAGGCGGTGGCAACGCGTACGCCTTGACGTTTTGAGATTGCTATATATTCAGGAGCTGCTCACGCATGTATTCATTGGTCTGAAGGCCTAAATGATGCCTGAAAATGGTCTAAAAGAACATTTTCAGACTCTCTATCAGCTCCCAGCTACCTTCATCCGGTTCACCAAGACCGACCCTACGGTTTTCGCGCCGTAGTTGTAGCTGTCGGCCCCCACAGCCGTGATGCCCATCAGCATGTCTTTTAAATTTCCGGCGATGGTGATTTCCTCTACCGGGAAGGCAATCCGCCCTTTCTCCACCCAAAAGCCTGATGCGCCGCGTGAATAGTCGCCTGTCACGTAGTTCACGCCCTGGCCCATCAGCTCGGTGACGAACAGGCCTGTGCCGAGCTTTTTTAGCATGGCGTCCAAATCATCGCCAGGCTTGGTTTGGCGGCTGCTCATCACCAGGTTGTGTGAGCCACCTGCGTTGCCGGTGGTGCGCATGCCGAGTTTGCGGGCCGAGTAGGTGCTTAAAAAATAGCCGCGCACTATGCCTGCTTCCACCACGGTGCGGGCACGGGTTTTCACGCCTTCTTCGTCAAACGGGGCGCTGCCTTTGCCTTTGCGCAAAAACGGGTCTTCAGTAATGTCGATGAAGGTGGGGAAGGCGGCTTTGCCCAGGCTGTTGAGCAAAAACGTGCTCTTGCGGTACAGCGCGCCACCGCTGATGGCTTGGGTAAAGCTGCCCAAGAGGCCAGCGGCCAGGGGCGATTCAAACAGCACCGGGCATTCGCAGGTTTTGACCTTGCGGCTTTTCAGGCGTGACAACGCGCGTTCTGCGGCGTAGCGGCCTACCGCTTCAGGGCTGGCCAACTCGTGCGCGTCGCGCATCGAGCTGTACCACGAGTCGCGCTGCATGTCGCCGTTTTTGCCCGGTGATGATGCGATGGGTGACACCGATATGCTGTGGCGTGAGCTGGCATAGCCCCCGCGAAATCCCCTGGTGTGGGCGCTGAAAAAGTGCGATTGCTGGGCCGACACGCCCGCGCCTTCGCTGTTGGTGATGCGCTTGCTCACGCCCAGGGCGGCGGCCTCGCATTGCAGCGCCAAAATGGCCGCGTCTTCGCTGGTGATGTCCCAGGGGTAGAACAGGTCCAGGTCGGGGTGCGTGCGGGCGATGTCGCGGTCTGCGGGCAGGCCGCTTGATTTGTCTTCAGCGGTAAAGCGCGCAATGTCAAAAGCGGCTTTGACGGTTTGCTGAATCGCGGCTTTTGAAAAGTCGCTGGTGGCGGCATTGCCGCGCTTTTGCCCGACGTACACAGTGATGCCGAGCGACTTGTCGCGGTTGCGCTCGACGTTCTCCAGCTCGCCCTTGCGAACGCTGACCGACAGGCCGCAGCCTTCGGATGCTTCGGCGGCGGCATCGGTCGCGCCCAGCTTTTTGGCGTGAGCCAGAGCGGTGTCGACCAGGTCTTCAAAAAACGGGCGGCTGTAGCTGAAGCCTTTTTCGGGTTGGTTGGGTGGTTGAGCGGTTTGTTTTGGAGCTTTGGGTGTCATATGGGTAGCTATGATACGGGCTGCTATGAATACAAAGAACATTAAGCGATGAATCCCGTAAAAGCCAAAGCCATCAAGGGTTACTGGTCGAATGGCCGTTTCGTCAAACCCGAAGAAATCGCGCTCGAAGAAGTCGGCCCGCCCAGCAAGACCATGCTCAAGGCCGAGGCCGATGAAAAGCAGGCGCTGGGCGAAGCGCTGCTGACTTTGCGCGCTGACCTGATGGCCCGACTGGACCTGCCCGACAAGCTGCTCGATGCCATCAAGGACGCCAAAAAAATCACCAGCTTCGAGGGCAGGCGCCGCCAGATGCAATTTATCGGCAAGCTGATGCGCCCGCTGGATGCGGACCCGATTCGCGAAGCGATTAACGAGCAGTTAAACGGCTCAGCGCAGCTCACGCTGCAACTGCACCTGGCCGAGCAATGGCGCGACAAGCTGGTGCTTGACGATGAATCCTTGAGTGCTTGGCTTAATGATTACCCGGCAACTGACGCACAACAGTTGCGTGCGCTGATTCGCCAGGCCCGCAAAGACTACAAGCCTGAAAAGCCCGGCGAAGCACCGCGCCACGGCAAGTCGTACCGTGAGATTTTTCAGCTGGTCAAGGCAGAAATGCAGGCCAGCACCGAGCCAGAAGCATGACTTTTGAATCGGTAAAAATCGGCATCGTCTCCGTCAGCGACCGGGCCTCCACTGGCGTGTATGTTGACAAAGGTCTGCCCGCACTGAAAGACTGGCTGGGCAAGGCGTTGCTCAACCCCATCACGTTTAAAGAACGCCTGATACCGGACGAGCAAGCAGGCATTAGCGCCGCTTTGATTGAGTTGGTCGAAGCAGGTTGCAGTCTGGTGCTGACCACCGGCGGCACAGGCCCGGCGCTGCGTGACGTGACACCCGAGGCCACGCTGGCCGTGGCGCATAAAGAAATGCCCGGCTTTGGCGAGCAAATGCGGCAAATCAGCCTGAAATTTGTACCGACGGCGGTTTTGTCGCGGCAATGCGCGGTGATTCGTGACAAGTGCCTCATCATCAACCTGCCGGGCCAGCCCAAAGCGATTGCTGAAACGCTGGAGGGTTTGAAGGGCGAGCTAGGTGCGCAACTCGTCCCTGGCATTTTTGCCGCTGTGCCGTATTGCGTTGACCTGATTGGCGGGCCGTACATCGAGACCCGGCCTGAGGTGTGCAAAGTCTTCAGGCCCAAGTCGGCGCTGAGGCCTGCTGGGCCAGTTTGAGGCTCTAAAACGCGTCAAAAACGGCTTTTTCAGGCATCAAATAAGCCTCCAGCCCAATAGATTCGGGCGCAAGAAGCTACTAAATATGTAGCGTTCTGACATCAGCTGTTAGTCCCAGCCAGGCGCTTGCTGCGGCGCGAAGAACGGCTGGGTGGCTGGTGCTGATGAACGCAATCTGCTCCGCTTGCTGAGCTGGGCTTGTACCGCCTAGCAAGCGCCGCGTTTGCCTTGCCACAGCCTCGCCTGTATCCAGCAGGTGCACGCTCGGGCCAACCAGCGCTGCGATGTGCTGCGCGGCAAAGGCGTAGTGGGTGCAGCCCAAAACCAGTGTGTCGATGAGTTTTGAGGCGTTTTCAGGCTCTTTTTGACCATAAAAAGTGCCTGTGGCCCTTATGATTCGGGCGCAAGCAGCTATTACTTTGGTAGCGTCTGAGTCTTGTACCGCTTGCTCGATGGCCTCGGCCAAGCCATCGCAAGGCAACAAAACAAACTCGGTCTGGCCCTGCTGCGCCGCCAGCAGCGCCGCAAACCGGGCACTGCCCAGCGTGCTGCGCGTGGCCATCACGGCGATGCATTGGGTGTTGCTAATCGCCACAGCGGGCTTTAAAGCGGGCTCTACGCCGACGATGGGCAGCATGGGGTAGGTTGCCCGCAGCACATCAATCGCGGCTGCCGTAGCTGTGTTACAGGCCACCACCAGCGCTTTGATGTTTTGTTTGACAAGATATGCCGCAATTCTCAAAGAGCGGTCAATCACATGCGCATCGTCCCGCTCGCCATACGGTGCGTGGCCGCTGTCGGCGATGTAGATGAAGTGCTCTTTCGGCAGTTCCTTGCGCAGCGCTTTCAAAACACTCAGGCCGCCTATGCCAGAGTCGAAGATGCCGATGGCGGCAGTCATGGGGCGGGTACGAACCCGCTGGATGCGCACCATTGGTTAAAGTGGTGGCGCAGCTCTTCAGGCAGTTCAAGCACAAAGTCTATGTTCAGCGGGTGCGAAGTTTGCAGAAAATACCGCGCAGCATCCAGCAGCACATTGCCTTGTCGGCGGTCTTTGTCTTTTTTATCTGCGCGTCTTTCGGGTTTGTCGGCCAGCCATAGCTTGTGCAGCGCCATCCACCGGGGGTCTGGCACGACCAGTGGTGCAACGCGGCCTCTGATGGTGGCTACAACGACGCTGACTGCCGTGCCTTGAAGCAGCCACTCTTGTTCAATCAGTGATGCCTTCGGGTCAAAGGCTTCGTTTTTAGGCAGTGGGTGGGTGCTGGGTGCGGCCAGCAACTCGACCTCATAGCCGTCGCTGCTGACGGCCTGATACGGCTTGCGCGGTGAAATGCGGTAGCTGCTGTCGATGCTTTTGAGCACGCCGAACAGAGTTTTTGTTTTGGTGGGTGTGTTGCCTAGCAATGTTGCCAGTGACACCTTGCTGCCCCGGCACCAGGCCAAATCGAAATCTTCGGTTTCTTCATTGCCTGTGGGCAGCTTGGCGCCCACAAAAAGCTCGTAGGCAACAAAGGCATTCGTGCCCACCACCAGCAAGTCATTGCCTAGCAGTTCTTCAATATCAAGCTTGCGCAAAATTTCGGCTTGCCTGTCGGGCAGTGACGGCAAGCGCAGGCGGCGGTACAGGCCTGCACGCTCTTGAATCACCGTATCAAACGATTGAATGCGCGCTTTGAGCTCGTCTTTGGTTTGTGTGAACTCGGCCAACTTTTTTTCGGTGTCTGAGCTGCGTGGCCCAACGCTTGCGCCGTTGTCGTTTGATGAGGACTTGAGGTACAAATAATCGGTGTCGTCTTTTGCGGCCCAGTACATCGATACAGGCATTGCATCAAGTTGCCTGCGCGCATCCAGCCAGGCTCTGTAAATCTGCTCTAAATTGGCGCTAACACGCTGGGAATCGCTTGAAAAAGGGGTGAAATCAGACTTTGAGTAGTGCATAAGTCTTTGATTTTATTGGTTTTGCACCATTCGCGCGTGATTTCTCGCGTGAATGGTGCAAAGACCATATGAAGTACTCTTTTTGACTACGCCGCAGCCACCGCAATCCCCTTGAATTCCCCAGTAGCGATTCGCTTCTGCCACTCCGCTGGCCCGGTGATGTGCGCGCTGGTGCCGCCTGAATCCACCGCCACCGTCACTGGCATGTCGATCACATCAAACTCGTAAATCGCTTCCATGCCCAGGTCGGCAAAACCGACCACTTTGGCGTGTTTGATGGCTTTGGACACTAGGTACGCTGCGCCGCCAACGGCCATCAGGTAGGCGCTTTTGTGCTGTTTGATGGCTTCAATCGCGACCGGGCCGCGCTCGGCTTTGCCAATCATGCTAATCAGGCCGGTTTGGGCCAGCATCATCTCGGTGAAACCATCCATGCGGGTGGCTGTGGTCGGGCCTGCCGGGCCAACGGCTTCGTCACGTACCGGGTCCACTGGACCGACGTAGTAAATCACACGGTTGGTGAAGTCAACGGGTAATGGCTCGCCTTTGGCCAGCATGTCACCAATGCGTTTGTGTGCCGCGTCGCGGCCAGTCAGCATCTTGCCGCTCAGCAGCAGCGTGTCGCCGGGCTTCCAGCTGGCGACTTCGGCCTTGGTCAGCGTGTTCAGGTTAACGGCTTTGCTTTTAACGTAGTCGGGTGT
>JAYWBS010000128.1:0-4954 GCA_043781295.1 Polaromonas sp.
GGTACTGCCGTGCTGCCGGGCGTGGGCACTGCCATTGGCGCGCGATTTGGCGCTGCGCTTGGCAAACTGTTTGGCTCTTCACCAGCGCGCACCACAACCCCATCGCCGGCACCGTCTTCAGCCATGGCTCGCAAGGCTGGACCGTAACAGCATAAGCCAGCCAGAAGTGCCCTTAGGGGTCTGTTTCCAGCAGGGTTCAACTTCACTTAAAATGTGAATCATGTCTGAACAGCTTTCCACTTCCAGCCCCAACACGGCTTCTACCCCTTTGGCGCGCGCACTTGACCAAAACGAAACCGTCAAAGACACGGTTGAGCAATCTGCAGCCGAGTTGTTGCTCATCAACGCCGTCCTTAAACAGGGAATCCCCGACCACATTCAAACCGGTGAGATTGCGCAAGCGCTGCAAAAAACAGACGAGCTGGAAAATAAAATCTCGGACACTGTGGAAGATATTGCCCAGGTTAACCAGGTGCTGGCGCAAGAAATTGGTGAGCGCGCCGATCTGGAGCGGGAGCTGGCAGCCACCAAGGCTGCGTTGAGCCAGGCCAGAGATCAATTGGCCTGAAAAGCGGCGATGTCCTGACATCAGGATGCGACATTTTTACCCTTGCAATGCGGGCGGGGGCGGTACATTGTCAAGCAAGCAGGCTATTTCAGCTCTGCCTCTATCACGATGCTTTGTCATGACCAAAAGAAAATCAACCCCCGCTGTTTCAGCGTCTTCAGCCCGACCGCTTGTTAAAGCGCTCCATCAAAACGACACGGTCAAAGAAACCGTCAAACAGTCCGCCGACGAATTGCTGGTGATCAATGCCGTACTGAAGCACGGCATCCCCGACCATGCCCAGACGGGTGATGTCGCCCAAGCGCTTGAAAAAACCGAAGACATAGAGGACAGAATCCAGACATCGGCAGAAGATCTGGCAACTGTCAACAAGCTTTTGGAGCATGAAATAGACGAACGCATTGACCTGGAGCGCGAACTGCTGGCGACCAAAGCCGCGCTGGTGCGTGAAAAAGCCAAGCCGTAGCGAGACCCAAGCTTCTAGGGCTTGCGATTCAATAACGCGTAAAGCAAGATGGCACCAAACGTCGCGGTGCCGATACCGCCCAGCGCAAACTGGCCAAACTTCAAAGTGAAGTCACCTGTGCCCAGCACCAGCGTGATGGCGGCGACCAGCAGGTTTTTGTTGTTTGAAAAATCAACCTTGTTGTCAACCCAGATCTTGGCTCCGGCTGTGGCAATCAAGCCAAACACCACAATGCTCACACCGCCCATCACGGGCAGCGGAATGGCCTGAATCAACGCGCCAAACTTCGGGCTGAACCCCAGCACCACGGCAATCAGTGCTGCCACCACAAACACGGCTGTCGAATAAATTTTGGTCGCGGCCATCACACCAATGTTTTCAGCATAGGTTGTCACGCCAGTGCCGCCCGCGCTGCCTGAGACGATAGTGGCCATGCCATCGCCAATAAATGCGCGACCCATGTATTGGTCCAGGTTTTTACCGGTCATGGCTGTCACCGCCTTGATGTGGCCCAGGTTTTCTGCCACCAGAATAATCGCCACGGGCGCAATCAACAGCATGGCGTTGGCGCTGAACACTGGTGCGGTAAAGCCCGGCATGCCGACCCAAGCGGCATTCATGATGCCCGAGAGGTCCATGGGCTTGCTCATGCCCAGCCCGTTGGTCAGCACCGCATAAATCGCACTGGCTGCAATCAGCCCAACCAGAATCAATAACCGCTGCACCATACCGCGTGTCATCACTGCAACCAGCGCCACGCTGACGAACGTCACGACCTGTATCCATGAGTCAAAGTTGCTTGCAGCCATGTTTTTAATCGGTATGCCGGCCAGGTTCAAACCAATCACGGCCACCACCGAGCCCGTGACCACTGGCGGCATAAAGCGCTCTATCCAGCCGGTGCCTATGGCTTGCACCACACAACCAATCAGGGTGTACAGCACACCGCAGGCCATGATGCCGCCAAGCGCCACACCCAGGTTGGCGTTGGGCCCTTTGCCTGCATAGGCGCTGGCAGCAATCACCACGCCAATAAAAGCAAAGCTGGACCCCAGATAGCTGGGCACCTTGCCGCCGGTGATGACAAAAAAGATCAGCGTGCCAACACCGCTCATCAAAATCGCGATGTTCGGGTCAAACCCCATCAATATCGGTGCCAGCACAGTAGCGCCAAACATGGCAATCACGTGCTGCACGCCCATCACCGCAGTTTGCGGCCAGGGCAGTCGCTCATCAGGGCCAATCACGCCACCGTTTGCCAGCACCGCGCTGCTTTTTTCTGTCCAGTCAAACATGGCCATGGCTCACTCCTGTTGTTGTTTGGTGAAGTCATACTAGGGACAAACCACACCCTGCACAAGCAAAATTTTTACCTGTGCCGGGTTAAGCTGATGTGCATGAGCGCCCCCTACACTCCCCAGATTCGCTTGTATCAACAATGGCTGCAGTCCAAACACGGCATGCCGTTTGAAAATTACGCCGCACTACACCACTGGTCGGTGACGGATCTGAGTGCCTTCTGGCAAAGCATCTGGGACTACTTTGACTTGCAGTCGCCAACACCGCACAAGTCAGTCGTGCGTGGCCGCATGCCGGATGCAAGATGGTTTGAAGGTGCGCAGGTCAACTACGTGCAGCAGGTGTTCCGCCACGTCGAAGCAGCCCATGCGGCAAGTTTGCCCGCCATCATCAGTCACAACGAGGGCAGCCTGGCCAGCGGCGCAGCGGCTCGTGAGATCACTTGGCCGGAGCTGCGCAAGCAAGTGGCCACCCTCGCCTTGCACCTCAAAGCCCAGGGCGTGCAGCCCGGCGACCGCGTGGCCGCCTACTTGCCCAACATCCCTGAAGCCATCATTGCGTTTCTGGCGACGGTCAGCCTAGGCGGCGTATGGAGCATTTGCGCACCCGACATGGGCACCGCTGCCGTGCTGGACCGCTTCCAGCAAATTGAACCCAAGGTGCTGATTGCCTGCGATGGCGTGAGCTACGGCGGCAAGCCAATAGACCGCAGTGCTGTGGTTGCAGAACTACGCAACGGGCTGCCAAGTGTGCAGCACGTGATCATTCATCATCACTCAAGCGCTACAAATTCAATAGCTGCTTGCGCCCGATTTGATTGGGCTACAGGCCTAAATGACACCCAAAATGAGGCAAAAAATGCCGAAATAGCCCTTTTTGAGCCGCTGTGGCTGCCGTTTGACCACCCGCTGTGGATTGTTTATTCAAGCGGCACCACCGGCCTGCCCAAACCCATCGTGCACGGCCACGGCGGCACGCTCATCGTGGCGCTGGCATTGAAAGTTTTGCACAACGACATTGGCTGCAGCTACCACCCGAACAGCTTGGGCGAGCGCTACCACTGGTACAGCTCCACTGGCTGGGTGATGTGGAATGCACAGGCCAGTGGTTTGCTAAACGGCACCACCTGCGTGATTTTTGACGGCAACCCGGGTGGTACCAAGGAGGCCCCGGACTGGACAACGCTGTGGCGCTTTGCTGCCAACACGGGGGTGACATTTTTCGGCGCAGGCGCAGCGTTTTTTGCCAGCTGCATGAAGGCTGGGGTTGACTTGTCGGCGTGTGGTGATTTGTCAAACGTGCGCGCGCTGGGTTCTACCGGGTCACCCTTGCCTGTTGAAGCGCAGCAGTGGGGCACAGACCAGTTTGCAGCGACGGGTACACCCGACATGTGGTTTTGCAACATCTCTGGTGGGACTGATTTTGCAGGCGCATTTATTGGCGGTAACCGAGAGTTGCCGCAAGTGCCAGGCGAGATGCAATGCCGCCTGCTGGGCTGCGCGGTTGAAGCGTGGAACGAGGCGGGCGAGCCCGTCATAGGCGAAGTCGGTGAGCTGGTCTGCACCCAGCCATTGCCGTCGATGCCGCTCTACTTTTGGGGTGACCAAGGTAACGTGCGCTACCTATCCAGCTACTTCGACATGTACCCGAACGTCTGGCGGCATGGTGACTGGTTAAAGATCACTGAGTCGGGCAGCTGCATCATCTATGGCCGCAGCGACGCCACCATCAACCGCCACGGCTTGCGCATGGGCACCAGCGAGCTGTACAGCGCCATTGAGGCGCTGCCCGAAGTGCTTGATTCAATGGTGGTAGACCTCGAATACCTGGGCAAGGGCAGCTACATGCCGCTGTTTGTTGTGCTGCGGCCAGGCATTGCCCTTAGCGATGCCATGAAAGCCAAGCTGAACAACGCGATCAAAACCGCCTTGTCTCCGCGTTTTGTACCGAACGATATTTTTGCCGTCGCCGAGATCCCGCGCACGCTGTCAGGCAAAAAGCAGGAGCTGCCAATTAAAAAGCTGCTGCTTGGGGCACCGCTCGACAAAGTGGTGAACAAAGATGCAATGGCGAATCCGGCTTGCCTAGACTGGTATGTGGCGTTTGCGCAGCGCTACGCGGCTAAAACTGTTTAGCTCTTGGCTTGCGGTTCACCAGCACAATGCCTACTGCCACTGCACCAAGAGCCGCCAGCAAACCCGGTGTGACGCTTTCCTTGAGCCACAACGTGCCAAACAGCAGCGCGAACAGCGGCGTTAAAAACACAAACACTGAAATCTTGGTGGCCGGGTAGCGGCCCAGCATCCACATCCAGGCCAGGTAGCTGGCAAAGGCACCCACGGCGGTTTGCAAAAACAGCGACGTGATGGCGAACGCGCTAAAGCGCCAGACCCAGACTTCACCGAGCGCTAACGACAACAACGGAAACGTCGCCGCACTGACGATCAGCTGGTAAAAAAGCAGTTTTTCGGCAGACATTTTTGCCAGGCTTGATGCGCGGATGACCACGGTGGTGAGCCCCCAAAACATGCCTGCGGCCAGGCCCATCAAGTCGCCGCGCGCGGTGATTGAAAAGTCACCCGCAAAGCCCTCGCGCAGGGCAAACGCAACGCCTGCAAATG
>JAYWBS010000129.1:0-14427 GCA_043781295.1 Polaromonas sp.
GCAGCATGCGGGCTTACAGCGTCGCCGAGCAAGAGCAAATTGGCGTTGAAGCGCTTGGCTTTGTCAGCTTTCTGGAGTCATCCGGTGTGCTGCCGCCGCACATGCGCGAGATCGTCCTTGACCGCGCCATGGCTGCACCGGGCAATCCGCTAGACCTTGACGACCTGAAAATCATTGTGCTGATGGTGTACTGGAGCTTTGGCGAAGAGCCTGACGCCCTGGTACTGGACGAGCTCTGCGACGACACGCAATACCGCATCGGGCACTAAAGGCACATCTGAATTTCCAGATGCGCCCAGGACAGCAGGCTAACCAAGCAAACGCTCCGGGTTGGCCTCAAGCTTGGCCAGCGCATCACGCGTGGCGCGCACGGTCAGCGCCTCTTCTTCCATCGGCACCAGCAAGCCAGCCTGCAAATAAGCAGCCAGCCTGCGCCCCTGAATCAGAAAATTCCGGCCGTCGCTCGATGCAAACAAATGCAATTGTTTGCGATCGCTGCACCAGGCAAACTGCACGTGGCTAACGCGTCCGTTGTGGTCCAGGCTGAACCAGGCGCCGAGCTGGAGTTCAAGCGCCCAGGCGCGCATGGCTTCACTTGGCTGGCTGCCACCGTCAGTAATGACCTCGATGTCTGAAGCATCGATACCAATCATCATCACCAGGCTTTCGGTGTCCAGCGGCAAGTCACCCACATCTTCATCTGAAAGATAGTCTTCCAGATTGGCCAGTCGTTTTGCCATGGCATCAATGCGCTCGGACGAAATGGCATCTGTTTTGGACATGAAGGCATCGGCCAGCGTGTCGCTGATGGCTTTGATGTGCAGATCCTGCGCCTTGGTTTCCATGGCCAGCATGCTCATGCCGAGCCGCAGCAACTGGAGCAACTTGGGTAAATCAGAAATCACCTTGGCGCGGTCGGCCCGGTTGGGCTTGGCGCTCGCGGCCCATACCAAGTCAGCCGCTGCCCTCTTGAGGGTCACGGTTTCTTCATGCTGCGGCCCGTTGCGCATGGCCGCAATTGCCAGCACCTCAGCCCATACCTTGAACAGAAATTCACGGATTTCATCGCGGACCGGCATGTCATTGAGCATGTTGCGCATTTCAATGGTGTATTGAATCGCCATGGTCTCTTTTTGCTCAACCTGCTGGGCAATGCTCACCACGCGCGCCGTGCTGCCTTGTTCAGACAAAAACTTGGACAAGAACTTCTGAAACTCGTCATACACCAGCTGAAACACGCGGCGACCTGTTTCAGGGTATTGCTCAATCACCTGCACCACGCGTTTGATTTCAATTTCTATGGCACCGCCCGACACCGCCGCATCAAAACCCAAAACGCAGGAGCCCATGCGGTCAATCAGTCGGCGCGCCGGGTGCTGCAAGGACCCAAAAAACTCCGGCTCTGAAATAGCGACCCGCAGCACCGGCATCTGCAGACGCGCAAACCACACCCGCACGGCCGCCGGTATACGGTCTTCTGCCAGGATGGCCTGAAACATCAACGCCACAATTTCAATCGTGGCTTTTTCAGCCGAGGTTGTTGCGGCCTGCTTCAAGCTGCTGGTTCTTTGCCGCAGCGCATTTGAGGCCTGCTCGACATGCGCTGGACCATACACCTGGTCAGGGCCAGAAGCCATCAGGGTGCGTGCATGGCCACTTTCAGCGATGCCCATGCCAGCAATTGCCTGCGCCAATTGCGGAGACGCCTGAGCGCCCCGTGTGTCATCAAATCCGGCCACCTGGTTTGTCAAAAGGCGCATCAAGCCGCCCATCACGCCTTGCGCGCGCATGCGCGCCTTGGCAAGCGGCGTGGTGGCCGTTTGCATGCGGGTCTCTTCATGCGGGGAATCTGCACCGCCACCGCTACTGCCACCAGAGCTACCACCACGGCCACCGCCACCTGCACTACCGTTACCTGCACTACCGTTACCTGCGCCACCGCCAGCAGTGCCACCACCGCTACCACCACCAGAGCCGCCACCAGCATTGCCATAACTACCGCCCGAACCACCGCCGGAGCCACCGAAGCTCCCGCCACCACCGCCAGAGCCACCACCGTAATCACCAGAAAACCTCTCATCGCCACGCATCTCACCCGGTTGTGATGCCGTATCTGCCTTTGCATTGGCAGGCTTGTTGCCAGTAACTTGCCCTTTGATGATGGCAGAAGGGGTACGCTTGACCAAAGGCCTCAAATCAATCTCGGCCATCACGCCTTGTTGAACCAAAAACTCATTGGTCGAGTGATATGACTCCAGCAAGTGCTCAGCCAGGCGGCTCTGGATAACGTCTTGAACTATCACCCACGTTTCGCGCGACAAACTGGCCGCCGTCCATTGCTCTAAGAGGTGCCGCGCAAGCACTTCAGGCCGAAGAACATCGTCTGCAGCAAGCTCTGACACACCCTCCAGGTTTTGCACCCGAAGGCGCAGGTCGTTAAGCTCCCAACTGGCAACATCCAGCAAGCGAAGGGCAAGACGAGAAGCGAGGATTTTGCCCTCCATCACCTCGTTGTCCATCAACTCAAACTTTTCACTGTCAAAGTCCAGTTTGGCAACGGTTGGAGAAAGAGGAACTGCGGCGAGTGCCCGTTTCCAGGCCTTGTTGGTACCGTTAACCCAGACTTTGCCCGCCGTTTGGAATGCCAGCCAGGCATCGCGTCTGTCCTGCATTTCCCTTGCGCTAGCGGGTTGATCGACCAGAGTCGAAAGTTTGTCCAGCACCAATTTGGCGAGATCGGGCAACACCCGTCCGGCCTGCTCCGTGAAAAGCTCACGCGCCTGCGAGGCTAGGGGATTGGATTTCTTGTTATTGGTAGCCACAAACAATTGGGTGAGTAGTCGAGTCAAGCTTACACGGTTGCACCCGCATTGGGGTCGTTGGGGTCTTCTTCTTTTTTGGCAGCGGTTTTAACCAGATCTTCCCGCTTGATGCCGAGCCACATGGCAATCGCCGCCGCCACAAAGACCGACGAGTAAATACCAAACAAAATACCGATGGTCAGCGCCAGCGCAAAGTAAAACAGCGTCGGGCCGCCAAACAGCAACATCGATAACACCATGATCTGCGTAGAGCCGTGGGTAATGATGGTGCGACTGATGGTCGAGGTGATGGCGTTGTCAATAATCTCAACCGTGCCCATCTTGCGGTAACGCCTGAAGTTCTCGCGGATACGGTCAAAAATCACCACCGATTCATTCACCGAATAACCCAGCACCGCAAGAACCGCCGCCAGAACAGACAGCGAAAACTCCCACTGGAAGAACGCAAAAAATCCCAGAATAATGATCACGTCATGCAAATTGGCAATGATGGCCGCCACCGCGTACTTCCACTCAAAACGAAACGCCAAGTACACCATGATGCCGACCACCACCATGCCGAGTGCTTTGAGGCCGTCTTGCGCCAGCTCTTCCCCCACTTGAGGACCGACAAACTCGGTGCGCTTTAACGTCACCGCGCCGTCCGCAGCCTTCAGTGCAGCCATGACCTTGTCACTTTGCTGCGCTGTGCTCACGCCTTTTTGCGCTGGCAAGCGAATCATCACGTCTCTTGAGGTACCAAAATTTTGTACCTGCACATCGGTAAAACCAAGGCCAGAGACAGTGGTGCGCAGCTTTTCAACATCGGCTGGTTGAGAGTAACTGACCTCCATCACCGTGCCACCCGTGAATTCGACGGACAAATGCAGGCCGCGCGAGAACAGGAAAAACACCGCCAGCGCAAACGTGATGAACGATATGGCGTTGAAAATCAGCGCATGCCGCATGAACGGAATGTCTTTGTGGATTTTGAAAAATTCCATGATGGCTTTCGTGTTTTTGTTGTTATACCGTCAGGTTGCCGGTGCCAGTTGCTGGCGTTGCACGCCACACGGTGCCAATCGACACAGCCTTTAATTTCTTTTGCCGACCGTACCAGAAGTTAACCAGCCCACGCGAGAAAAACACGGCCGAAAACATGCTTGTCAAAATGCCGATGCAATGCACCACCGCAAAGCCGCGTACCGGCCCAGAGCCAAACGCCAGCAGCGCAAAACCAGCAATCAAGGTGGTGATGTTCGAGTCAAGAATCGTTGCCCAGGCACGCTCATAACCCGTGTGAATGGCCGCTTGCGCCGATGCACCGTTACGCAGTTCCTCGCGCACCCGTTCATTGATCAGCACGTTGGAGTCAATGGCCATGCCCAGCGCGAGTGCCATAGCCGCCATACCCGGCAACGTCAGCGTGGCCTGCAGCATGGAAAGGATGGCTATCAACAACAGCAAATTAACAGCCAGCGCAATGCCCGAAAAGATGCCAAACAACATGTAGTACGCGGCCATGAATGCGACGATAACCGCAAATCCGTAGGTCACGCTTTTAAAACCCTTGGCAATGTTTTCGGCGCCCAGGGTGGGGCCGATGGTGCGCTCTTCAATGATTTCCATCGGTGCAGCCAGCGAGCCTGCCCGGAGCAGCAGCGCCAGATCATTGGCCTCCGACACACTCATGGAGCCTGAAATCTGGAAACGGTTGCCCAGCTCGCCCTGAATCACGGGTGCCGTCAGCACTTCACCCTTGCCTTTTTCAAACAGCAAAATCGCCATTCGTTTTTTAAGGTTTTCGCGGCTGGTATCGCGCATGATGCGGCCACCTTTGGCATCGACCGTCAGGTCAACTTTGGGTTGCTGGTTTTGAGAGTCAAAGCCGGGCTGTGCATCGGTCAGGTTTTCACCGGTGATGATGACCTGCTTTTTCACAATCACAACCCGGCCATCGCGCTCCAGGAAGCGCTCTGCACCAAACGGTACCGGGCCGCTGTTGGTCTCGGCCGCGCGGCCTTCTGCACTGTCGTCTACCAGGCGCATTTCAAGCGTGGCGGTACGGCCCAGAATGTCTTTGGCTTTGGCGGTGTCCTGCACACCCGGTAGCTGCACCACGATGCGGTCCAGGCCCTGCTGCTGAATCACCGGTTCGGCCACACCCAGCTCGTTGATGCGGTTATGCAGCGTGACCATGTTCTGCTTGAGCGCCTGGTCCTGAATGCGGCGTGCCGCCTCGGGCTTGATGCTGGCTGTCAGCTTGTACTCCACGCCATCTGGCGCATCGGTGCTTTGCAGATCAGGAAACTGGTCCTGAATCAGGTTTTTAGTGGCCTGCAATGTCTGGGTATCGCGAAACCGAAGCTCTATGCTTTGCGCATTGCGGTTCAGGCCCAGATAACGAATATTTTTTTCACGCAGCGACAGCCGCAGGTCACCCGTCAGTGACTCCGCTTTTTTGGTCAGTGCCGCCTGCATGTCCACCTGCAGCATGAAGTGAACACCGCCGCGCAAGTCCAGCCCAAGGTACATCGGTGCGGCGTGCAGTGCGGTCAGCCAGCCAGGCGAGCGCGACAGCAAATTGAGGGCGACAACGTAAGTCGCGCCATCGGCTTCAGGATTAAGGGCTTTTTGCACCGCGTCCTTGGCCTTGAGCTGGGTATCGGTATCGCCAAAGCGGGCCTTGACCGAGTTGCCTTCCAGGGTGATGGCATCTGGCGTGATGTTGGCGTCTTTAAGTGCCTGTTCAACCCGGGTGACGGTGGTGCTATCAACCTTGACGGCCGATTTGATGCTGGACACCTGCACGGCAGGCGCTTCGCCAAAAAAATTGGGCAGCGTGTACAGCACCGCTACCAACAGGGCCACCACAATGATGGCGTACTTCCAGACCGGATAACGATTCATGAGAATGCTGTTCCTGGTGAACTAAGCGCAACGAGCGCGTTGAAAATGCAAGTCAAACAAGCGCTGCATGGCAGGCTTGGGTCATGTGCTGATGCTGCTTGTTGAAACTACTTAGATTACTTACTTGGATGTGTTGATGGCGCCCTTGGGCAGCACCTGAACAATCGCGCTGCGCTGCAACTGCACTTCAATCCCGGCGGCCACCTCAAGCGTCAGGTAGGCATCACCGAGCTTGATGACCTTACCCAGCAGGCCACCGGCGGTGGCCACCTCATCGCCTTTGGCCAGCGCGTCAATCATGGAGCGGTGCTCTTTTTGCTTTTTCATCTGCGGGCGAATCATGACGAAATACAGCACGACAAACATGAGTACTAACGGCAGCATGCCGGTGAGGGAGGAAAACATGTCGCCGCCAGCAGCAGCGGCAGGAGCAGTTTGGGCAAAGGCAGAAGAAATAAACACGGCAAACTCCACAATTTTTTGTTACTGATATGTCAAAAAGTACACCTGGCCTGGCAGCCAGATAACGCAACCTTGGATTGTATGCGGGCACGGATGACGCAATTGCCTTGCCTGATACCAGACAGACAAGACAGACGTTTCAAAATGTAATGCCGCTTGACGCGCACCAGCGCGTGCAGACCAGCGGCACGCGTTAACGTGCAAAATGCTTCAAAACACCACGTCCGGCGGCGTATCCACTGGCGAAACAGGCGGTCAGCAAATAACCGCCGGTAGGCGCTTCCCAGTCGAGCATCTCACCTGCACAAAATAGGGGGTATTTGTGATCCATTTCAGCTTTCAGTCGCAATTGCGCATCAAGGCCTTCAAAACGCACGCCACCTGCACTGCTTATGGCCTCATCAATCGGCCTGACTGCCACCAGCTTGACGGGCAGCGATTTGATGGCACTGGCCAGTTGCAGCGGGTCATTGAAAGCCTCCTTGTCAAGCAGCTCATGCAGCAAGGCGGCTTTGATGCCCTCAATTTTCAAACGACTTTTCAGGTGACTTGACAGGGACCGTGAGCCGCGTGGATGCCGCACCTCGGCCAGCACCTGCTCTGGCGTTTTGTCAGGCAGCAAATCGAGCATGAAGGTGGCGCTGCCATTTTTGGTCATCTCGTCCCTCAGCAAACTGGACGCGGCGTAAATCAAGCTGCCTTCTACGCCGGTGGCGGTGGCCACAAACTCGCCTTTGCGGCTAAAAGCCTGACCCTGTGAATTTGTGAAATGAATGGCCACTGACTTGAAGGGCTGCCCGGCAAATTTGCCTGAGAAATACGGCGTCCAGCCAGGCACATCAAAACCGCAATTCGAAGGCTGCAGCGGCGCAACACGAATACCGCGCTTCGCCAAAAGTGCAACCCATGCGCCATCCGAGCCCAAACGCGCCCAGCTCCCACCGCCCAGTGCCAGCACCACCGCATCGGCGGCTACAAATGCGGGGCCGTTTGGGGTCATGAACTTGAGTTGCTGGTCATCGGCCCAGCCCAGCCAGCGATGCCGCATGAAAAACTGCACACCTGAAGCGCGCAGGCGGTGCAGCCAGGCGCGAAGCAGCGGCGCGGCTTTCATGTCCTTCGGGAACACACGGCCCGAGCTGCCAACAAAAGTTTCAATGCCAAGAGCCAGCGCCCAGGCGCGAAGCTCCGTTGCGCCAAAGCTGGAAAGCAGCGGCGTCAGGCTGTCGCGGCGCTCACCGTAGCGGCTCATGAAGGGCTCAAAGTCCTCAGAATGCGTCAGGTTCAACCCGCCCTTGCCTGCCAGCAAAAACTTGCGGCCTACCGATGGCATGGCGTCATACACAGCCACCTGAACGGCGTTGCCAGCTTTGGCGATGACTTCAGCAGCCATCAGCCCCGCCGGGCCGCCGCCAATGACGACGACTTTGATGGGACGCTCAGCGCTAACAGGGTTTGCAGAAAATGTGGTCAAAAGAGGGGTTTGTTTTGCTATTATTTCAGGAGCTTCTTGCGCCCGAATTCATTGGGCTAGAGGCCTATTTGATAGGTAAAAAAGCATTAAAAACAGCATTTGGAGCTGTTTTTAAGCGATTTCAGGTGAATTATCCTGAGATTGTCTCAAGCCACCTCAATGACCGCGCCTTCAGCGGTCAAAAATGCCGCCTTGACCACCTCGCCTAGGTAAATCGCCAGCAAAGCGGCTTTGTAGAGCTGCATTTTTGTCACCAAATCAGCTTGATGCTGTGGGCTGGCTGCAGATTTGTAGTCCAGCACCCACCAGTGGCCCTGATGGCCAGGGTCTTTGCGCTGCACCAGCCTATCCAACCTGAAGATTTCGCCTTGGTGCGTCAGCTCGACCTCATTGCCCTGCCATTGAATAACCGCGTCGTCCCAGGCCCAGGCAGCATCGCCGTGGCGAATGCCTCTGGCCATGGTTTGGGCCTGAAAGGCTTGCTCGCCAGTCAAGCTGAATTCACGGGCGGCACGACTGGCGGCGGGGTTTGACAAGTCTTGCCATTCCAGCAGGCGGTGCATGGCTTTGCCGACGCGAGCACTTGGCGAATCGGCGTCCGCCACAGGCTGTGGCGCGGGGCTGATGCTGTTCACAAAACTGGGCAAATCAGGCAAGTTGAAGCTGTTTGATTCCGCATGCTCAGTGGCTACGGTTTCAGTGGGCACTGCAACGTCGGCGGCCAAGCCATGCAGCCGCTGCCACCAGCTATTGGGCGCTTCCCGGTACGGCTCAATGGACGACAGGGCAAGTGTATTTTTGGCACGCGTGATGGCGACGTACAGCGCATTGAGCTCTTCGCGCTGGCGCGCCGCCTGCTCGATGGCCAACGTCTCGGCGGCGCAGGCGGGTGGCTTGCTTTCACTGACCAAAAACACAAATTTGCGCGGTACCTGCGCCTGCCCCGGCCAGTCAACCAGCACGCTCATGCTGTCAGCGTTGCGCTCGGCTGTGTCAGTGTCCAGCAGCAGCACGGTGTGCGCCTCTAATCCCTTGGCGCCGTGAATGGTCAGTAGCCGGACGGCATCCGTATTAACCGCCGCTGGCGCTTGCAAGCCACCCGCCTTGAGCGCCCGCACAAAGGCATAGGGCGTGGCGTAGCGGCCACCATCGACCTGCAAAGCGGCAGCTAGCAAGGCCCGCAGATTGGACAGTACCGATGCGCGGCTGGCAGCGGGTGCGGCGGCGGCAAAGCGGGCCAGCACATCACCGCTGTCGTAGATGGCTTGCAGCGCATCGTGCGGTGGCAGAGCGTCTAAAAATACTTTATAACGCGTCAAAATAGCCCCTAGCCCAATCAATTCGGGCGCAAGTAGCTCATTATTCAATAGCACCTCAAACCACGAAAGTTTTGAATCCCCCTTGGCTACAACGATTTGAACCAACGCGTCATCACTCAAGCTGAACAGCGGTGAGCGCAGGGCGCGTGCCAGCGACAGATCATGTTGGGGCGACACCAGCACATCGAGCAACGCCACCACATCAAGCACCTCACAGCAGTCAATCAGCTCGGTTTTTTCACCGATTTGCGCGGGGATGCTCAGGGCGCGCAGCTCTTCTTGCAGCGGTAGCAGGCTGGCCCGTTTGCGTGATAAAACCATGATGTCTGAAGGCTTCAGTATTTTTTCGCCGGGCCGCCCCAAGAAAAAATGCGCCTCCTCGGGGGGCAGCGCAGTACGCGAAGCGACAAGCGTGGGGGCCATCTCCCCGCTGGCGATTTGACTTTGTATCCAGGCTGAGGCTTGCCTGGCCTCCAGAGTTCTGAGCGTTTCCTCTGGTTCCTCGCGCGGGGTGGTCAAGCTGTCGCGCCAGCCAGCCGACTCAGGCGCTTGGTTTTTCTCTTGACGCAGAATGGGTGGCAAACGTAGCACCCTGCCCGCATCGACAGACGCGCTGGTATGCGCCCTGAAACCCTCATAGCCATCGTTGTCACGGGCCGAGGCCATGACGCTGTTGACAGTCGCAATCACCGCCACACTGCTGCGCCGGGTGTGGTCGCAAGCCAGCACATCCCCACCAAGGGCATCGCGCATAAAGGCTTGCGCGGCGATGAAGACTTGCGGCTCGGCGCGCCGAAAGCGATAAATACTCTGCTTCGGGTCACCGACGATAAAGACGCTAGGCGCTTTGGCAGCACCCGCATATCCAGACAGCCAGCTTGACAAGGCCTGCCATTGCAACGGGTTGGTGTCCTGAAACTCGTCAATCATCAGATGCCGGACACGCGCATCCAGGCGCTCCTGCACCCAGCCAGACAACACGTCGTCGCTGAGCATGACTTGCGCTGCGCGCTCCACGTCGTTCATGTCTACCCAGCCGCGCTCCACTTTAAGCGCAGCAAATTCGGCAAGCAGCAACCGCGACAGGCGCGCCATGCGCTGCTGGTAGTCCCAGGCCTGGTGTTGGGCCAGCGCCTCGGCAATGCGCAAGGCGATGTCTTGCGCTTGCCGCACGACGCTAATGCCGACAATTTTTTCGCCAAACTTGCGCGGCGTTCCTTTTTCAGTCAACAGCGCGGCAAGCGCATCGCCAGTGGTGCCATCGGTCAGCGCCTTTTCAAGCTCAACACCTTTGGCTGAAAACGTAGGCGCTGCTGCCCTGCCAAGCGCTGCCGCAGCCGCTACGAACAATTCACGGTTTACGGGGTTCGCCGCTAACGCTTCATCAGGATGGGCCAGCCCCGCGAACTCGGCAAACTGCACGCCGAAATGCTGAACCGATCTGTCCACCACGCCTGCGCTATCTGCCAATAAAAACTCGGTGCGTTTGTCCAGCGCCCCCTGCAGCGCCTTGTCGGCCTGAAAGCGGCCATGCGCCAGCACCACGGTTTCAAAATCAGCTTTCAGTTCGGGCCTGTCCATCAATGCGGCATAAAAGCGACGCCAGACCAGCGACTTGGCCGGGCCGTCGTCTTCCAGCAGCTCGTAGTTCAGGGGCAAACCCAGTTGCTGCAAAGTCGCCATGGGCGCGCTGCGCAGCAACGCAGCAAACCAGCTGTGAAAGGTTCTGATCTGCACCGGGCGGCCATGGGCCAATACCTGGCGATATAAATTTGATAGCTGCTCACGCACATGTTCATTGGGCTGTAGGCCTTTTTGACCCTCAAAATCGGCATTTTTTCCGATTTTGACACCGCGCAAGAGCAATTCTTGCTGCAAAGTTGCGTCATCCGCGCGGGCAAACTTTTCAAGCCATTCATACAGCCGCTCGCGCATTTCGCCAGCGGCTTTTTTGGTGAAGGTGATCGCCAGAATTTCGTGCGGCTGCGCGCCCTCCAGCAGCGCACGCACCATGCGCGAGACCAGCATCCAGGTTTTGCCAGCGCCTGCACAGGCCTCTACGGCCACACTGCGGCGCGGGTCGCAGGCAATCGCATAAAAAGCGTCAGCAGAGATGCTTTGGCCGTTGTGGGTGTAGGCGGGTTGGGAATTTTCCGACGGGCCGCCCCTAGGTTCTGGAACAGCGGCGGAGCCAAAATTAGCCCCCTCGGGGGGCAGCGCAGTACACGAAGTGACAAGCGTGGGGGCAATATCTCAGTCGGCTTGCTTGCGCAGGAACGCCGGAATTTCGTAGTCGTCCATGCCGCCGCTGGACAGAGCGTCGACCTTGGCTGCAGCCGACGTACGGCCACGCCAGACTGCCGGTGTGCCCATGCTGCCGTAGTCCGGTTGCGCCGAGTTGAGGTGCGCCATTCCGCCGGCACCATTTCCACCCGACAGATTGGTCATTGACGGCACGTGGAACGGTACGTTGTCCGTGCCAGTGCGCAGGACTTGGAGCGGTGGCGCGTTGCGACGCTGCCCTTGGCGGATCAGGCCAGTGGCGACCACCGTCACGCGGATGTTGTCGCCCAGGTTGTCGTCGTACGCCGTTCCGTAAATCACCAAAGCATCAGGGGATGCAAAAGCACGGATGGTGTTCATGGCCAGCTTGGACTCGCTCAATTTGAGCGAGCCTTTGCTGGCGGTAATCAGCACCAGAACGCCCTTTGCGCCGGACAAGTCCACGCCCTCGAGCAGCGGGCAGGCGACAGCCTGTTCAGCTGCGATGCGTGCGCGGTCCGGACCGCCAGCGGTGGCGGTGCCCATCATGGCCTTGCCGGGCTCACCCATCACCGTACGCACGTCTTCGAAGTCGACGTTCATGTGCGCCGGCACGTTGATGATTTCTGCAATGCCGCCAACGGCATTCTTGAGCACGTCGTTGGCATGGGCAAACGCTTCGTCCTGCGTGATGTCGTCGCCCAGCACTTCTTCCAGCTTTTCGTTGAGAACCACAATCAGTGAGTCAACGTTTTGCTCGAGTTCGGCCAGACCTGTGTCGGCGATCGTCATGCGTCGGCCGCCTTCGAAGTCGAACGGCTTGGTCACCACGCCTACGGTCAGGATGCCCATTTCGCGTGCGACGCGTGCAATCACGGGCGCTGCGCCGGTACCGGTACCACCGCCCATTCCCGCTGTGATGAACAGCATGTGGGCGCCCTCGATGGCGGCGCGAATTTCTTCAACCGCCTGTTCGGCTGCGTCACGGCCCTTGTCGGGTTTGCTGCCTGCGCCCAGCCCGGTGTGGCCGAGCTGGATCGTTTTGTGCGCGGCACTGCGGCTCAAGGCCTGCGCGTCGGTGTTGGCGCAAATAAATTCAACGCCGCCGACGTCGCAGTTGATCATGTGCTCGACCGCGTTGCCGCCGCCGCCGCCAACACCAATGACCTTGATCTGGGTGCCGAGGTTGAACGCGTGCTCTTCAATCATTTCAATACTCATGTTTTTCTCCTGATTTTGCATATATCTGAACGGTTATCTGTCTGTCTAGCGGTATCTCTAATGCGGCTGCACCCGGTGGACCGGTACATTGCCAACATGCGTGTGGACTGCCTCTTGCAAGCCAGATGCCGGCGCGCTGGCGGGCTTGGGGAAACTGTGATTTCTTCATCAGAAGTTCCCCACGAACCAGTCGCGCACCTGACCAAAAGCGGTTTTCATCGAGCCGTTTTTCTGTGCCACCTTGAAGCCGCGCATGCGCGCCATACGGGCTTCTTCAAGCAGGCCCATCACGGTGGCAGCGCGCGGTTGCGACACCATGTCGGACAGCGAGTTCGCGTATTTGGGGACGCCCCGACGCACGGGCTTGAGAAAAATGTCTTCGCCCAGTTCAACCATGCCGGGCATTACGCAGCTGCCACCCGTCAGCACGATGCCGCTGGACAACACTTCTTCGTAGCCCGATTCGCGGATCACCTGATGCACCAGGGCGAAAATTTCTTCCACCCGTGGCTCGATCACGCCGGCAAGCGCCTGACGGCTGAGTAAACGTGGTCCGCGATCGCCCAGGCCGGGTACTTCCACCTGCGTCTCGGCATCTGTCAGCAGTTGCTTTGCGTAGCCGGACTCCACCTTGATGTCTTCGGCGTCCTTGGTGGGTGTGCGCAATGCCATCGCAATGTCGCTGGTAATCAGGTCGCCCGCAATCGGGATCACCGATGTGTGGCGGATGGCGCCGTTGGTGAAGATCGCCACGTCGGTAGTGCCAGCGCCAATATCCACCAGTGCGACGCCGAGTTCGCGTTCGTCGTCGGTCAGCACCGACAGGCTGGACGCCAGCGGGTTGAGCATCAACTGTTCGACCTCAAGGCCGCAGCGGCGCACGCATTTGATGATGTTCTCGGCCGCGCTTTGCGCCCCCGTGACGATGTGCACCTTGGCCTCCAGGCGGATGCCGCTCATGCCGATCGGTTCCTTGACGTCCTGCCCGTCGATGATAAATTCCTGCGGCTCCACCAGCAGCAGCCGCTGGTCGGTCGAGATGTTGATCGCCTTGGCGGTCTCGACCACCCGCGCCACGTCGGCATGGGTCACCTCGCGGTCCTTGATCGCCACCATGCCGCTGGAGTTGATGCCGCGGATGTGACTGCCGGTGATGCCGGTGTAGACCCGCGTGATCTTGCAGTCGGCCATCAGTTCGGCTTCCTTGAGCGCGAGCTGTATGCTTTGGACGGTGGCGTCGATGTTCACCACCACGCCGCGCTTGAGCCCGTTGCTGGGTGCGACGCCGAACCCGGCCAGCTTGAGTTCTCCGCCGGGCAAAACTTCCGCCACCACGACCATCACCTTGGCCGTGCCGATGTCGAGTCCTACTACCAGGTCTTTGTATTCTTTTGCCATGTGTTCACCCGTTTATTTCTTCTTTGCATCTGTCACCACCGTACTGACGCCCCGCAGACGCAGCGCGTAACCGCTGGCGTGGCGCAAGTCAGCCGATTCCATGGCATCGGGCCGGCGGTTATAACGCGACGTAACCTGTGTCAGGGTCTTCAGAAACTGCAGCGTGCGCGCGCTGACTTCAGCGTCGCTGCCCCGTCCGATCTCGATCACGGCGCCGCTGTCGAGCGTCGCCACCCAGCTGCCTCGGCCGGTCAGGTCGAGCTCGTCCAGCGCCAGATCCAATTGTTCGAACTGGGGTTGCAGCACGCGGTACATCGCCAGCACCTGCGGCTCCTGGCCCACCGGGCCGCCGAGGTGGGGCAAGCTCTGCTGTTCCACCTCGCCGACATTGGCCTCGAAAACTTCGCCAAAATTGTTCAACAGTTTCGACTCGCCCTCCGGGCCCCAGTAGGCCACCGGCTGGTGTTCTTCGAGCACCACCTGCAGGCGGTTCGGGAAATCGCGTTTGACGATCGCCCGGCGCACCCATGGGACACCCTCGAATGCCTCTTTCGCATGCGCGAGATCGAGCGTCAGGAAA
>JAYWBS010000130.1:0-36317 GCA_043781295.1 Polaromonas sp.
CAACAAGGACAGGGTGGTGATGTTGCCCCGGTCGCTGGCGCCTGCGCTCCGTTTGCAAATGCTGGCGGCGCGGGCAAGTTGGGAGGCCGACCGGCAGGCACAGCGCGCGGGTGTGGAGGTGCCCGATGCGTTGGCGGTGAAGTATCCAAAACTGGGTCAGACATGGGGATGGTGCTGGATGTTTCCGTCGCCCACCTTGTCTGTCGACCCGCGCAGCGGCATTGAGCGGCGGCACCATTTGTTTGAGGAGCGGCTGCAACGAGCCTTGAAAAAAGCGGTTCCGCTGGCTGGGATTGTCAAGCCGGTATCGGTTCACACCTTGCGCCACAGTTTTGCCACGCATTTGCTGCAATCAGGCACAGACATTCGTACCGTGCAAGAGCTGCTGGGCCACAGCGATGTGAGCACGACCATGATTTACACGCATGTGCTGAAGGTGGCGGCTGGGGGTACGGCTAGTCCGCTTGATGCGCTGGTGGCTTAACAATAATTGCTACTAATTCAGTATCTGCTTGCGCCCGAATCTATTGGGCTACAGCCACTTTAAACCCCTAAAAACCGCACTTCCAAGGCCGTCAAGCAGCTTTCAAACGCAATTTGAATGCCTTGAATGCCGAAAAAGCCTGTTTTTACCCTGTTTTCAGGTGCCTTTTAGGCCTGCAGCCCAATAAATACGGGCGCGAGCAGCTCCTAAAATAGTAGCGATTGAATACCCCCATCCCTGCCTTCCCCCGAAAGGGGAAGGAGTAAATCTGTTCACAACCAGCGCTTGAGCAGCCCCATCACCTGGTCAAAGCGTTTGCCATACGGCGGGTAAAACAAGTCGCCGCGTGCCCACTTCGATTGCACCAGCACTGGCTTTTGCATCGTCAGGCGCAGAAAGCCCGCCTCGCCGTGGTAGCTGCCCCAGCCGCTTTCGCCGATGCCGCCGAAGGGCAGGTTCTCGTGGGCGATGTGCATCAGGGTGTCGTTGATGGTTACACCGCCGCTAACGGTTTGCGCCAGCACTTTGGCCTGCGCTGTGTTATCAGTGCCAAACCAGTACAGCGCCAGCGGGCGTGGCCTGGCGTTGATGTACTCAATCGCTTCATCAAGCGAGTCATAGGGCAGCACGGGCAGGATGGGGCCGAAGATTTCTTCTTGCAGCAGCTTGCAATCAGGCGGTGCATCAAACACCAGCACGGGCAGCATTTGCCTGGCGCCCTCAGTTGCAACGCCGCCGGTATTAATTATTTGCAGCTTGGCACCATCAGCCTCTGCGGCGGCCAGCATGGCCTGCAGGCGCGCGTGGTGGCGTGGGCTGATGATGGCGGCGTAGTCGGGGTTGCCTGCCATGGTGGGGAAGAGCCTGGCCACGGCCTGGGCAAAAGCGTGGCCGAAAGCGGCCTCACGCCCTTTGGGCAACAGCACGTAGTCAGGTGCTATGCAGGTCTGCCCGGCGTTTAGCAACTTGCCATGCGCGATTTTGATGGCGGCTGCATCCATGTCGCAGCTTGCGTCAATGATGCAGGGCGATTTGCCGCCCAGCTCCAGCGTGGTTGGGGTCAGGTTGGCGGCAGCGGCTTTGGCAACGATGCGGCCCACAGCGGTAGAGCCAGTGAAGAACAAATGGTCAAACGGCAGGCTTGTGAATTCGGTGGCAAGTTCAACATCGTTGTCACCGTTGCCCTGCACCACGCACACCTCATCAGGTGCAAACGCTTTGTCAATCAATTCGGCCATCAGGGCAGATGTGACGGGCGTCAACTCGCTCGGCTTGAGCATCACGCGGTTACCCGCAGCCAGCGCCGTGATGACCGGGCCCAGGGCAAGCTGTACCGGGTAGTTCCACGGCGACACCACGCCCACCACACCCAGCGGCTGGCGCTGCAAGTACGCACTGGCCGGTTGCAGGTACAGCGGTGTGCTGACTTTTTGTGGCTTCATCCATTTGGGCAATGACTTGAGCGTGTGCGACAGCAGGGTACGCAGCACAAACAAATCGGCAATCTCGGTTAACTGCGGCGACCGTACGCCAAAATCTTTTTGTACCGCCTGCGCCAATGCTGCGCCGTGGTCGTTAATCAGTGCCTTCATGCGCAGCAGCCTGTTTTGACGCGTGGCCAGAGGGACATTTATCTGGACACGGCTGGCTGTGTGTTGTGCCTCAAAAAGTGCGCGAAGGCTGGTCGGCTTAGATGGTGTGGTCATGTGGGCATCATAAAAGCCAGGCGGCGTTTGAAATAGGGGAAGTGACCCAGTTTGCGCCTCTGTCTTACAGCCAGACGGCAGATTGCCTGCTAAGGTGAACTTGGGCGCATTAGCGGCTGAGGGGCTTCAATGGAATTCAAGGACTACTACCAGACCATGGGCGTGAGCAAAAGCGCAACGCCTGAGGACATCAAACGCGCGCATCGCAAGCTGGCGCGCAAGTACCACCCCGATGTCAGCAAAGAAAAAGATGCTGAGACACGTTTTAAAGAACTGGCTGAAGCCTACGACGTGCTGAAAGACCCTGAAAAGCGCGCATCGTATGACAGGCTTGGGGCCAACTACAAGGCTGGGCAAGATTTTCAGCCGCCGCCCGATTGGGCGAGTCAGCCGCAGCAACGCAGCCATGGTTTTGAGCAAGGCGGCGATGCAGACCATAGCGCATTTTTTGACTCTTTATTTCGCGGCATGGGCAGTCAACAAAGCGGGGGGCAGCGCACGCACCAGGCCTTCGACATGC
The DNA here is from genome assembly GCA_043781295.1 of Polaromonas sp. Taxonomy (GTDB): domain Bacteria; phylum Pseudomonadota; class Gammaproteobacteria; order Burkholderiales; family Burkholderiaceae_C; genus Polaromonas. The sequence goes on from JAYWBS010000130.1 coordinate 2,711, forward strand.
ACGGCCAGGACCAGCATGCCAAGATTCAAATTGAGATTGAAGATTCATACACAGGCGCAACCCGCACGTTGCAACTGCGCGTGCAGCTTGAAGGCAGCGATGGCCAGTTGCAAATGCAAGACCGCACGATAGAGTTTGTCATTCCCAAAGGCATTCGTGCGGGGCAGCACATACGCCTGGCGGCCCAAGGCGCACCCGGCATGGGGCAAGGCAGCCCGGGCGACTTGTACCTGGACGTTGAAATTTTGCCGCACCCCCTCTTTCGCACTGACAAATATGACGTGCTGATGGATCTGCCCATCACCCCGTGGGAGGCCGCGTTGGGCGCGGAGATTGAAGTGCCTACACCCACAGGTCGGGTGGTGGTCAAAATACCGGCGGGCTCCATCACGGGCCGCAAACTGCGCCTGAAAGGGCGTGGGCTACCGGCCAAAACGCCGGGCGACTTTTACTATGTGCTGCATGTCACGCAACCCCCTGCGGACACCGATGCGGGTAAAAAACTTTACGAGACCATGGCCACCACGTTTGCCGACTTCAAGCCGCGTGCAGCACTGGAATCAATTGACGCTTTTGAAAAAACCCGGGAGCACGCACGATGACACCCAACTTCATCCTCTCAACACCCACGCAAAGGGTGGTTAGCCACACGATGGAAGACCTGAACGACCTGACACTACAAGACCTGTGCCGCGCCTGCGCTGCGCAAGCCGACATCATTATCGAGCTGGTGGACATTGGGGTGGTTACGCCGCTGGGCCAAACGCCAGAAGTGTGGCGCTTTACCGGCCTGCATTTGCAGCACGCGAAAGTAGCCCTGCGCCTGCACCGCGACCTGGGTGTGAACTTTGCCGGGGCCGCGCTGGCGCTACAGTTGATGGAGGAAGTAGACGAGCTCAAGGCACAGTTGCGCAGGATGGCTGTTGTGGAGTGAGTGATTCCATTTCCACATCATTCGTGAACGCGAAGGCGAAGCGACGACAGTACAAGCGTACGGCTAGCAAAGCCGACAAAGTGCACGGATGATTTGGAAATGGAATGAGGTGTTGTTCATCATCAATGGCTACACTGGAATTTCTGAGACATCCACAAAAGGCAGACTGACCATGAAGCGCACGCTCAATTGCATCCCCTCTTACGCCGCACTGACCGTTGTGGTTCTCGCATTTGCTGTATCACTGAGCGCTTGCGTGAACGCACCGACCAGCCCATCTGTAGCACCAACCCCAGCCGTGCTGAGCCAGGAGCGCATCGCCGCCATCATCGCCAGCCCTGACCGCAGTGCAGCCGATAGAAACAATGACATTCGGCGCAAGCCTGCGCAAATGCTGGCCTTCATCGGTATCCGGCCCGGCCTGGTGGCATTGGACCTGAGCGCTGGCGGCGGCTATTCAACCGAACTGGTGGCGCGGGCCGTTGGCCCCACCGGGCGGGTGTACGGGCAGAGCACGCCACCGCGCGCAGCGGGCAGCCCCGTCAGGCCGCCGGTAGCACCTGAAGGCGACTCTGCACCAGCGGCACAGGGCGCAGCAGCACCTCAAGCACCAGCAGCGCCCGCCGTCAGGCGCACATCCGCGCAGGCGCTGGCAGAGCGCGCCAAAAACCCGCTGGCTGCCAACATCATCGCCGTCGTGCAGCCATTTGAAGACCCGGTGCCCGCGCCGCTTGCAGCAGGCGGTCTTGATCTGGTAACCTTGATGTTCAACTACCATGACCTTGGCCACCTCGGTGTAGACCGCACGCGCATGAACAAGGCCGTCTTTGCAGGCCTCAGGTCAGGCGGGCTGTATGTGATTGCAGACCATTCGGGCAGGGCCGGCACAGGCATCTCGGAGGCGGGTACGCTGCACCGGATTGAAGAGGCATTTTTGCGCCGGGAAGTGGAGTCAGCCGGTTTTAAATGGGCCGGCGAAGGCAATTTTTTGCGCAACCCGGCCGACCCGCGCGACAAAAACACACCCGAGCCAGCGCAGCCCAAGGATGAGTTTGTGCTGAAGTTTGTGAAGCCATAGGATGCCTTCACTGCCCGAGGGCGGCGTGTGTATGAACATGAATGAAATGGGGCTGACAGCAGGCTGGGTGGCAAGATCGTCGAAGAGCGTTTTTTTGCGGGCGCTGCTTTTTGCTATCTCGCTTTTTGGTTTGGCGGTAACAACCGTGTCGCCAGTGATAACGGTGTAGCGCTCTGCCTTGTTCAGGCCTGCGCTGGCCACCCAGGCCAGGTACACCATCTCACGCGTCAGCCAGGCCGGCATGCCGGGTAAAAGGCGATGAATTCGGCGTTATGAACGAAGTGCGTCAGGTTGGCGATGAAGAAGATCAGAAAGAGGCGTTGGATGTGTTTGGGTAGGGTTGGGTTTTGCATGGGTAACTGTGGGTTGACTTGCAATGACACCAAAACCTCACGCCATCCTGACTTCACCAAGCAAGTCAGGGTGTTTGTCTAACACCTTGAGCAGCTTGACCAAGGCCAACGGCGGTTTGGTTTTGCCGTTTTCGTAGCGAGAAAACGCATTCACACCGCCGCCAAAAATCTCGGCGGCTTCGCCTTGGTCTAAAGCTAGTTTTTTACGTACCTTCATGATGAAATCTGGGTCAACCAACGCCGCGTTGACTTGCTTGTTAAAGGCAAGCATCAAGTCCATCACTCGCTTTGACTGTTTGGCATCTGTGACCGACTCGTCGCAAGCCGCGCAAAAATCAGCAGTCACCGCAGGGATGGTGGTTGATTCACCTTTGTAGGTATACGCAATATCGCGGGTATCTCGAATGAGCTTAGCGGCTCCACAGGCTGGGCATTTCATGGTTATTGCTCCTTAAACGAGACTATCAAAAGATCATCGACCACGGTCAGCTTGATATACAAATCGAACACACCCGCTTGCAGCGTGGCGCGAGGGCGGTAGCACCCATTCGAGCTACTTGGGTGGTGCGTATCTGCCCAGTAGCGATAAGATCTTTGATGCGCTCTAACTTGCAATGCGGCGTACCTTTTTCCGTTTATAACTTTTAACCTACTTGGTTTAAATTTGCAACAACAATGCCGCAGTAGATCCGGGCGTGAACAGCTATACAAAGTGCAGCAATCAAACCCAAAGCACCCGCATGGCGTTTGAAAAATCATCAGCCAAGCCCTGCCAATTTTCAACACGGCCAGCTCGAACCACAGGCTCGCCCGCCACATACACATCACTCAACCGCGCATCCGGGCTGGAGAAAACCATGGCGTCTAGCAGGTGGTCGTTGGGTACGCCCAGCAGCGCGGGGGATGTGGTGTCGATGACTGAGAAATCTGCTCGGTTGCCTGCTACCAAGCCTTTCAAAAGCTGACCACAAGCTGCGGAGCCACCTGCCAACGCAGAGGTAAACAGGGCTGCTGCTGTACTCACCTGACCCGACGCACCAGCCATCACATTGCGCTGCCGCAAAGCCATGCGCTGTGAATATTCAAGCAGGCGCAGCTCTTCTTGCCAGCATCTGGTGACGTGGCTGTCTGAGCCTATAGACCAGTTACCTTGCACCTTGGCATAGGCTGGCAAGTCAAACACGCCGTCACCCAGGTTGGCCTCTGTGGTGGGGCACAGCACGATGGATGCGCCGCTGGCTTTGATGCCTTGCAGCTCTGCGGGCGTGGTGTGGGTGGCGTGAACCAAGTTCCATCTTGCGTCAAGCCCGGCGTGCATGAGTAGCCACTCCACAGGTCGCTGGCCGTGGGTAACCATGCAATCGGTCACCTCGCCGGTTTGCTCGGCCACGTGGATGTGGATGGGCATGTGGTGCGCTTTGGCGTAGGCAGCGGCTTCTTGCAATGCGCCCTGCCCGACGGCGCGCAGGGAATGCAGAGCCAGACCTGTGTTGAGCAGCGTGCTGCCAAATTGCATTTCAATACCCGCGCACAATTTAAAAATCGACTCAGGCGTTGAAGCGAATCTCCGCTGGTCATCACGTAACCCGGTGGCTGAAAATCCGGAGCGCATGTACAGCGTGGGCAACAGTGTGATGCCGATGCCCACGCGCTGGGCTGCGCGCACCAAGGCGCAAGACATCTCTAGCGGGTTGGCATACGGCTTGCCGTGCAGGTCATTGTGCAAATAATGAAACTCGCACACCTGCGTGTAGCCCGCTGTCAAGAGCTCGGCATAGAGCAACGCTGCAATGGCTTCCAATTGCCGGGGTGTGATGCGCTGGGCTGCGCTGTACATGCGGTCACGCCAGCTCCAGAAGTTGTCTTGACCACCGTCTGCACGTTCAGTCATGCCCGCGATGGCGCGTTGAAAAGCGTGGCTGTGGGCGTTGACCAGACCGGGCAATACCGGGCCACTCAGTCGGATTGCGCCGCGCTGCTGGTCAACGCTGGCATTGGCTTGAATGCTTGCCCATGTGCCGTCAGGGGCAACATTTAAAAGTACGTCTCTGGCCCACGTGCCATCGACCCAAGCCATGGGCGCAAAGTAGCTAATTACCGAATCAGCCATACAAAGCCTTGGCCGCCTGCAAACTGGCTTGCACCATTTTTTTAAGTGTGGGTTGAAGTTTTAAAGCCAGCGCATCGTCGTATGCAAACGGTGGTGACTCCTGCATATAAAGGCTCTGACATTTTTCAAGTTGAATGGCGTGGACTTGGCTAGCGGGTTGGCCATAGTGGCGGGTGATGTAGCCGCCTTTGAAGCGGCCATTAACGACATGCGTAAAGCCTTGTATTTGCGAAGCTGTAGCGTCACTGATCGCAGTTGCCGCCGCCGCACCACTGGCCGTACCCATGTTCAAGTCAGGCAACTTGCCCTTAAACAACCAGGGAATGTGCGAACGAATGCTGTGCGCGTCCCACAGCAGGGCAAAGCCGTGGATGGCCTTGATGCGCGCCAGCTCAGCAGCCAGCGCATCGTGGTACGGCTGCCAGTAGCTAACGCGACGGCGTTTGATCTCTTGCGGTGATGGTTCTTGGCCTGGCATGTACAGCGCATCGCCATTAAAAAAATGCGTGGGGCACAACTCGGTATTCGCGGCACCGGGGTACATGGGGGTATCGTCTGGCGGGCGGTTCAGGTCAATCACGTAGCGTGAATAACACGGCTGCAAAACACTGATGCCCAGTGCAGGCAAAAAGTCGTATAGCCGGGCCAGGTGCCAGTCGGTGTCTTCAACATCCAGGGCGCGCGGCACATAGCTGTTTTGCAAGTCAAGCGGAATGTCGGTACCAATATGCGGCATGCTGACCAGCATGGGGAGGCGGCCGCATTGCAAGCTAAAAGTCATACAACCAGTCCATTGACCACTGTTTGCGTGCGCGGGCAGCTACCAAAAGCGTAGCTAAGCTCGGCTGGTGACTGCACGCCCCACAGCACAAAATCAGCCCGCATGCCTGGCGCCAGCACGCCGCGATCTTTTAAACCCAGCGCACGGGCGGCGTTGCGGGTCACACCTCTCAGGGCTTCTTCAGGCGTTAACCTGAAAAGCGTGCAAGCCATGTTCAGCATCAGCAGCAGCGATGTGCAAGGCGAGCTGCCGGGGTTGCAGTCGGTTGAAATCGCCATCGCAACGCCTGCGCTTCTGAGCTGCGCAATCGGTGGCAATTTGATTTCACGTAAAAAATAAAACGCGCCGGGCAGCAACACCGCCGTGCTACCCGCTTGTGCCATGGCCTGCACGCCTGCATCGCTCAGCCATTCAAGATGGTCACAACTGATGGCGTTGTAGCGCGCGGCCAGCTGCGCGCCGCCGCTGTCGCTGAGCTGTTCGGCATGCAACTTGACGGGCAAGCCCAAGCTGTGTGCAGCTTGAAATACACGCTCGATTTGCGCCACGCTAAAACCAATCCGCTCGCAAAATGCATCGACTGCATCGACCAGCCCTTCAGCGTGCAGCAGCGGCAGCATGTGCAGCACCGCATCTACATAGTCATCCGTACGGCCTGCAAATTCAGGCGGCACAGCATGCGCACCTAAGAAAGTGGTTTGTACTGATACGGGATGCGTAACGCCGAGGCGGCGTGCCACGCACAACATTTTGCGCTCATGCGCCAGGGCCAGGCCATAGCCTGATTTGATCTCTAAGGTGGTCACGCCTTCAGCCAATAACGCTTGCAAACGCGGTGCGCTTTGCTCAAACAGCTCGGCTTCAGTCGCAGCGCGCGTGGCCGTCACCGTCGATACAATACCGCCGCCGGCCTTGGCAATGTCTTCATAGCTTGCGCCGTTCAAGCGCTGCTCAAACTCGCCTGCCCGGTTGCCGCCGTAGACCAGATGGGTATGGCAATCAATCAGGCCTGGTGTGATGAGCGCCCCTCGGGCATCATGTGTTTGCGTGCAGCTTGCCAGCAGCTCTGCGGGTAAGTCACTGCGCGGGCCGACCCACTGTAGCAAGCCGCCATTGACCACCAACGCTGCGTCTTCAATCAAACTGTAGGGCTGTGCAGCACCCGCTTGCAGGGTGGCAGCTTTGCAATTCAGCCAGACGCTATTGGTTGAAGTCATACGTCAATTTCTATCCACAGCGCATCGCTGGCCTGCACATGAACAGCCGTGTTCGCATCTACAGGTGCCCAACCGAATGTGTGAGGTGAAAGCACATGAATTTCACTGCCTATTTGCACGCTAGCCCTTTCGTTATGGGCGTAAGCAGCTATTATTTTAGGAGTATTTGTAGTCATTTTAAAGTTGCCACTGACCCGCTGCATGTGTGCTGATGCACCGCTCTGCACCATCAAATTAAAGTCTTGCGTTGCACCACCCAGCAGTTCGCAGGTCGTATCTAGAGCACCATCAAATGCCAGTGGCTCATCACTTTTGCCCAGCATATGCAGATAGCCGTCAACCGTCAAACAAACACCATCACCTTCCAGCACAGCAAACCAGCGCTTAACACCCACAAAGCTTGAAAACGGGCCAGACTGCACCACCTCAGCCACAGAGGCACGCCACTGCCAGGCAACAGAATCAGGCCAGGCCAGCAGCTCACGGGTTGTACCACCCCCGTTGCGCCAGGGCGTCGGTACGACGTCATTCAAATGAACAATATTCCACGTCATGCTTGAAATTGCCCCGCAAAACTGTAGCGCGTGCCGGGGTACACCAGCCGCGCCACGCTGGCCACATGCGCACCACTGACGGTACGGCGGGTAATGGCCAGGCAGGCCTCTGACGGTTTAATGTGCAGCAGCTTGGCTATCTTCAAGCCTGGCAGGCAGGCTTCTATCTGGTAACTGGCGTCCGTTAACGGGGCACGCGTCAGCAAATGGTGGGCGGGCGTGAAGCGGGTGAAATCGGTTTGTAAAAAATCAGGTGCGGCCAGTGGGTTGACGTAGCGGTCTTCATGTTGAATGGGGATGCCGTTTTCTAAGTGCACCAGCACGGTGTGGAACACCTTGGCGCCAGACCGCAAGCCCAGCGTTTTAGCCAGCGGCGCGGCAGCTTTTTCAGTTGCAACCAGCAACACGCAGCTAGCGTGAATATGGCCGCGCTCCATCACCTCCTCGTGAATGTCACGAATCGTCAAGCGCGATGAGATGCGGTGCAGCTCAGCCACCCGCGTGCCCGAGCCTTGAATGCGCGTGACCATGCCCTCATTGGCCAGCTCACGCAGGGCGCGGTTCACCGTCATGCGGCTGATGCCAAACTGCTGCTGCAAAGCCGCCTCGCTGGGCACAACATCGCCCGGGCGCCAAACCCCCTGATTGATCCGGGTGCTGATAAAGACCTTCACCCGTTGGTAGGCAGGTAATTCAGAGGGCATATCAACAGATATTTTCATGACTGGCGCAAGTGGTTTAGGCATGTCAGGTGCGGGTCAAAACAGCACGCAAAAAATCACGCGTACGCGACTGCGCAGGGTTGGTAAAAATCACGTCAGGTGGCCCCGCCTCAATCACCTGGCCATGATCCATCACCAGCACCACATCAGCAACATCACGCGCAAAATCCATCTCATGGGTGACCACCATCATGGTCATGCCTTCACTGGCAAGCAACTTCATCACCTGCAACACTTCGCCCACCAGCTCGGGGTCCAGTGCAGAGGTAGGCTCGTCAAACAACATCAGCTTGGGGCGCATGGCCAGGGCGCGGGCAATCGCCACACGCTGCTTTTGCCCACCCGACAAGCTGGCTGGCATGGCGCGCGCCTTTTCACGCAAACCCACCTTTTCAAGCAGTGCCATGGCATCAGATTCCGCCTGTTTTTTAGCCGTACCTTTTACCTTGCGCGGGCCCACGGTGATGTTGTCAAGAACGCTTAAATGAGGAAATAAGTTAAACGACTGAAACACCATGCCAACGTCTTCGCGCAGGTGGTTCAAGCCTTGGTCAGCCAGAAAATGTCCGGCTTTGAACAAGGCATGTCCGCACACAATGACTTGACCACGGTCAGGCTGCTCCAGCCCATTGCAGCAGCGTAAAAAAGTACTTTTACCTGAGCCACTGGGGCCAATCATCACCACCACTTGCGAAGCCTGAACGTCGCAGTCAATACCCAGTAATACCGCGTTGTCACCAAACGATTTGTGAAGGCCTTTGATACTGACAACTGGCGGCACACTTGCAGCAAGCGAGCTCATTGCACCATGCCCCCGGCGCGCAGCCGCCGCTCTATGTGCCTTAGCGCGAGTGTGGTCAGGCCGGTCAGCACAAAGTAAATCAACGCGATGGCCAGGTACACCTCTAGCGAGCGGTAAGACACGCTGATGATTTTTTGCCCCTCATGCATCACATCGTGAATCGTCAGCAACGACACCAGTGCCGAATTTTTAATCAATGCAATAAATTCATTGCCCAGTGGCGGGATCATGCGTACCAGCGCCTGCGGCAAAATAATATTTTTCATGGCCACGGCATACGACATGCCGATTGAACGCGCAGCTTCCATTTGCCCCCGGTCTATCGACTGGATAGCACCGCGCACAATCTCTGAGACATAAGCACCAGAATAAATGCCCAGACCCAGCACACCGCACACAAATGCAGGCAACAAAATACCAAACTGCGGCAGACCGAAAAATAGCAAAAACAATTGCACCAGCAGCGGCGTGCCGCGAATGGCCGCGACATAGCTGGTGCACAGCGCATAAATGACGCGCCGCTTGGGGTTAAGCCGCCCAATGCCAATCAGCAGCCCCATCACGCAGCCCAGCGCCAAAGACATGGCTGTGATTTCAACAGTGATCCACGCGCCTTGCAAAAGACTGCGCCAGCCTGTGAAGACAGGTGAAAAGTCAAGTTCCATCGTTAAAAACCGCGCAACCGTGTGGTCTGTAAAACCTTGGCTTAAAACGCGTGTTTATTTGGCAGTGTTGCTAAACCATTTTTTAACAATTTGCGCATATGTACCGTCGGCCTTGAGTTTGGCCAGCGCAGCGTTAAGGGCTCGCGTCAACTCCGGCGTGTCTTTACGCACCGCCATGCCGTACTCTTCAGTTGTGAGTTGCTGGTCCAGCACACGCTGCCCACCGCGCGTACGAACGTATTGAAAAGCTGCCGGTTTGCCCGTAACAGCAGCATCAGCACGGCCAATTTCCACCAGGTTAAACATTTCCTGGTTTTTTTCAACTTCCACCAGCTGCACCAGCGGGTGCTTTTCTGCCAAGTAGCTGACTGATTTGGTGCCGACCTGTACGGCCACTTTTTTACCATTCAGGTCAGCCAGTGTTTTGATGCCGTTGTTGCTGTCTTTCACCATCGCCACCAGGCCACCAGCGTAATACGAATCGGTAAAGTCCACCACTTTTTTACGTTCGTCGGTAATGTAGATGGCCGATACCGACATGTCAAAGCGTTTTGAAATCAAGCCTGGAATCAAGCCCTTGAAATCAATATCAATCCACTCAATGCGCTTGTTCATGGCCTTGCCAAGTGCTTCTACCAGCTCAATGTCAAAGCCTGTGCGCTTGCCGTTGTCAACATACTCCATGGGCGGAAAAGTCGCATCCGTCCCAACCTTGAGCACGTCTTGTGCATGCACCGTCAAACCACTAAAGCCCAGGGCGACGACGCAGGAAATAACTAAACGACGGCAATGCAGCATGGTGAACTCCAGAAGGTTAAACAGGTTTGCTGAAACGAGGTTTTTAATGGCATGTAACAGCCCGAGTGTGCGGTACTTTATTTGCGACGTAAAGTGTTCAAAATTGCAGCCAAGGGTTTTCCCTAGGTCTGCCAAGTTGTATAGACAACTAAACTATTTTGACAGATTTTATGTTGCCCCTGAAGGTTCAGCCATGTCCGATTTATCACAAGCCCCTTTTCTTGACAGTAAAGCAAGAACCGTCCGCGCCCCACGCGGCAGCGCCATCACTTGCGCCAACTGGCAAATTGAAGCGGCCCTGCGCATGCTGCAAAACAACCTTGACCCTGACGTGGCTGAAAACCCCAACGAGCTGGTGGTGTACGGCGGCATTGGCAAGGCGGCGCGCAACTGGCCTGCGTTTGATGCGATTGTTGACAGTCTGCACAAACTTAAACCCGATGAAACACTGCTGGTGCAGTCGGGCAAACCCGTGGGCGTTTTTCGTACCCACACGGGCGCACCGCGTGTGCTGATTGCCAATTCAAACCTGGTGCCCAAGTGGGCCACGTGGGAGCACTTCAATGAGCTGGATCGCGCGGGCCTGATGATGTACGGCCAAATGACGGCTGGCAGCTGGATTTACATTGGCACGCAGGGCATCGTGCAAGGCACGTACGAGACCTTTGTTGAAGCGGGTCGCCAGCATTACAACGGTGACCTTTCGGGGCGCTGGGTACTGACGGCCGGGCTGGGCGGCATGGGTGGCGCACAGCCGTTGGCCGCTACTTTTGCAGGCGCTTGTTCGCTCAATATTGAATGCGACCAGAGCCACATTGATTTCAGGCTGCGCACGCGCTATGTTGACAAGCAAGCCGCTACGCTCGATGAAGCGCTGGCATTGATCAAACACCACACCGAGCGCAAAGAAGCCGTATCGATCGCGCTGTGCGCCAACGCGGCAGATGTCTTCCCCGAGCTGGCCAAACAAGCCCAGGCAGGCAGCATTCGCCCTGACATCGTGACCGACCAAACCTCGGCCCACGACATCATCAACGGCTACTTGCCAGCAGGCTGGACGAATGAGCGCGCTCTAGCCGCCCGCAAAGACCCGGCGCAGCACGCGGCACTCACCCAAGCCGCCGGCGAGTCGTGCGCATGCCAAGTCAAAGCCATGCTGGCCTTTCATGCGATGGGCATACCGACGGTCGACTACGGCAACAACCTGCGCCAGGTAGCCAAAGATTTTGGTGTGGCCAATGCGTTTGACTACCCTGGCTTTGTGCCCGCCTACATTCGGCCACTGTTTTGCAGCGGTACGGGGCCGTTTAGATGGGTGGCCTTGAGTGGTGACCCTGAAGACATTGCCAAAACTGACGCGAAGATGAAAGAGCTGTTCCCCGCCAACAAGCACCTGCACCGCTGGCTGGACATGGCCTCTAGGCGCATCAGCTTTCAGGGCCTACCCGCCCGTATTTGCTGGATTGGCCTGGGTGAGCGGCACATTGCCGGGCTGGCCTTTAACGCCATGGTGAAAAGCGGCGAGCTGAAAGCGCCCATCGTGATTGGCCGTGACCATTTGGACAGCGGCTCCGTCGCGTCCCCCAACCGCGAAACTGAAGCCATGAAAGACGGCAGCGACGCGGTGAGCGACTGGCCACTGCTGAACGCGCTGCTCAACACCGCCAGCGGCGCCACCTGGGTCAGCCTGCACCACGGCGGCGGCGTGGGCATGGGGTATTCGCAACATTCAGGGGTGGTGATTGTGGCTGACGGCACGGACGAGGCCGCTGAAAAACTGGGCCGCGTGCTTTTCAATGACCCGGCCACAGGTGTGATGCGGCATGCCGACGCGGGCTATGACATGGCCAAGGCGAGCGCCAAAGCGAATGGTTTGAATTTGCCGATGATTGGCTAAGCCCAAATGACGCATGAGTTGCTGATTCCCGGTCAATTGAGTTTGGCGCAATTGCGCAGGTTGTGCAGCAGCAAGCCCTTGCCCGTGCAGCTAGATGCAGCGTGCCGCAAAGGCATTCGCGCCAGCGCAGAACTGGTAATGCGTGCTGCTGACGGCGGCGCTGCGGTGTACGGCGTCAACACCGGTTTTGGCAAGCTGGCCAACACCCGCATTGCCAAGACTGACCTGGCAATATTGCAGCTCAAGCTGCTGCGTTCACATGCGGTCGGTGTAGGTGAGCCACTGCCTGAAAATATTGTGCGGCTGATTTTGCTACTGAAAGCCGCGAGCCTGGCGCGTGGCTACTCGGGTGTGCGTGAAGCGGTTGTGGATGCTTTGCTTAACCTGTACAACCACGGTATTTGCCCGGTGATTCCCTGCCAGGGCTCGGTCGGTGCGTCGGGTGACCTGGCCCCGCTGGCGCATTTGTGTTTGCCGCTGGTGGGTGAAGGTGATGTGTTTTATAAAGGGCAGCGACTGCCAGCTCTGGAAGCATTGAACAAAGCAGGCTTGCAAGCGATTGCCTTATCCGCCAAAGAAGGCTTGGCACTCATCAACGGCACGCAGGTATCGACCGCGATGGCGATAGACGCCTTGTTTGCCACCGAACGCGTATTTGAGGCCGCAGTGATTGCAGGCGCGCTCACACTTGATGCTGCACGCGGCAGCGACGGCGCGTTTGATGCACGCATTCATGCGGTACGCGGCCAGCCGGGGCAAATTGATTGCGCTGCGGCCTACCGCGCCCTCACCCACGGCAGCGCCATTCGCAAGTCGCATCTGGAAGGCGATGACCGTGTGCAAGACCCCTACTGCCTGCGCTGCCAGCCACAAGTGATGGGCGCGTGCCTGGACCAGATACGCTACGCCGCACGGGTACTGGTGATTGAAGCCAATGCCGTGACTGATAACCCGCTTGTTTTCGCAAACGGCTCATTGTCCTGCCAAGCGGACGCCGTGGAACCGGCTTTGCCGGGCCACCAGCGTCGCCCCCTTGAGGGGGAGGCCGCTGCAAGTGGCTTCGGGGGGGAGCTTGGTTCGCTGGTTTCAGGGGGCAACTTTCATGCTGAACCTGTGGCGCTGGTATGCGATGCACTGGCGGTGGTGATTGCAGAAATCGGCGCGATTGCCGAGCGGCGTATTGCCATGCTCGTCGATGCCAACGTGTCGCGCCTACCGCCCTTCCTCACGCCTGATGCTGGGCTTAACTCTGGCTTCATGATCGTGCATGTCACTGCTGCGGCGTTGGCCTCTGAAAACAAATCGCTCGCCCACCCGGCCAGCGTTGACAGTTTGCCTACCTCTGCCAACCAGGAGGACCACGTCAGCATGGCCACCTTTGCTGCACGCCGCTTGGCAAGCATGCTGCACAACACCGCGCACATTGTGGGCATTGAGCTGCTGGCTGCGGCGCAAGGTATTGAATTTTTACGGCCACTCACCAGCTCTGCGCCGTTAGAGAGTCTGCATGCGCTGATTCGCACTGCATCACCCGCGATGATGCAAGACCGTAGCCTGGCCGCTGACATGTCGGCGTTGCAAAAGCGGGTCATCAGCGGTGACATATCTGCTGCGCTGGATGCGCAATTACCGGAATTACACGCATTGCGCTTGGCATGAACAGTGCATACATTTATTCACCCCAGCTTTCTTTTAACCACCCGGAGAAAACCATGAAAAATCTGCTCGCCTTGTCCATCGTTGCCATGGCCTGCGCCACTGCCCAGGCGCAAGAAATCAAATTGACCTTTGCCATGTCTGGCTGGACGGGTTTTGCGCCGCTCACGCTGGCCAAAGAGGCAGGCATTTTCAAGAAAAACGGGCTGGACGTGACCATCAAAAAAATCCCGCAAAAAGACCGTCACCTGGCGATTGCCTCGGGAGACGTGCAGTGCGCCGCCACCACGGTGGAGACCTGGATTGCCTGGAACGCCAACGGCGTGGCCACCACACAAATTTTTCAGCTCGACAAAAGCTTTGGCGCGGACGGTATGGTCGTCAAAGGCGGCATCAGCAAAATCAGTGACCTGAAAGGCAAAACCATTGCCGCCAGCGCGCCAGGCACATCGCCCTACTTTGCGCTGGCCTGGTTCTTAAAGAAAAACGGCATGACACCCAAAGACGTGAAAATCGTTAACCTGGAGCCACAAGCCGCCGCCAACGCCATCATTGCGGGCGTGGCCGACCTGGATGCCGCCATGACCTACGAGCCCTACCTGAGCGCGGTGCGCGCCAAGCCAGAGGCAGGCAAGATCATTGCCACCACGCTCGACTACCCCATGGTGATGGACACCGTGGGCTGCACCCCCAAATTTTTGAGCGACAACCCCAAAGCTGGCAAAGCCCTGGCTGACAGCTATTTTGAAGCGCTGGAGATGATTCAAAAAGACCCGAAGAAAAGTTTTGAAATCATGGGCGCTGATGTGAAGCAAACCGGCGAAGCGTTTGAAGGCAGCCAAAAGTTTTTACGCTGGCAAGACCGTGCGGCCAACCAGAAGTTTTTTGCCGGTGAACACGCCGCCTTCAGCAAAGAAGCCGCTGATTTGCTGATGGAAGCGGGCATCATCAAAAGCCTGCCAGATATGACGAAGTTAGCTGACACCAGATTTCTGAAGTGAAGCCGCTTCAGCCGGTTTCGCCCGGTACAAGAATCGCGCTGGGCATCAGTTTCTTTATCCTGTTTTTTGCCCTGTGGGCGGCAGTGACGTTTGGCGGGGTGGTGCCCAAAACCTTTTTGGCCGACCCGCTGACCATGGTACGGTCAGGCTATGACTTGCTGGTCAATCAGGGCTTTATCAAAGACATTGGCATGACCGTGTGGCGCGTGTTTGGCGGTTTTTTATTAGCTGCCGTACTGGCCATTCCGCTGGGTGTTCTGATGGGTGCGTACAAACCAATTGAAGCGTTTTTTGAACCCTTTGTCAGCTTTGCCCGCTACCTGCCTGCATCGGCTTTTATACCGCTGCTGATTTTGTGGGCGGGCATTGGCGAGGCGCAAAAACTCTCGGTGATTTTTATCGGCTCGTTTTTTCAACTGGTGCTGATGATGGCGGTGAGTGTGGGTAACACCCGGCGTGATTTGGTCGAAGCCGCGTACACGCTGGGTGCAAGCGACAAAGGCATTGTGCTGCGCGTACTGGTACCCAGCAGCGCGCCAGAGATTTTTGAAACCCTGCGCATGGTGCTGGGCTGGGCCTGGACGTATGTCATCGTCGCCGAGCTGATTGGCGCGTCCAGTGGCATTGGCCACATGATCACCGACAGCCAAGCGCTGCTGGCAACGGACCAGATCATTTTCGGCATCATCGTGATTGGCGTGATTGGGCTGGTGACTGATTTGGCTTTTAAAGCGGGCAACCGCAAGTTGTTTCCGTGGGCCAAACTGTGAAAGTGCGGCATGAGCATTCTTGAAGTCAAAGGTGTCTCCAAAACCTTTAGTGGCACAGGCGCTGCCAAAAGCACGCTGGCGCTACAGGCCACTGACCTGAGCGTTGAAGAAAACGACTTCATCACCATCCTCGGTCCATCGGGCTGCGGCAAAAGCACACTGCTGCGCATGGTAGCCGGGTTGGATGTACCCACCACAGGCAGCATCACACTAGACGGCAAGCCCGTCACTGCTCCCGGAGCCGACAGGGGCATGGTGTTTCAAAGCTACACCTTGTTCCCGTGGCTTACCGTGCTTGAAAACGTGTGTTTTGGCTTGCGTGAAAAAGGCATGCCACTCGCCCAGCAACTGGCGATTGCTCACCCCTTCATTGTCAAGGTCGGCTTGACCGGTTTTGAAAACCATTTCCCCAAGCAACTCTCAGGCGGCATGCAGCAGCGCACCGCACTGGCACGGGCACTGGCCAACAACCCGCGCATGCTGCTGATGGACGAGCCTTTTGGCGCGCTGGATCACCAGACCAGAGAGCTGATGCAAGAGCTGCTGCAAGGCATTTGGGAAGGTGACAAAGAGAGCGAGCGCAAAACCGTGCTGTTCGTGACGCATGACATTGACGAAGCCATTTTCATGGGCAACCGCGTGGTCGTGATGAGCGCCCGACCCGGTCGTATAAAGTGCGACCTGCCTGTGGAGATTGTCCACCCGCGCCACTATTCCGTCAAAACCACGCCAGTGTTTATGGCGCTGAAAGCGCAGCTGACAGAAGAAATCCGCATTGAAGTGCAGCGCACTGCGGGTTTGGTGGTTGAAGTTGCCTAGATTTAATTGCTATTAAATCAGGAGCTTCTTGCGCCCGAATTTATTGGGCTAAAGCTCTAAATGACAGGTTAAAAGGCGCTAAATTAATGTCTTTTTAATTGCATGCAGCCTGCGCATCTCTTCGGTCGTTTCACCTGGCCCATGCGGTGACCAGCCGGGCGGCATGAAAAAATAACCCAGTACTGCCTGTAGGCTGCGCGCACCGACCAAATCACGCCACAACCCCTGCCACTGCGTGAACTCGACACGCAGTGGGTTGTAAGTTGCCATGGGACGCACCAGGCCGTAGCGGCATGGCAGCTCAGCACGCTCGGGGATGTAGGTGCCAAACAGGCGGTCAAACACAATCAAAACACCGCCGTAGTTGCCATCGAGGTATTCAATGTTGGCAGCGTGGTGCACGCGGTGCGCCGACGGCGTGTTGAGCACATATTCAAGCCAGCCCAGTTTGGGTATCCAGGTGGCGTGAATCCAGAACTGATACAGCAGGTTGATGGTGAGCGTCAGGGCCACGATTTTGGGTGCAAAGCCGAGCCAGATCAGTGGTATGAAAAATATTGCTGTACCGGTGATTTTGCCCATCACGCCAATGCGAAAAGCAGCTGATAAGTTGAGCTGGTTCGGTGAGTGGTGGACGGCATGGTTGTTCCAGAAAAAGCGCACACGGTGTGCAGCGCGGTGGTACCAGTAATAGCAAAACTCCTGCCCCACAAATAGCACCAGTACAGCCTGCCAGGTATTGATCTCAATCGTCATCAAGCGGTTTTGATAGACCAGATCAATAAATGGTGTGGCAATCGACAGTGGCACAAAAACTGTCATCAGGTTACGACACAACAAGTCAAGCATCGACACGCCCATGGCTTTGAAGTCGTAATGCTGTTTGCGGGACATCACAAACGCTTCGAGCAACGCGCAAAACATGACGCCTGGCAGTACGACAACGAGCAGCAGATTTTCAGTGGTGGTCATGGCACGGGTAGAGCAAATAACATCAAAGTGAATTAAAGCAGAATATCGGGTGATTTGCTGTAACCCTCTGGATATTGGTTGCGTAAAGTTGCTCCTAAAATTATAGCTGCTAGCACCCAAAAACATTGGCCTGTAGCAATAATTGGTTATATTTTTAACTGATTTGATGCTTAAAATGTGTTTGTAAAGTTTATTTATGAGCTTTTCAGGCCACCTCTACACTCTGTTCCTATGACTACTGAACGCGCAAAAGCCAAAAGCCCCAAATCACTGTCTGGCCTTGTGCCCTTTCTGCGGCCTTACATCGGCCATATTGCAGCAGCGGTGTTTTTTCTGGTCATGGCCGCGATTGCCACGCTGGTGTTTCCGCTGGCGCTGCGCAGTTTGATTGATGGTGGACTGGTCAGTGGGGACACCAGTGCCGCAGGCAAAGGCAACCAGTTGATGGCGTTGCGAATGCACTTTTTTGAGCTGTTTGGTGTGGCGGCGGCTTTGGGCCTGTTTTCAGCCGGGCGGTTTTACATGGTCAGTTGGCTGGGCGAGCGCGTGACGGCTGACCTGCGCAATGCGGTGTACGGCCATGTACTCAAGCAAAGTCCTGAGTTTTTTGAAACTACGCAAACGGGCGAGGTACTAAGTCGCCTGACGGGTGACACCACGCTGGTGCAAACCGTGGTGGGCTCGTCACTGAGCATGGGCTTGCGCAACGCGGTCATGGGCGTGGGCGCGATTTTTATGCTGATTTACACCAACCCGTATTTGATGTTTCAGGTGCTTGGCGTGCTGGTGTTGATTGTTGCGCCATCGGTGTGGTTTGGCCGACGTGTGCGCAAGCTGTCGCGCGCCAGCCAGGACCGCGTGGCTGACTCCAGCGCCATTGCCGCCGAGGTGCTAAACGCGATTCCGATTGTGCAAAGCTACACCGCCGAAGGACGGGAAGCGGCACGCTTTAACGTATCGACCACCAATGCCTTTAACGTCGCCGTGCGGCGTACCCAGGCACGTACGGTGCTGGTAGCTTTCATCATCATTGCCACATCAGCTGGCTTGCTTTGGGGCTTGTACCAGGGCACGCAGGCGGTGATGCGCGGGGACATCACGGCAGGCCACTTGGGCCAGACGGTGGTGTATGTGATTATTTTGGCCAGCGCCACCGCCGTGCTGGGCGAGGTGTATGGTGACTTGCTGCGCGCCGCCGGTGCCACCGAACGGCTGATGGAACTGCTGGAGACCGAGTCCCCAATTGTTTCACCCGCCCACCCGGCACCAGCCCCCGTGATACGCGCGGGAAGTGCGATTAAATTCGAATCGGTAACGTTTCACTACCCGTCGCGCCCCTTGCAGGCCGCACTGAGTGACTTCAGCATGCATGTTGCAGCGGGTGAAACCGTGGCGATTGTGGGGCCGAGTGGCGCAGGCAAGAGTACGGTGTTTCAGTTGCTGCTGCGCTTTTACGACCCCAGCTCGGGCCGTATTGCGCTGGACGGTGTAGCGACAAAAGACATGTCGCTGACGGACCTGCGCCAGCGCGTAGGCATCGTGCCGCAGGACGCGGTGATTTTTTCAACCAGCGCACTGGAGAACATTCGCTATGGCAAACCCGACGCCACCGATGAAGAAGCCAAGCTGGCGGCCAAAGCCGCATTTGCCGATGAGTTCATCACCCGGCTGCCCGAGGGTTATGACACCTTTTTAGGCGAGCGCGGCGTGCGCCTGTCGGGCGGCCAGCGCCAGCGCATCGCTATTGCGCGGGCCATGCTGAAAAATTCCCCTTTGCTGCTGCTTGATGAAGCCACCAGCGCGCTCGACGCCGAGAGCGAGCGCATGGTGCAAGCCGCGCTTGAGTCCGCCATGAAAGACCGCACCACCCTGGTCATCGCTCACCGCCTGGCCACCGTGCAGCAGGCTGACCGCATTTTGGTGCTTGACCACGGCAAGCTGGTGGAGCAAGGCACGCATGTCGAACTTGTTGCCCTCGGCGGCGTGTATGCGCGGTTGGCGGCGCTGCAGTTCACGAGTTGAGACTTGCCCGTCGTTTTTTGTCATTGTGGCCCACGAGCCGCAATCCATGAACCAGATCCCAGCCCGCACCGCAGAAGTCATGGATCCCGGATCGAGTCCGGGATGACACGCTGATTAACTATGCATTTTTTGCATATCATTCAACCAAGCTGGCCTTGGACAATTTGCCAGCAGACTTCTACAGTTGGGACTTCTTTGCAAGATTTCCAACTCAGGAGTTCTAAATGTCACACGCAACCGATGCCAACTCATCCGCTGTAGACCATAGCAACCACCCCCTGCCCTCGTACCTGGACGCCAGCAACCTTGGCCCCTGGGGCAATTACCTGCAACAGGTTGACCGCGTCATACCGCACTTGGGTAACCTGGCGCGCTGGGCTGAAACGCTCAAGCGGCCCAAGCGCATATTGATTGTGGATGTCCCGATTCACATGGACAACGGCACGGTGGCCCACTTTGAAGGTTACCGCGTGCAGCACAATGTGTCGCGCGGGCCAGGCAAGGGCGGCGTGCGTTTTCACCAGGACGTGACGCTGTCTGAAGTGATGGCCCTGTCAGCCTGGATGTCGGTGAAGAACGCGGCTGTCAACGTACCTTACGGCGGCGCCAAAGGCGGCATTCGTGTGGACCCGAAGAAGCTATCGCTCGGAGAGCTCGAACGCATGACGCGCCGCTACACCAGCGAGATCGGCATCATCATCGGCCCGAACAAAGACATTCCGGCACCCGACGTCAACACCAATGAGCAAATCATGGCATGGATGATGGACACCTATTCGATGAACACTGGCTCTACCGCCACGGGCGTGGTCACGGGCAAACCGGTGGATCTGGGCGGCTCGCTCGGCAGGCGCGAAGCGACCGGGCGTGGCGTGTTTACGGTGGGTTCTGAAGCTGCCCAGCATATCGGGCTGGAGATCAAAGGCGCGCGCATTGCGGTGCAGGGCTTTGGCAATGTAGGCGGCGTGGCGGGCAAGCTGTTTGCCGAGGCTGGTGCACGCGTTGTGGCGGTACAAGACCACAGCGGTACGATTTATAAAGAGGCTGGTTTGAACGTCCCCGCTTTGTTGCAGCACGTTCTTGAGACTGGTGGCGTAGGCGGCTACGCAGGCGCAGAAGTCATTGCCAACGACAGCTTCTGGGACGTGGCATGCGATATTTTGATTCCGGCTGCGCTGGAGCAGCAAATCACAGCTGCCAACGCAGGCCGCATCAAGGCCCGCATGATCATCGAAGGTGCGAACGGCCCCACCACCCCTGCTGCTGACGACATTCTGGCCAGCCGCAACATCCTGGTATTGCCCGATGTCATAGCCAACGCAGGTGGCGTGACCGTCAGCTATTTTGAATGGGTGCAAGATTTTTCAAGCTTCTTCTGGGATGAAGAAGAAATCAACGCACGGCTGGTCAAAATCATGAAGCATGCGTTTGCAGGCGTCTGGGCTGTGTCTCAAGACCAAAAAGTCAGCTTGCGCACGGCAACGTTTATTGTGGCTTGCAAACGAATTTTGCATACGCGAGAGTTGCGCGGTTTGTACCCTTGATGGTTTGGGGCGCCACTGGTGCCTGAAAAATCTCAAAAAAGTGCTTTTTCAGATAACGAATATCGCTCTAGACCAATGAATTCGGGCGCAAGAAGCTATTAATTAAATAGCAAAGAAACCCCTTACTGTAGGGTTTCTTTCAAGGCCGCTGGCAACGGCAAGGCCATCACGTCGATGCCCTCTTCTATCAACTCAGAAGCCTCGCGCGGCGTCGCCTGACCGCGAATGCTGCGCGGCTCCACGTCACCATAGTGCATGGCCCGGGCCTGGTTGGCGAATCGGTCGCCAACGTCTTCGGTGTTCGCCACAACGTGACGCAGCGCTTTAAAAAAAGCGGCTTGCTGCTCGGGGGTGGGGCTGGCTTGGGCGGGTTCTTCAAGCGTTGTCACTGGATTTTTATCTTCAGGCGCATCTGCCGCAGCAAGCTCACCAGGCTGCACTGCCGACTCAACGGGTGCACGGTGCCCGCCAAAGTTAAGCCGTGGCGCGCTGGGCATTTTCACGATGGCTTTGCTAGAACACATCGGGCATTCAACCAGGCCACGCGCCAGTTGCGATTGAAAGTCGTCCTCAGAGCCAAACCAGCCTTCAAATGAATGCTGGTGGGCGCACTGAAGGTTCAGGACTTTCATGTATGGTGTGAACCAGGCAAAGCCCAGCTTGAAGCTAGCTGCCCAGCGTCTTGACGATGCTGCTGATGGACTGCGCGCACAAAGTCATCAAACCGCCAGGGGCTATACCCAGAATCAGGATGAGCGCGCCGTTGATGGTCAAAACCACCCGAGCATCTGCAGGTGCAGTGATGGGATACACCGGGCTTTGTGGTGCATCAAAGTACATCACCTTGACGATACGCAGGTAATAAAACGCACCGACCAGAGACATCAGCACCGCAAAAATGGCCAGCACCAGGTAGCTGGTTTGCTGCGACGAAATCAGCGCCTGCAAGACCGACAGCTTGGCATAAAAACCCACCAGAGGCGGCAAGCCAGCCAGGGAGAACATGGTCACCGCCATCACCCCGGCATACAACGGGCTACGCTGGTTGAGTCCGGCCAGGTCAGTGATTTCTTCAGACTCATACCCCGCACGCGCCAGCAGCATGATGATGCCGAAAGCGGCCAGCGTGGTCAGCACATAGGTGATGGCATAAAACATGGCCGCGCTGTAAGCTGATTCGGTATTGAGCTGGTTGCCATTGGCCACGCCTGACAGCAAGCCGAGCAGCAGAAAGCCCATTTGCGAAATGGTAGAGAACGCCAGCATGCGCTTGAGGTTGCTTTGCGCGATGGCGGCCAAATTGCCCACCAGCAAGGAGCCAATCGCCATCAAAGCCAGCATTTGCTGCCAGTCAATGGCCAGGGGCAGCAAGCCCTCTACCAGCA
Organism: Polaromonas sp.; assembly: GCA_043781295.1. Taxonomy (GTDB): domain Bacteria; phylum Pseudomonadota; class Gammaproteobacteria; order Burkholderiales; family Burkholderiaceae_C; genus Polaromonas. Next base: position 24,791 of record JAYWBS010000130.1, read on the forward strand.
AACGAATGCAGATGGCAAAGGCGGCCAACTGCGGCGCACCACCTATCAGCAAGGTCACCGCAGTAGGCGCACCCTGATATACATCGGGCAACCACATGTGAAAGGGTACCGCGCCAAGCTTGAAGGCCAGGCCAGCAACAATAAATACCAAACCAAATATCAGTACCTGGTGCTTGACCTGCCTGCTGGCAATCGCGTTGAAGACTTCATTCAAATCAAGCGAGCCTGTTGCACCGTACAGCATCGACAAGCCGTAGAGCAAAAAGCCAGAAGCCAAAGCGCCCAGTACAAAGTATTTCATGGCGGCTTCTGTGGCTGTGGCGTTGTCACGCCGCAAAGCCACCAGCGCGTAGCTGCTGAGAGTGAGCAACTCCAAGCCCATGTAGATGACCAGGAAGTTGTGACCAGAAATCATCACGAACATGCCCAATAGCGAAAACAGGCTGAGCGTGAAAAACTCGCCACCGCGCAGCATGTCACGGTCAAACGCGTAGGGCCTGCCGTAGACCAGCGACACCATCAAAGCGATGCATGAAAAACATTTGAGCCAACTGCCCATCGGGTCCACCACCACCATCTTGCTAAAACCATAGAAGGTTTGACCGCCTGAAGCGTAGGCTGCCTCCAGCGCAGCAACCACTGCCAGCGTGATGAGCGTCAACACATAGGTGACTGTACGCAGGGGCGATTTAACGCCTAGGTCAACCAGCAAAATAATGCAGGCCATCACGGCCAGAATGATCTCGGGGTAAACCGCTATCCAGGAGAGTTTGTCAATCATTGCTGAATTCTTTTGCGGTTAGTTCAGTTTGGATTTGGCGACATGCGCCAGCAAATCAACGACAGTGCTGTTCATCACATCGGTAAATGGCTTGGGGTACAGGCCCATGTAAAGCGTGGCGATGGCAAGCATGGCCAGCATCAAAAACTCTCTGGCATCGATGTCTGTCAAATTCTTCACGTCATCATTGACCACCGGGCCCAGATACACGCGCTTGTACATCCACAGCGTGTAGGCCGCGCCAAAAATCAAGGCGGTGGCAGATGCCAGACCAATCCAGAAGTTGAATTTGACAGCGCCCAGGATCACCATCCATTCACCTACGAAACCAGCTGTAGCAGGCAAGCCGCAATTGGCCATGGCGAAGAACAGGGCAAACGCCGCAAACTTGGGCATGGTACTGACCACGCCGCCGTAGCTGGCAATCTCGCGCGAATGCACCCGGTCATACAGCACGCCAATGCACAGGAACATGGCACCCGACACAAAGCCGTGAGCAATCATCTGCACGATGCCGCCCGACACGCCCAGGTCATTGAAGATAAAAAAGCCGAGCGTGACAAAACCCATGTGCGCGACTGACGAGTAAGCCACAAGTTTTTTCATGTCCTGCTGCACCAGCGCCACCAGGCCGACGTAGATCACTGCTGTGAGCGACAAGGCAATCATGAGCCAGGCCCATTCGCGTGACGCATCCGGTGCAATCGGCATGGAGAACCGTAGAAAGCCGTAAGCACCCAGCTTGAGCATGATGGCGGCCAGCACCGCAGAGCCGCCCGTGGGCGCTTCAACGTGGACATCAGGCAACCAGGTGTGCACAGGCCACATCGGCACCTTGACAGCGAACGCCGCAAAGAAAGCAAAGAACAGCAGCGTTTGAATGGTGCTGCCCAACGGCAGCTTGTGCCACGTCAAAATATCAAAACTGCCTCCTGACTTGTTGTACAAAAATATCAATGCCACCAGCATCAGGAGCGAACCAAGCAACGTGTACAAAAAGAACTTGAAGGCTGCGTATATCTTGTTCGGCCCGCCCCAAATACCGATGATGAGGTACATCGGAATCAACGTGGCTTCAAAAAATACATAAAACAGCAGGCCATCCAGTGCGGTAAACACACCAATCATCAGCCCGCTCAAAATCAAAAATGCCGCCATGTATTGATTGACGCGGGTGGTGATGGCCTCCCAGCTGGCGATGATGACAACAACGTTGATAAACGCAGTGAGCAACACGAACCAGAGCGAAATGCCATCCACACCAATGTGGTAGTTGACGTTGAAGCGGGCAATCCAGCTGCCTTTCTCAACGAACTGCATCGCCGACGTGCCAAGCTTGAAGCCGTCATACAGCGGCAGTGTGACCAGAAAGCTGGCCACAGCGCCTATCAGGGCAATCCAGCGCACGCTACGCGCCTGGTCATCACGGCCAATGGCCAGCAGCACGACACCAAAAATAATTGGCGTCCAAATCGCAAGGCTGAGCAATCCCATTCTTATTTTTCCTGCTTGTTCTTATTTGCGTAGCGGTTATTTATTCAGCCAGACGAAGTACGTCATGAGCACAAACACGCCGATGATCATGCCAAAGGCATAGTGGTAGATGTAGCCCGACTGCAAGCGCCGCACAATGCTGGACACCCAGCCCACGACCTTCCACGAGCCATTGACCAACGCGCCGTCAATCACCTTCTCGTCGCCAATTTTCCACAGGCCGGTACCGAGTGCGCGCGTGCCCCGCGCCAGCACGTTTTCATTGAACCAGTCGAGATAATATTTATTTTCAAGCAGCGTGTAGACAGGTTGCGCGTGGCGCTTGATAGCCGCTGGCAAGGCCGGGTTGACCATGTACATGTACCAGGCCAAAACAGAGCCCGACAAAGCCAGCCAGAAAGGCGCAGACATCAAGCCATGCAGCGCCATTTGCGCAGGGCCATGGAATATCTTGGCCAGCTCTTCCATGGCGGAATGCTTTTCGAGGTTGACAAAAATAGCGTCTTTGAAAAACTCACCAAACAGCATGGGCTGGATGGTCATGAAACCAATCACAACAGATGGAATAGCCAGCAAAACCAGCGGCACTGTCACCACCCATGGTGATTCATGCGGTTTGGCATGCGCCGCATCATGTCCGTGTGCATCGTGATGGTCATCATGGTGCGCATCCGGATTCTGGTCGTAACGCTCTTTGCCATGAAACACCAGGAAGTACAAACGGAACGAATAAAACGCAGTAATAAAGACACCCGCCAGCACGGCAAAGTGCGCAAAACCAGCACCCGCCAGGTGGCTTTCATGCACGGCTTCAATGATGCTGTCTTTCGAGTAAAAGCCAGCGAACAGCGGCGTACCAATCAGGGCCAGCGTGCCTAGCAACGAGGTGATCCAGGTGATCGGCATGTATTTGCGCACGCCGCCCATCCAGCGAATGTCCTGGTTGTGGTGCATGCCCAAAATGACGGAGCCTGCCGCCAAAAACAGCAGCGCTTTGAAGAATGCATGCGTCATCAAATGGAACACGGCGACCGAGTAAGCCGATGCGCCCAAGGCGACCGTCATGTAGCCGAGTTGCGACAGCGTTGAATATGCCACCACGCGCTTGATGTCGTTTTGGATGATACCCAAAAAGCCCATGAACAGCGCAGTGATGCCGCCAATGATCATGATGAAGCTGAGTGCGGTGTCACTGAGTTCAAACAGCGGTGACATGCGCGCCACCATAAAGATGCCTGCCGTCACCATCGTGGCAGCATGGATCAGTGCCGAAATTGGCGTTGGGCCTTCCATCGAGTCGGGAAGCCAGACGTGCAGGGGAAACTGGGCCGACTTGCCCATCGCGCCGATAAAGAGGCAAATACAAACCACTGTGACCAGCATCCAGCTAGTGCCTGGCAAGGTCAGTTTGGCGAGCTCGCCACCTTTGGCGAAAGCTTCGCCGTAATTCAATGTGCCCGCATAGGCGGCAATCAGGCCAATGCCCAAAATAAAACCGAAGTCACCCACGCGGTTCACCAGAAAGGCCTTCATATTGGCAAAAGTTGCGCTGGGCTTGTTGTAGTAAAAGCCAATCAGCAAATACGACACCAGGCCCACAGCCTCCCAGCCGAAAAAGAGCTGCAGCATGTTGTTGCTCATCACCAGCATCAGCATGGCGAAAGTAAACAGCGAGATGTAGCCAAAGAAACGGTTGTAGCCGTCTTCTTCTTCCATGTAGCCAATGGTGTAAATGTGCACCATGAGCGAGACAAACGTCACCACGCACATCATCATCGCGGTCAGGCCATCAACCAAAAAGCCGACTTCCATTTTCAAGCCACCCACCACCATCCAGGTGTAGAGGGTTTCGTTAAAACGGGCGCCGTCCACAACGCTTTTGAGCGTCATCGCCGACAAAATGAAGGCCAGCAACACACCCAGAATCGTCAGCGTATGCGACAGGCGGCGGCCCAGCCAGTTACCACCAAAAGCAGTACCGAAAATACCCGCCAATACAGCGCCTGCCAAGGGCAAAAGCGGAACTGCAAGCAGAGTTGAAACAGAAAGGGTTTGACTCATTTTTCTGATCAGCCTTTAAGCGTGTTGAGTTCGTCAACATTGATACTGGATTTATTTCGGAACAGCAACACCAGAATTGCCAAACCAATGGCAGATTCAGCAGCAGCAACTGTCAGAATAAAAAACACAAAAATCTGGCCAGCCATGTCGTTCAGGTAGTACGAGAAGGCCACAAAATTCATGTTGACAGCCAACAGCATGAGCTCAATAGCCATCAGCAAAATAATGAGGTTTTTGCGGTTCAGAAAAATGCCGATGACCGACAAAGCAAACAGCATCGCACCCAGAGAAAGAAAATGTCCGAGTGTGAGTGTCATGCCTTTTTCTCCTCAATGACCGGGGCCACTTGCATGACAGCTTCAGGCATGACCGACTTCATTTTGACCAGCGTCACGCGGTCTGCGCGCTTGACCCGGACCTGTTCTGACGGGTTTTGTGATTTTGAGTCTTTGCGGGCACGCAGCGTCAATGCGATAGCGGCAATGATGGCCACCAGCAAAATGATGGCTGCGATTTCCAGCGGATAGATATATTCGGAATACAGCACTTTGCCGAGTTCTTTGGTGTTGGATACTTGTGCACCCATTTGCGCAGCCGCTGAACCCGACAGACTTGCAGCCTTGGGTGGTTCACGAAAACCGCCCATCAGCACATAAGACATTTCAAGCGCAATCAGCGCACCCACAGAACCGGCCAGCGGGAAGTGCTTCCAGAAACCTTGACGCACACCGTCAAGGTTGATGTCAAGCATCATCACCACGAATAAAAACAGCACCATCACGGCACCCACATACACCAGCACCAGGGTGATGGCCAAGAATTCAGCCTTGAGCAAAATCCAGATAGCAGCCGCCTGGAAAAACGCCAGCACCAGATACAGCGCCGCATGCACCGGATTGCGCGCTGTGATCACCCTGAATGCGGCAAACAGCATCAGCGCGGCGAAGACATAAAAAAGACCTGTTTTAGCGTCCATGTTGCTTTCGTATTTTTCTTTTTAGGAATTTGCTGTGGCAAAAGTGTCTAGCGAAACTTGGCATCCGCCGCGCGGTTGGCAGCGATTTCAGTTTCATAACGATCACCGACCGCCAGCAACATGTCTTTGGTGAAGTACAAATCGCCACGTTTTTCGCCGTGGTATTCAAAAATATGCGTTTCAACAATCGAGTCGACCGGGCAGCTTTCTTCACAAAAACCGCAAAAAATACACTTGGTCAGATCAATGTCATAGCGCGAGGTGCGGCGGCTACCATCTTCGCGGACGTCCGATTCAATCGTGATGGCCATGGCTGGGCATACAGCTTCGCACAGCTTGCAGGCAATACAACGCTCTTCGCCATTTTCATAACGGCGCAACGCATGCAAGCCGCGAAAACGTGGGCTTTGCGGTGTTTTTTCTTCAGGAAACTGAACCGTGATCTTGCGTTTGAACATGTACTTGCCGGTCAGGGCCATGCCCTTGAACAGCTCGGTGAGCATGAAGCTTGAAGCGAAGTCTTTGATGGAGGCGACGGTGCTCATATCATTTCCAAATTGAATAGGATGTCTGCATCCAGGCACCAACCACGACAAGCCAAACCAGAGTCACAGGGATGAAAATTTTCCAGCCCAAACGCATGATCTGGTCATAGCGAAAGCGTGGGAAGGTCGCGCGCACCCAAAGAAACATCGTGACGATGACGAATGTTTTTGCCCCCAGCCATATCCAGCCCGGAACCAGGTTGAACAACGCACTGTCGATAGGCGGCAACCAGCCCCCCAAGAACAGCAGAACAGCAAGAATCGCGACCAGCCACATATTGGCGTATTCAGCCAAAAAAAACATGGCAAACGCCATGCCGGAATACTCGACCATGTGCCCAGCCACAATCTCGGACTCACCCTCCACCACGTCAAACGGGTGGCGATTGGTTTCAGCCAGGCTGGAGATGAAATACACCACAAATATAGGCAGCAATGGCAGCCAATTCCATGACAGGAAGGTCAAGCCTTGACTGGCAGCCATGCCCTTGCCCTGCCCCATCACGATGTCAGTCATGTTCAGGCTACCCGACACCATCAGCACCACTACCAGACAAAAACCCATGGCAATCTCATAGCTCACCATTTGCGCTGAAGCGCGCATGGCACCCAAAAACGCGTACTTGGAATTCGATGCCCAGCCAGCAATGATCACGCCATAAACTTCAAGCGACGTAATCGCCATCAAAAACAGCAAGCCCGCATTGATGTTGGCCAGCGCTACATCGGGGCCAAACGGAATAACCGCCCACGCAGCCAGCGCCGGCATGATGGTCATGATGGGGCCGAGCACAAACAGGCCTTTACTGGCAGCTGTAGGAATAATGATTTCTTTGGTCAACAGCTTGAGTGCGTCGGCAATGGGCTGCAACAAACCGAACGGACCCACACGATTCGGCCCAAGACGAATTTGCGTGAAGCCAATCGCCTTGCGCTCCCACAGCGTGAGGTAAGCAACGCACCCCATCAATGGCAGCAGGACGCAAACAATCTTGATCAGCGTCCAGAGTACAGGCCACACGGTGCCAGGCCAAATACCACCTGCCAAGCCCTGACCGAAAGCGTGAATCGCGTCAATCATGCTGTCACCTCTTCAACGTTGGATTGAAGAGCGGTGACACTGCGTGCATCAGTGGTCAACTGCAACGACGTTGCGCGCCTGACCAGACTGTCAAGCTGGTAAATGCTGGCCACCACAGGCAAAACTTGTTTAGCATTTAAAAGCACGATGGCAGCGTCTGACGAATTGCTTAACTTATCAGCCGCAACCTGATCACCAGCGATGCCTTGAACTTGTTTGAGCACATCCTGCGACGACTCAAAATCAAAACCCGGCAGGCTGAGCAAGTTGGCCAGCACGCGCAGCACCTTCCAGGCGGGGCGCGCATCGCCCAAGGGTTTGACGACAGCGTGGAAGCTTTGCACACGGCCTTCTGCATTGACAAACGTACCAGGCGTTTCCGTGAATGGTGCAATCGGCAACAGCACATCGCTGAAGCTCATGTTGGCCTTGAAAGGGCTGAGCGTAACGACCATTTGCGCAGCATTCAACGAAGCTTTGGCTTTTGCGCCGAGTGCCGAATCAAACTCAGGTTCGGTATTCAACAAGACGACTGCTTTGAGCTGGCCATCCAGCATCTGGCCAGCGTTCAGGCCTTTGCCTTGTGACATGGCACCAGCGATCTGTGCACCGACGGTATTGGCTGCTTCAGTCAGGTAGCCAACGCTCGCACCAGTTTGTGCAGCAATCCAGTTGGCCAGCACCAGCAGGCTTGACGCGTTGGCGTGATGCGCTGCGGCGTTGCCCAGCAGAATGGCTTTGCGTTCACCGCCCAGTAACGATTTGGCAATGGCTTTGGCGGTATCTGTGGCTTGGCCCAAAACAGGGGCGGCCATACCTTTTTCAAGCGCAATGGCTGCCGCTACATCTGCCAGCGACTGCGCCCATGCACCAGAGTCAACCATCATGGCGTTGGCAATCGGCATCGCCCAAGCATCTGGGGCGTTGAGCTCTGCTGATGAATTGATGACATTGATCGCACACCCCTTGCGGGCCGCCTGGCGAATGCGTTGCGCAAACAGGGGATGGTCTTTACGCAGATTCGAGCCAACGATCAGCACACGTTGCAGCGTTGACAACGACACGATGGACGTACCCAACCAGCGGACGCCAGCGGCTTGTACAAACTCTGCATTGCGCAAACGGTAGTCAATGTTGTCACTGCCCATGCCGCGCATGAGCGAAGCTGCCAGATAAAGCTCTTCAAGCGTGCTATGCGGGCTGACCAGCGTGCCAATGCTGTCTGCACCGTGGTCGGCCTTGATTTGTTTCAAACCGTTGGCTACATATTCAAGTGCAGTTTGCCAATCGACTGTTTTCCATTCGCCGCCTTGTTTGAGCATGGGGCTTGTCAAACGCTCGTCGCTGCTCAGAGCCTCGTAAGAAAAACGGTCACGGTCGGCAATCCAGCATTCGTTGATGTCTTCATTTTCAAGCGGCACGACGCGCATCACCTTGTTGGCCTTGACCTGAACAATCAGGTTGGCACCGGTTGAATCGTGCGGGCTGATGGATTTGCGACGCGACAGCTCCCACGTGCGGGCGCTGTAACGGAAGGGCTTGCTGGTCAGCGCGCCGACCGGGCAAATGTCAATCATGTTGCCTGACAGTTCGGAGTCAACCGACATGCCGACAAAAGTTTCAATCTCGGCATGCTCGCCACGATGCGACATACCCAGTTCCATCACGCCAGCGACTTCCTGGCCAAAACGAACGCAGCGGGTGCAGTGAATACAGCGGCTCATTTCCTGCATCGACACCAGTGGGCCAACGTCTTTGTAGGCCACCACACGTTTTTCTTCTTCGTAACGTGAGCCGCTGCCGCCATAGCCCACAGCCAAGTCCTGCAACTGGCACTCACCGCCCTGATCGCAAATCGGGCAATCCAGCGGGTGGTTGATCAGCAAGAACTCCATCACGCCTTTTTGCGCCTTGATGGCCTTGTCGTTCTTGGTGTGAACGATCATGCCCTGCGTCACAGGCGTTGCACACGCTGGCATGGGCTTGGGTGCTTTTTCAACATCGACCAGGCACATGCGGCAGTTGGCCGCAATCGACAATTTCTTGTGATAACAAAAATGCGGAATATAGGTACCGGCTTTTTCAGCCGCATGCATGATCGTGCTGCCTTCGAGCACGTCAACCTTTTGGCCGTCTAATTGGATTTCAATCATGTTGTTAAGCGCTCCGCGCTTCTGTACTCACCCTCTCCCTCGGGGAGAGGGCCGGGGTGAGGGTGTCCTGCGAAGTCGCACCTGGAATCATGGCTTCAAACTCATGGCGGAAATGCTTGATCATGGCGCGTACCGGCATGGCCGCAGCATCACCCAGCGCGCAAATCGTGCGGCCCTGAATGTTGTCGGCCACCGAGTTCAGCAAGTCCAGATCAGTCGGCTTGCCTTTGCCGGTGTGAATGCGATCCACCATGCGCCACAGCCAGCCTGTGCCTTCGCGGCATGGCGTGCATCGGCCGCAAGACTCGTGCATGTAAAAGTACGACAGCCGCTTGAGCGATTCGACCATGCAGCGGGTGTCGTCCATCACAATGACAGCGCCTGAGCCGAGCATGGAGCCCGCCTTGGCAATCGAGTCATAGTCCATGGTGCATTCCATCATGATGGCTGCGGGCAATATCGGTGCTGATGAACCACCAGGTATCACGGCCTTGAGGGTACGCCCCTGCGCTGCACCTCGAACACCGCCTGCCAGCTCCAACAGTTTGGAGAACGGCGTGCCAAGCGGCACTTCATAGTTTCCTGGCAACTCTACATCGCCAGACACTGAGTAAATTTTGGTGCCGCCATTGTTTGGCTTGCCGCACTCCAGATACGCCTGACCACCGTTGCGAATCAGCCAGGGCACGGCTGCAAAGGTTTCAGTGTTGTTGATGGTGGTCGGCTTGCCGTACAAGCCAAAGCTGGCCGGAAATGGCGGCTTGAAGCGCGGCTGGCCTTTTTTGCCTTCGAGCGATTCGAGCAAGGCGGTTTCTTCACCGCAAATGTAGGCACCAAAGCCATGCGATGCATGCAACTGAAAACTGAAGTTGCTACCCAGAATTTTGTCGCCCAACAAGCCTGCGGCACGGGCTTCTTCCAAGGCCTCTTCAAAACGCTGGTAGGTTGCAAAAATTTCGCCATGAATGTAGTTGTAACCCACGGTAATGCCCATGGCATAAGCGGCAATCGCCATGCCTTCAATCACGCTGTGCGGATTGAACTGCATGATGTCGCGGTCTTTGCAGGTGCCCGGCTCGCCTTCGTCAGAATTGCAGACCAGGTATTTTTGACCCGGGAACTGGCGCGGCATGAAGCTCCACTTCAATCCCGTCGGGAAGCCAGCACCGCCACGGCCACGCAAGCCGCCGAGCTTGACATCAGCGATTACCTGATCAGGTGTCATTCCCACACCTTCGCCTTGAGCAAGAATTTTACGCAACGCCTGGTAGCCACCGCGCGCTTCATAGTCCTTCAAACGCCAGTTGCTGCCATTCAAGTCCGTCATGATTTGCGGGTTGATGTGCCGGCCATGAAAGCTGCTTTGAACGCCAGTCGCTGCGAATTGCGACAGTACGCTTTTGGCTTCAGCACTGATTGCGGAGTTCATAGCCATTGTCATGATCCAACCTTGTCATTTAACTCAGCCGATTGCAGACCAGCAATTAGCTGATCCAGTTTTTCATTGCTCATAAAGCTGCACATCGTCAAGTCGTTGACCAACATCACTGGCGAATCAGCACAAGCCCCCAAGCACTCGGACTGCTGCAAGGTGAACAAGCCGTCAGACGTGGTCTCGCCCATCGATATGCCCAGCTTGTGCTCCAGGTGCTTGAGTGCAACGGCGCCATCACGCAGTTGGCACGGCAGATTGGTACACACATTCAACTTGTATTTGCCCACCGGCTGCTGGTTGTACATGTTGTAGAAGGTAGTGACCTCGTGCACGGCAATCGGTGCCATGCCCAGATAGTCGGCCACCATCTCTTCACTCTCGGCGCTGACATAACCGGCTTCCTGCTGGATGATAGCGAGACAGGCCATGACGGCCGACTGCTTCTGATCTGCCGGGTATTTGGCAACTTCTTGCGCGAAGCGCGCTATAAATTTCTCGGAAATCATCGATCAACTTCCCCAAACACAATATCCAACGAACCGATAATTGACACCGCATCACCAATCATGTGACCGCGCCCCATTTCACCCAGCGCTGCCAGATGAACAAAAGCCGGGGGGCGGATCTTCATGCGGTAGGGTTTGTTGGCCCCATCGCTGATCATGTAGATGCCAAACTCGCCCTTGGGATGCTCAATGGTGGCGTAGGCTTCGCCTTCGGGCACCGAGAAACCCTCGGTGAAAAGTTTGAAATGGTGAATCAACTCTTCCATGTTGGATTTCATGGATTCACGGTTCGGCGGCGCCACTTTGTGGTTGTCGGTAATGACCGGGCCCGGATTGACGCGCAGCCAATCGACACATTGCTTGATGATGCGGTTGGACTGTTTCATTTCCTCCATGCGCACCAGGTAGCGATCGTAGTTATCGCCAGTCTTGCCTACCGGGATATCAAAATCCAATCGGTCGTAAACCTCATAGGGCTGCTTTTTACGCAAATCC
>JAYWBS010000131.1:0-36246 GCA_043781295.1 Polaromonas sp.
GAACAGGCTCAGCAGCGCCGTGAAACCAGCGGCTACTGCCGCAACGGCAGACAGCTCGGCTTTGTCCAGTTCACCGAATTTTTTGGCGACGCCAATCAGTGAACCGCCAAATACCTCCTGCAGCATGGGCGAGGCCATGCCGATCACGCCAATGCCGGCGCTCACGTTCATGCACAGCACCATCCAGAGCAGCCAGAACTGCGGAATGCCCCAGACCTTTTTGACATGCACATGGCGCTGCGTGATCATGGCGTTGCCGATTTGCGCCGGGGGCGGCGTCCAGCCTGCAGGCGTCCAGCCGGTCTCGGGTACGCGGTAAGTCAACGCGCCGGCCATCATGAAGACAAAGTAAATCAGCGCCATCACCACAAAGGTTTGCATCACGCCGGTGTCAGCTGGCGTGGCAAAGTGCTTCATCAGGTCAGTCGCCAGCGGCGAGCCAATCATGGCGCCGCCGCCAAAACCCATGATGGCCATGCCTGTGGCCATGCCCCGGCGGTCTGGAAACCACTTGATGAGTGTTGACACGGGCGATATGTAGCCCAGGCCCAAACCTATGCCGCCGATCACGCCGGAGCCTAAAATCATCAGCCAGAACTGGTGCAGATAAATACCCAATGCCGATATCAGCATGCCGCCGCACCAGCAGCATGCAGACACCACACCAGCCTTGCGCGGGCCAGCCCGCTCCAGCCAGCCGCCCCAGGTGGCGGCGGATGAGCCGAGCAACACAAAAAACAGCGTGTACATCCAGCCAAGTGTAGAGATTTGCCAGTCGCAGCTGGTCGTGAAAAGTTGGCCAAAAAAGCCTACATCAGGCGCGCATTTGATGGCCTCCTTGATACCCAGCGCTTTTGAAAGCGGCAACCAGAAGACTGAAAAACCATAGGCCATGCCAATGCACAAATGGATGGCGAGGGCTGCGGGTGGTACCAGCCAGCGGTTAAAGCCCGGCCCGGCAATGATGCGTTCTTTATCTAAGATTCCTGACATGGGTGTCTCCGTTGTTATTCGTTACCAGCTGTAAATAGCTGGCCGAAGTGTCAAACACGCGGAGGTTCAGGTCAAATTGAATCGAAAAATCTCATGATTCAAAAACTAAATATTCGGGTAATTACTGACCCATCAAACAATCAGCAGGCCGCTATGCGCCGCTGCATGCCGCAACCAGGCAGCGTCTTGTGCCATGGTCAAGGCGGCATCCAGTGTGCGGGATGTACGGTCACTGCCCTGAATCATGAACCCGATGGCGGTGCGCACATCCGGGCTGACCAGTGGCAGCGCTTCCAGCTCGCGGTAGCCACGTACCGCGCCTATCAGCGCGCCGGGGAGCACACTGCACACATCACCGACCACCACGCTCAAGGCAAGCGTCAGGATGGAATTGGTTTCAATCACCGGCTTGACGGTGGCACCCGCCTCATGAAAAGCCGCGTCAACAATCGTGCGGTTGTACATCTCGCGCGTCAGCAAGCAAAGCGGCAATTTAGCAGCTTCGGCCCAAGTGAGCTTGGGGCCAATCTGCATGTGCTCGGAATGCGCCTGGCCGGCCTTGCGCACCAAAAAATAATGCTCGGTGTATTGCGGCACATGCCGCAAACGTGGGCTATAGCGCGCCAGGCGTTCGGTGTAGCCCAGCCCCATATCGAGCGTCAGGCTTTCAAGACCATTTTCAAGCTCTGACGAACTCAGCGAGCGCACCACAGGTGAAATGCCAGGGTGGCGTGCCTGCAGCATGGCTGAAAACCTTGCCGCAATCGGCATGGCAGTCGGCACGGCACCAATCACCAAGGGTCCTTGCGGCTTGCCTGCTACGCTGTTCAGGTCTTGCTGCAATAGCTCGCGCTCATGCAGCATGCGCTGCGCACTGGCCAACACCCGTTCGCCCTCAGCCGTGAAGCCGCCAAAAGTCCGGCCCCGTTTGACGATGGCGGTACCAAACTCTTCCTCAAGGGCACGCAAGGCATTCGACAGCGCCGGCTGCGTGATATGGCAAGCCAGCGCTGCACGGCCAAAGTGCTTGTGCTCGTCAAGCGCGGCCAGGTAACGCAGGGAAGCCAGCAGGTTCATGGCAGCAGGGTCGACAATTCAGGTGTTCAAGTGTCTTTAGACATCTTGATGGTGGGGAACTTGCTTGAGAAATCTTTCGCCTTGGCCGCCACGGTAATTGCCATTTTGCGGGCGATGGCCTTGTAGATACCCGCCACATCGCCATCCGGGTCAGCCACCACGGTGGGCCTGCCGTTGTCGGCTTGCAGCCTGATTTGCATGTCTAGCGGCAGCGCACCCAGGTAATCCATCTTGTAATCCGCCGCCATTTTTTTGCCGCCGTCTTCACCAAAAATATGCTCGGTATGGCCGCAGTTGCTGCAAATGTGTACCGCCATGTTTTCAACAATGCCCAAAATCGGCACGCCAACTTTTTCAAACATCTTGATGCCCTTTCTGGCATCCAGCAGCGCAATATCTTGCGGCGTGGTGACGATCACCGCACCCGTCATGGGCACACGCTGGCTCAGGGTGAGCTGTATATCGCCGGTGCCGGGCGGCATGTCGACGATCAGATAGTCAAGGTCGCGCCAGTTGGTCTGCCTCAAGAGTTGCTCCAGCGCCTGGGTCGCCATGGGGCCGCGCCAGATCATGGCCTCGTCCTGCGCCACCAAAAAACCAATCGACATCACCTGAATGCCGTAGTTCTCCATTGGCTCCATGTTTTTGCCGTCCACACTTTCGGGCCGGCCTTCAATACCCATCATCATGGGCTGGCTGGGGCCGTAAATATCAGCGTCAAGCAGGCCAACGCTGGCCCCTTCAGCAGCCAGCGCCAAAGCCAGGTTGACGGCGGTGGTGCTTTTGCCCACACCGCCCTTGCCCGAAGCCACGGCAATGATGTTTTTGACATTCGGCAGCAACTGCACGCCGCGCTGCACGCTGTGGCTGGCAATTTTGACGCTCAGGTTGACCGACACATTGCTAACGCCCGCCACGCCTTTGGCAGCTGCAATCAGACTTTTGCGGAAAGCTGCAAACTGGCTTTTGGCGGGGTAGCCGAGTTCTACGTCAAACGACACATCGTCGCCGCTAACTTGCAGGTTTTTAATGGATTTACTGGTGACGAAGTCTTTGCCCGTGTTGGGGTCAATAACGGTGGCGAGTGCTTGAAACAGTTGGTCTTGGGTGGGCATGCGGGACTTTGGTATGTTTTCTGTCAACCTCCCAGTGTAGCTAGGGATGGTCTGCACAGGCCCATGCGATGGCAACAGCGCAGGCTTGGGCGATCTACGGCGTTGCATTTCTTGCCAATAGTCTAGCTATTGGACTGCGAAATGCGTCTTGCAGCTCATCCCAACCTGCACTGCCCCCATTCGCAGCGGCCTGTGCAGACCATCCCGGGCACTTAAAATAGTGGATTGCCCCCATAAAAAGCACTACTGATGCCTCGCCAACTCTTCGTCACCACCGCCCTGCCCTACGCCAATGGCAAGTTCCATATCGGCCACATCATGGAATACATCCAGGCCGACATCTGGGTGCGCTTTCAACGCATGCAGGGCAACCATGTGAATTTTGTGGGCGCAGACGACGCGCACGGCGCACCCATCATGATTGCGGCTGAAAAAGCAGGGTTGAGCCCGCAGCAGTTTGTGGCCAACATTGCAGCCGGCCGCAAAGAATACCTGGACGGCTTTCACATCAGCTTTGACAACTGGAGTTCGACCGACTCGCCAGAAAACCATGAGCTGGCCCGGCAGATTTACCGCGACCTCAAGGCCAATGATCTGATTGATATCAAAACCATTGAGCAGTTCTTTGACCCTGAAAAGAACATGTTTTTGCCCGACCGCTACATCAAGGGCAGCTGCCCGAAGTGCGGTACCAAAGACCAGTATGGCGACAACTGCGAAAGCTGCGGCGCGGTGTATGCACCCACAGATTTGATCAACCCGTATTCAGCTTTGTCGGGAGCCACGCCGGTACTAAAAAGTTCAGAGCATTTTTTCTTTAAATTGTCTGACCCGCGCTGTGTTGAATTTTTGCAAGAGTGGACGCAAGACGGCAAGCTGCAACCCGAAGTGGCGAACAAAGTTAAAGAGTGGTTCAGCGTTAGAACCAACCCCGACGGAACGAAAAGCGAAGGCCTGGGTGATTGGGACATCAGCCGTGACGCGCCCTACTTTGGCATTGAAATACCGGATGCGCCGGGCAAGTATTTTTATGTCTGGTTGGATGCGCCTGTGGGGTATTTGGCATCGCTGAAAAATCTGCTGGAAAAGCGTGGCGAAAATTTTGACACGTATATGGCCCAACCCGGCTTGGAGCAACATCACTTTATTGGCAAAGACATTGTGACTTTTCACACGCTGTTCTGGCCCGCGATGCTCAAGTTCAGTGGCCGTAAAACGCCAGACAAGATTCACGTTCACGGCTTTTTGACCGTTAACAACGGCGAAAAAATGAGCAAGAGCCGCGGCACGGGCCTGGACCCGCTCAAGTACCTGAGCTTGGGCATGAACCCTGAGTGGCTGCGTTACTACCTGGCTGCGAAGTTGAATGCGAAGAATGAAGACATTGACTTCAACGCGGATGACTTTATGGCTCGGGTGAATTCGGATTTGATTGGTAAATATATCAATATCGTTAGCAGGGTAGTTGGTTTTGTTCACAAACACTTCTCGGGGCAAATTCTTCCTCAAACCGACCTACAGTTTGGAAAAGCTTTAACTGAGAAAACTGTCGCAATGGCAGGACCACACGCCGATTTAGAGAAAGAACTGGTTTATGTTTATGACGCATTCAAGAACATACCCAATCCAATACTAATGACGACTATTCGTGGATCAGCCGATCAAATTGCACTGTTCTA
This sequence comes from Polaromonas sp., assembly GCA_043781295.1. Classification (GTDB taxonomy): domain Bacteria; phylum Pseudomonadota; class Gammaproteobacteria; order Burkholderiales; family Burkholderiaceae_C; genus Polaromonas. Next base: position 4,865 of record JAYWBS010000131.1, read on the forward strand.
TGAACAACGGGAGTACGGTAAAGCGCTACGGCGAATCATGGAGCTTGCCGATGTAGCCAATCAAAACTTTGATTTAAAGAAACCGTGGCTTCTTTCAAAAGCAGACCATCTTGCAAAAGCAGACCAACTAGCAGAGCTAAACGAAGTGTGTGTTTCAACATTAAACGCATTCAAACTCCTAACCATTTATCTAAGTCCAATTCTTCCAAAAACCGCGCTAGAGGTATCGACTTTATTGAATGTTCCAGATCAAACTTGGGCAGATATAGATAACCCGCTCCCTTGGGGTCATCGCATCAATAACTATGTCCACCTCATGCAGCGTGTCACCCCAGAGCAACTGGATGCCCTCTTCGAAGCCCCAGCCGCGCCCGAGCCTGAAATACTCACCCCCGGCGGCGAGGAACTCGCCCCCACCATCACCATCGACGACTTCGCCAAAATCGACCTGCGCATTGCCAAAATCGTCAATTGCGAAGCGGTTGAAGGCTCTGTCAAGCTGCTGCGCCTGACGCTGGATGTCGGCGAGGGCACCGACCTGGAAGGACGTCCCATCCTGCGCAATGTCTTCAGCGGCATCGCCAGCGCCTACAAGCCTGAAGACCTGATCGGCAAACACACGGTGATGGTCGCCAACCTGGCACCGCGCAAGATGAAGTTTGGCATCAGCGAAGGCATGGTTTTAGCCGCCAGCCACGGCGATGAAAAAGCGCAGCCGGGCATTTATGTACTGGAACCCCTGCCAGGCGCGATGCCGGGGATGCGTGTGAGGTAGTAGGTCACCGAAAAGTAAGGAATTTGACAGCGCCTTACTTTAAGTTCATACTTACCACATAAAATAACAGGAGTTTTGTATGCAAGCCATCCTCGAATTAGATGCCACCGTCAGCAGCAAAGGGCAAATCACCCTGCCAGCCGCCATGCGCACCCGGCTGGGGCTGGTCGAAGGCTCAAAAATCAAATTCTTTTGCGGCGACAAAGAAGCCACGCTCAAGCCTGAGTTGCCTGTGAGCGCCTATCGCGGCATCTTGCGTCACCTGGGCAATATCAACACCGACATGCCCAAAGAACCTGATCGGTTTTGATGAACGTTGTTGATTCTTCTGGCTGGATCGAATACTTCATCGACACAGCCAGCGCCGACAACTTTGCATCGGCGATTGAAAAGACAGCGCTGCTGATCGTCCCCGCCCTGTCTTTTTTTGAAGTGCATCGCTTTTTAAGCCGCAACGCTGATGCCGAGCACCGCGATGCGTGCCTGGAGGTCATGCGTCGTGGCACGATCGTTGAGCTGACAGCACAAAGAGCCGTAGCTGCATCAGAGGTGGCTCAAAAACATCGCTTGGCCATGGCCGACGCGGTGATGTACAGCATTGCGCGTGAATTCAAAGCCACCTTCTGGACGCAAGACCTTGACTACAAAGACTTGCCAGGCGTGAGCTACCACGCAAAAGCCTTTTAGGCCCCAGCAACCCGGCCAGCAACTCAAGAATCAGCCCAGCCCCATGCACCCCCTGATTCACGGCTGGACCGACATTGACAACCGCACGCTGCAAACCAACACGCGCCTGGGCGCGGTGCTGGCTTTTGTGGCGGGCGCAGCGAATGCGGGTGGGTTTTTAGCGGTGGGGTCGTACACCTCGCACATGACCGGCGTGGTGTCTTCGCTGGCAGACCACCTGGTGCTGGGCGAGCTGGTTTTGGCCACCGCCAGTCTGGGGGCGCTGGGGGCCTTTTTGCTGGGTGCCATGACGACTGCCTGGCTGGTCAATTGGGGGCTGCGGGAAAAGCTGACCAGCGCCTATGGTTTGCCGCTGCTTTTAGAGTCGGTGCTGCTGCTGATCTTTGGCGTTTTTGGCGCAGTCATCAGTTTGTGGTCACAATTTTTTGTGCCTCTAACGGTGCTGCTGCTGTGCTTCATGATGGGTTTGCAAAACGCCGTCGTCACCAAAATATCAAAAGCGGAAATTCGCACCACCCACGTTACCGGGCTGGTGACTGACCTGGGCATTGAGCTGGGCAAGCTGCTGTACATCAACCGCACGCAACTCAGCCCAACCGAGCCGGTGCGGGCCAACCGCCAGAAGCTGCGCCTGCACCTGATCCTGGTCAGCAGCTTTTTTATCGGCGCTGTGTGTGGTGCCCTGGGTTTCAAATTTTTAGGCTACGTGACCACCGTGCCGCTGGCGCTTACATTGCTACTGCTGGTGTGGCGCCCGGTAGCGCGTGATGTGCTGGAACGACTGCCGCATTTGCGCTAGCCATTGCGATGGCTTGCGGTTTGCGAGGTGTTCGCCAAAATACTTGCTATAAATAAAGTAGCTGATTGCGCCCGAATCCATTGGTCTAGAGGTCAATTTAACCCTTGATTTTGGTCATTTTCAGCCTAATTTCCACCTTTGGGGGCGCTAAATTGCTCGTCAACCGAGCCGGTGCTGACCACCGACAGGTTTTGATCAAACACCACCGTAAAAATCATGGCAGCGCTGGGCGGGCTGAGGTAACGCCAGTCATAGTGGGTGGTTTGCTGGGCTGCGTAAGGCGTAACCTTCATCGGCTTGCCCAGCATTTTGCGCACCGCTTCCATAGGCATGCCAGGCAGCACTTTGGCAAAGTTTTGCGGGGCCAGTACCTGGCGCAGTGCGCTCATCTTGCCGTCGGGCCCAATCGTGATCATGTAGTTGACGTTACCGGCTGGCTGGCGGTTGTATTCCAAGGTTTTGGCACCCGGTGCAGCCACCACCGCCAAGGCAGCACCCGGCAGCGGCAGGCCAGCCATGTCGGACGCATCCCATATTTTCTCTGGCTCGCCAAATCGGGCGCGCACATCCGCCTCAGTCGCTACGCCCTCTTCAAGCTCGGCAATGCGCTGCGGGTCACAGCCAACCAAACCCAAAATGGCTGAAAGCAGGCTCATGGCGGCGGTCGTCCTCAAGGTAGTTTTTAGTTGCACAGCAGTCCCCGGTAAAATCAGTCAATCACAAGCTTCAAGCAGTTTAGACCCATGTCCCTTTTGTCCTTCTTCCGCCGTCCTGACTACACCTCAGAGGCCACTCAGTTTATTGAGCAACTCAAAGCCGACAAACCGACGCTGGAGGCCGAGCAACGCGCAGGCCGTGCCCTGCTGTGGGACAAAAACCTGAACCGCGCCGACCAGGCTGATTTTCTTGATGCGACGGTAGCGCAGCAGCCCTACGTGTACGGCACTGAGAGCCATCCAAACGGCAAATAAATGCTTTTTGAGGCGTTTTTGGGCACTTTTAAGGGATCAAATTGGCCTTCAGCCCAATAGATTCGGGCGCAAGCAGCTCATTATTTAATAGCAACTCCTTTGACCGCTGAACTCGCCATCACTGCCTTGCTACCAGAAACACCTAGCCCCGACATGCCAGCTGTCGTCGACCAGGTCGCGCTGGCGCGCCTGTACGGCGAGCCGCTGTTTGCGATGCCGCATGACCTGTACATTCCGCCAGACGCGCTGCAGGTGTTCCTGGAAGCCTTCGAAGGCCCGCTGGACTTGCTGCTGTACCTCATCCGCAAGCAGAACTTCAACATTCTTGACATTCCGATGGCAGCGGTAACACGCCAATACCTGGTGTACGTTGACGAAATCCGCACCACTAATTTAGAGCTGGCCGCTGAATATTTGCTGATGGCGGCGATGCTGATTGAGATCAAGTCACGCATGCTGCTACCGCCGAAAAAGGTGGCTGAAGGCCAGGAGGCCGAAGACCCGCGCGCCGAGCTGGTACGCCGCCTGCTGGAGTACGAACAAATCAAGCTGGCCGCCCACCAGCTCAACCAGATGCCTCAGTTTGGCCGCGATTTTTTGCGCGCCCAGGTGGTTGTAGAGCAATCGCTGCAGCCCCGTTTCCCCGATGTGCATGTGGTGGACTTGCAGGAGGCTTGGGCAGCGATTGTCAAGCGTGCCAGGCTGGTTCAGCACCACGTTATCAGCCGTGAAGAACTCTCGGTGCGCGAGCACATGAGCATCGTGCTGCGCAAGCTGCAAGGCCGCAAGTTTCTGGAATTTGAAGACCTGTTTGACGCTGCACGCGGCATGCCGGTGCTGGTGGTGACGTTTATTGCGCTGCTGGAGTTGTCAAAAGAAGGCCTGCTCGAAGTCACGCAGGCCGAAGCCTTTGCGCCTATTTACGTGCGGCTGGCTTATACCCTGGCCTGAACGCCGCTGACCGCACGGTAGGCCAGCCAGCGCCTCTCAAACCGATGACCGTTAACCTCGCGCTGATCCCCATTGAGCGCAGCGTCCCACGAGTCCGCGACCAGCTACGTACTCTATATCGGCAGGCGAAATACCATCCGGCTTGGACAACGTTTCGCCATACTTGCAAGCGAACCAGTAAGTCATTTCTCCTGCGGTATGCATGACGGAACGACTGTTCGGGCCTGGGCCGATTTGCCAATTGCCCCCATTCTTTCCGCATTCGAAAGATGCCGACCAAGTATCTTTTGTAGGGCGATAGACGCAGTAGCTGTACTCCACAGCGTAGGGGCACGCATTGGTGACACCACCACCCACATCTGGCCTCAGGCAGCTATGCGCTTCCTGGCCGGCTATATGACGCTTGGGCTTTCCCTGGCGTGCCCGGTCAACATCTGCCTGACGCTTCTGGGCATAGGCAGTGGCCGTGTTCAATGCAAGCTGATCGGCGGCGCGCATTTGCGCATTCAACCCTTGGGCTTCCGGCCTTACATTTGCTGGCGAATTGGAGCCTACCGGGTTTGTCGGTGATGGTCGGTTGATTTCGACGTTCCTAAGTGGGATTGGAGACACTTGTGGGGAACCGCACTGAGCTAACCTCGCACGTAAAATGCAAATATTAAGACCTACACGGGCTATTTCGTCAGCGCGACTTGGGTTACTTCTACGAAATTCCTCATAACCCTCAGAGGTTCTAGCCAATCTTTGTTGCACCGTGGTACATGATGATCCAGAAAAAAAGTTCTTGATCATTTCGTCGTAATAGGATTTTGTGTTGTAGCCAGCGGCAGGTTGATCAGCGTGCAGTGCCTTGAACTCAGCCTCGCAAACCTGCGCAGCAACCTGAGCCGATGCACAAATTAAAAACACACCCATCAAACTCACCCACGGCTTGGCCCGTAGTCCCGTTTTCCTGCATGCGCTAGACAAGAAACTGGTCACCCAGATTTTTTCAGCGTTCATTTCATTCACCTTGATCATGGCCTATAGCTCCCGCCCACCACCTTGGGATCATCGTCCTGTGGGCTCCCTGGAGGAGCTTTAGCCAACTCCAGGGGTTGAGCATCCGGGCCTCGTGATTCCGTTCCGTCTACGCGCCAGAACACCCTGTAGTGGACGCCAGAAGGTTTGACATACTCCCAATCGCCAATATTCTTGCCCGCCTCAAATCCACCAATGCCCACCAGCCCATCCGGGCGCTGCACAAAGACAGCGCCGTATGTCTGTCCAGCCAGATAATTTCCCACATATATTGTTCCGTTGGCACTGATAAATTGGCCTTGCCCGTTCAGGCCACCGTTCTCGAATTGGCCTCTATCCATTCCACCATTGCTGATGATGGAAACCCCCACCCCATGGCGATTGCCGTTCACGAGTCCGCCTTCGTAGTAAATGCGGTTCCCCGAGGCGGGTGTGAGCTCCCGCTTGCCGTTGGCAGGGTCTTTCGATGCGTTACGGACAATTCTTTGAACCTCAGCAACCTCCGTTCTCAACACGGAAACCGGCATCAACTCTGGCGCGTTCGCCTCGAACACATCGTTGTTCGTAATCTCACGCCGGTCCGCCAACATCGCCTTCAGCTTGCCCAGGAATCCATTTGCGTTCGCACAGGTCTTTTTCAGTTTGAGCACCATGTTGCAGCCAATGTGGGCGTTGCAAGACGCCATCTGTGTCGAGGCAGCGCTGTCCCTTAGCTCCTCGCAGTTGGCGAGCTCCGGACTCACCTGTGCGTGAGCCGGGACGCCAAAAGCGCCGGTCGCTATGCAAATGACTGCCGCCATTTTGAAGAGTAGCGCCCGCAAGTCCTTATTCATGTGAATCCTCCAAAATCGCCAAATCAAAAACAAAGCAGGCTCGCCGTCGAACCGAAGGCGCACTTGTCATGCTGGAACTACTGCGACTATGACTTAGGCCCACGCCCACAGACTACTGACGTAACTTAGAAGCGTAATAAGGGCAAACCCTTGCGGCACTGTGTGAAACCCGCTTCGACTAACGACGCCTAAGAGGCGCATTGCCAAGAATCTCATGCCGCACCAATCACCGACACCAGCGACCCCGCCACCTGACCGACTTTCAACGTGGCCGTAAACGCCAGCATGCGGTCAATCGGCAGGCGGGCGCAGGCCCAGCGCCGGAGCTATGTGGACTTCATGGGTAAGCACATGGGCCAGCCCTTGCAGGCCGTTCATCGCCATCCACGGGCAATACGCGCAACTTTTACAGGCGGCGAATTTTGTCTTTGAGCTCGGCGCGCAACGTGGGGGCGGGTTCGACAGGTAAACACAGCATTGCAAGTTTTCCCAAACATTCTTGGATTTGGCATCGGAGCCTACGCTTTAATTTTTGCGTTTCCTGATAGATTTATGAGTCGCTTGGAAAAGAGAAGAATCGAGAAGGGTCACAACGTCGGACCGCATGGTCTAAACGCTATAGCGGCCTTTCCACTCCTAGCAATTAGTTTGATTCTTGTTGCTTGCGTATTATTGAAGTCGATTCGTATTGCATCTGGATATCTAGAGACTTCAGGGCTATTCTTTTTAATTTATGGCTTATGGCTCACCATTGAGCTGGTGGCAATGCTTTATGCCTCTGCGCGAAATGTGATCAAAACCGTGTTGGAAAATGAAGGCACTTCTTGGCGTGATTGATCTCCAATAAAATATTGCCAAGTGGGCATATCCCTGCATGAACAGTGTCCTCGGGTTGGCGTCAGTCGTCGCAGCGCGGCCTGGCTTTCAGGTTGACTGAGAAACCCCATTGATTTATCAATCGGTTGTCGCCGAATTCATGAAGAATTTCATGAGTTTTGATACCAACAAGGGGAAAACGGCAAACACGACGACCGAGGCCGCAGAGTAAGCAATTGCAATTCGCTTTACCCACTCTGTCCAGCCGCCTTGCACTGCCCATCCATTGAAAATCATGACAGAGGAAACTCCCGCAACGGAGGTGAGAAAACACCCAATCAAGCCTACGCCAATCACTGCACGAGAGCTTTTTGAAAAATACATTTCTTCAGCTTAATTTAATTCAAGAATTTCAAGAACCCTAGCAAGATCACGGCCTGTATATGTTGGCTTGGGACCAATGGTTTCATAAGGGAGTCCCTGGCGATTCACCCAAAGGGTTGTGAAGCCGAACCAGGTTGCACCCAGCGCATCCCAGGCGTTGCTGGAAACAAAAAGAATTTCCTCTTTTTCAAGCGGCATGCGTTTTTGAACCAGACCATAACTCTCAGGTGACGTTTTGAACAGCTTGATGGGGTCAACAGATATTGAATGATCGAGCAGATCTTTCATGCCTGCACTTGCCACGGCCGATTCGAGCATCTCCGGGCTTCCATTTGAAAGAATGGCCGTTGTCAAACCTTCGTGTTGCAGGCTTTTAAGGACCGAAAGGTTTTCAGGGAAAGGGCTCAAGTGGGCATACTGACGCATCAAGTCCTCCACCATGCTGCCTTGGCGATGCAGCTTCAATCGGTCCAGTGTGTATTCCAGTGCCAGTCTGGTGATTTCCCAAAATGGCAGGTAGTACTTGCTGCCTTCAGCCTGGTGCGGGTCTGATTGCGTGATCAGGCGTGTGTACTCGATTTGTTTGTCACGCCACATCACTGAAATCGCAGCGCCCTGGCCAGGGTAGAGCTGTTCAGCCAATGTCTGTATCGAATAGACGTCAAACAACGTGCCATAGGCATCAAACACCACTGCCTTGATTTTCATGATCTGTACCGCGTTGAAGGGTTAGCGAATGGTTTTGGTTTTCTCATCGACAGTCGGAGCGATATCAATGGATCAGACGCCCGCCTGTTTCAGGCGTTCGTTCGAGGGAAAAAGCATCTTGCGCGCATCGTCGTCCACCTCGGACTTGAACGTGAATTTTGTTTTCAATGCCTCCGCGCGCTGTGCAGCAGGCCGCGCATTGATCTCGTCCAGCAAGCGCTTGACATGGGGCAGCTTTTCCCACGCGTCGGCGCCCAGAACAAAAGGGATGGCCCGTGCCCAGCCCCAAACAGACATATCGACCACCGTGTATTCGCTACCCATCATGTAGGGCTGCGTCGCCAGGCGATCATTAATGATGAGCCAATGGCGCCAGGCTTCAAAGTCATAGCGGTTGACGGCATATTCTTTGGGCTCAGGCGCGAAGTGCTTGAAGTGGACCGCCTGGCCACAGTAGGGGCCTATGCCTGTAGCTACAAACATCAGCCATGAGTACATCTCAGCCTTGTTGGCCGGCGTATTGGGCGGCACAAATTTGCCAATCTTCTCGGCCAGGTAAATCAGCATGGCGTTGCTGTCAAAGACGCGTATGTCACCGTCCACCATCGCGGGTGTTTTGGCATTGGGGTTGATGGCCTTGAAGGCATCGGAATGTTGCTCGCCCTTGCGGGTGTCTATCGCAATGAGCTCATAAGGCTCGCCCGTTTCTTCAAGGTACAAGGCAATCTTCAGAGGATTGGGCGAAGGGTGGAAATAGAATTTGATCATCAACGGTCTCCTTAAAAACATATCATGGCCTGGGCCTGGTGGCGTGCTCGATTTTTTACGAACTTATATTATATTTTTCTTTATGTAAAAGCTGGATAGCCTGGCTCAAATCGCAGGAATGCCCCATCACGTTTACGAACCATTTCAAATTAGCAGGGCTGGCAGGTTCATCGCCAATTCGGATAAAAACTAATCTAGACTAACACCCCGCACGCAAAGTTTGGCAGCAGTGATGCGTCTGCCAGGCTCCTAGCTCCATTTGCCACCTCATGCCTATGCAACGTACCCTGCTCAAATCCAAAATCCACCGCGCCAGCGTCACCCACTGCGAGCTCAATTACGAAGGCTCGTGCGCGATTGACGAAGACCTGCTGGACGCCAGCAACATCTGTGAGAACGAGCAGGTGCACATCTGGAACATCAACAATGGCGAGCGCTTTGTGACCTATGCCATTCGTGCTGAGCGCGGCAGCCGCATTATCTCGGTCAATGGCTCGGCCGCCCGGCGCGCATCGGTGGGGGATTTGGTCATCATTGCCGCGTTTGCGCAGCTTGATGAAAAAGAAGTCGCAGGCTTTGCGCCCAAGCTGGTGTTTGTGAACCCCGATAATCGCATCAAGGAAGAGCGCTCCACCATTCCCGTGCAGCGCCCTTGAACTCGAAATACATCACAAAATATGATCACTGCACCCGTACAAACCATCACGCTCCATCCGCCGCGCAAACCAGCCGTATCACCAAGCGCGTCAAGCGCTCCAGCGCGCTGGAGCGTTGACGCGATTGAGGCCTTGTTCAACCTGCCCTTCCCTGAGCTGATGCACCGCGCACAAAGCGTGCACCGTGACAACTTTGATCCTACCCACGTTGAATTTGCCACGCTGCTGTCGGTCAAAACCGGTGGCTGTGAAGAGGATTGCGGTTATTGCCCGCAAGCTGCACGCTACGACACGGGGGTTGAAGCCAGCAAGCTGATGAACCCCGCCGAGGTGCTGGTGGCGGCCAAAGCGGCTCAAGCCGCTGGCGCCACCCGCTTTTGCATGGGTGCGGCATGGCGCAGCCCCAAAGACCGAGACATTGAAAAAGTGGCCGAGTTGGTACGTACCGTCAAGGCCCTGGGGTTAGAGACCTGCGCCACCCTGGGCATGCTGGAAGACGGCCACGCACAAACGCTGCAAAGTGCAGGCTTGGACTACTACAACCACAACCTGGACAGCGCGCCCGATTTTTACGGCGACATCATCACCACGCGCGACTACCAGGACAGGCTGGACACGCTGGCCCGTGTGCGCAGCGCTGGTGTCAAGGTCTGCTGCGGCGGCATTGTCGGCATGGGTGAGACGCGCCGCCAGCGTGCAGGCCTGGTGGCCGAACTCGCCAACCTCACGCCCTACCCCGAGTCAGTGCCCATCAACAACCTGGTCAAGGTGGAGGGCACACCGCTGGGTGATCAAATGTTGAAGCAGCCCGACCTCGACCCGTTTGAATTTGTACGCACTATTGCCGTGGCCCGTATCACCATGCCCACAGCTAGAGTCCGCCTGTCGGCAGGCCGCCAGCAAATGGGCGATGGCGTGCAGGCCTTGTGCTTTCTGGCGGGTGCCAATTCGATTTTTTATGGTGACAAGCTACTGACTACGGGTAACCCGGACACGGAGGCGGACATCACGCTGCTACAACGTCTGGGTATGCAGCGCTCGGCTCCTGAAACACATTGAGGCCAAACATATGACCCTCGCTGCAACACCCTACGGAACGCTGCCCTCTTCTTCCACACTCCCGGCCCGCAAACCGCTGAGCCTGCCGCGCTTGCGCGAAATGCATGCAGCGGGTGAAAAAATCGCCATGCTCACGGCCTACGATGCCACCTTTGCCGCCGTGGCTGATGCAGCAGGCGTTGAATGCATTCTGGTCGGCGACTCGCTCGGCATGGTCTGCCAGGGGCTGACCAGCACTGTGGGCGTGACGCTGGAGACCATGCGGCATCACACCGAATGCGTGGCCAACGGCCTGCGCCGCTCGCAGGCCACCGCCTGGCTGATTGGTGATTTGCCGTTTGGCACGTATCACGAGTCCAAAGAACAAGCCCTGCGCAGCGCAGCCGTGCTGATGCAGGCGGGGGCGCACATGGTCAAGCTGGAAGGCGGCGGCTGGACAACCGAGGTGGTGCATTTTCTGGTCGAGCGTGGTATTCCAGTGTGCGCACACCTGGGCCTCACGCCGCAAACCGTACACGCGCTGGGTGGCTACCGGGTACAGGGCAAAACCGATGAGGCCGCCGCGAAACTCAAACGCGAAGCCCATGAACTGCAAGACGCAGGTGCTGCCATGCTGGTGCTGGAAATGGTGCCCGAGGTGCTGGCCACAGCGCTGACCACTACCCTGACAAACTGCCCCACCATCGGCATAGGCGCGGGCAACGGCTGCGCGGGCCAGGTGCTGGTGCTGCACGACATGCTGGGCATGAACCTGGGCAAAATGCCAAAATTTGTACATAACTTTATGGCTGATGCCGGTAGCGTGCGCGGGGCGATGGAGGCTTATGTGGCGGCGGTTAAAAATGGCAGTTTTCCAGTCAATGCAACGCACGCCTGGTGATTAAAAATAAAAATACTTGAGGAGACAAAATGCACATCGTCCACACCATCGCCGAGCTGCGCGAAAAGTTAAGCGGCTTCAAACGCCCCGCCTTCGTGCCCACCATGGGCAACCTGCACGATGGGCATATTGCCCTTGTCAAACAGGCCAAGCCGCTGGGCGACGTGACAGTTTCCAGCATCTTCGTGAATCGCCTGCAGTTTGCACCGCATGAAGACTTTGACAGCTACCCGCGCACGCTCGATACCGACGCGCAGCGGCTGGAGGCCGCAGGCTGCAACGTGCTGTTTGCACCGCGTGAAAAAGAGCTCTACCCCGAGCCACAAACCTACAAAGTCCACCCCGCGACCGACTTGGGCGACATTCTGGAAGGCCACTTCAGGCCCGGTTTTTTTATCGGCGTGAGCACTGTCGTGCTCAAGCTGTTTTCATGCGTGTATGCGGGCATGCCCGGCGGCGTGGCGGCCTTTGGCAAAAAGGACTACCAGCAGGTCATGGTGGTGCGCCGCATGGTGCAGCAGTTTGCGCTGCCGATTGAAATTTTGGCAGGCGATACCCAGCGCGCCACTGATGGGCTGGCGCTGTCATCACGCAACAGTTACTTGAAAGAAGCCGAGCGCCTGGAAGCGTCCGAGTTGTCAAAAGCCTTGCAAGCCCTGGGCGTTGCCGCCAAAGCCGCCACGCCCCAAGACCTGCCCGCACTGGAAGCCCAAGCCATGCAAGCCCTGGCCCGACGCGGCTGGAAACCCGATTACCTCACAGTACGCCGCCGCGCCGACCTGATGCCACCCTGGGGCGACGTAGCCAACCAGCCGCTGGTGGTTTTAGGAGCAGCCAAGCTGGGCAATACCAGGTTGATTGATAACCTGGAGATTTGAGGGAGGCTACGAGAATACGCTACTTTTTTTATAGCTGTATGTGCCTTTACACGTTGCCTTATCAGGCCATTTATGATTTATCGTATTTTCTTGACTTGCAAAAATTCTAGTGCTTGAGTTACGATGCCACAGGCTTTTTAACGATTAGATAGTTTGATATATACTGTTTAAATACACAGTATTTGATGCTCCCGCCACTTCAACTAATAACTCAAGGAAGCACATGGGCTACGACCTAACTGAAGAGCAAAGAGATCGGTACAGGGACACATCAATCCGCTCGCAACAACGCAAACGAGCTTTGCTGTCTGTTCTCCCCGGTGATTTACCTCATCAGCCAGAATTCGTAGGACGACTGGATCCTAATGATTTGATGCCGCTGCTTGAGCCCAACGGATTCACCCATCTGTCCTTGTTTTCCGGCGGCGGCGGACTCGACTTGGGCTTTGAAAGAGCAGGATTCAATCACAAAGTCTCGTTTGAAATCCTGGATATTTGTGGTGAAACACTTCGGAAAAATAGGCCTGCTTGGGCTGTTCGCTCGGGGGACGTTGATGGCGATGTACAGGCTGCCAAATTTACGCAATTCAAAGGTGTCGATGTTGTCCAGGGAGGCCCCCCATGCCAGCCCTTTTCAATTGCTGGAAAGCAAGCTGGTGCAAACGACCCGCGCAATATGTGGCCAGATTTTGTGCGCTGCGTTTTGCAAACCCGTCCCCGCGCATTCATCGCAGAAAACGTACCTGGCATCCTGGACAGTAAATTTGAGTTTTTTGTTAAAAATTACATTGAAAAACCGCTGGCGGAAAAGTACACCATGGTCAAGTTCAAGCTTGCAGCACATGACTTCGGTGTACCGCAAGCCCGTCGCCGTGTTTTTTTCGTAGGTTTTCGCGCCGCCAGAGACGCCGCGCGCTTTGTTCAGCCGCAACCAACTCATGGCGATGAAGGAACACTTTTCGGCCCTGTTTTGCCACGCAACACAACTAGGCAAAGTCTCGGTTTGCCATTCGGCGCTTTCGATGATGTGGCCCCAACCCTGCGCTCAGGCTTTACCGGGCCACGCAATACGACAGGCGTTGTGAACAGTGTTGCATCTATGAAGACTTGGGATAAGTTAGGTATTTGGCCCAACGGCGTACAACCTACACGAGCCTTGGCGCAGGCTTTTACGCCAGAAAATGGCAACTTTCGCCTTTCAGTTGCAGATTGCGCCTTGCTACAAGGATTCCCAGAAGACTGGAAGTTTAGCGGTGCAGTTTATCAAGCGCTTGGACAAATTGGTAACAGTGTTTGCCCGCCAGTTGCCTATGCAGTAGCCCGTCAAGTCGCGCTAGCCTTAGGTGCTGGAAGATGACCGTACAGGACGACGAGAGAGAAAGAGAACTGGTCCGTTTATTCAACCTTCAATGGGATGCTGACCACCAGCGCTCTGGTGCTGATGCATTTCTTGATATTCAAACTGCAAATGGCATATTCAGGTTTGAAGTTGAGGTTAAATCCACCACCACTGACACCGTATCAACCGCTCGCGACGTTGGCATGGTGCATATTGAAAAGTGGCGCAAGAAAATTTTTATCGTCGGCTTTTATTCTCGTGCTGCGGGGCGACCAGAACTCAAAACCTGCCTGTGCTTAACGCCCACAGACATGGAACCATGGATTGCTTCAATTGAACAGAAAATCTTGCCAGATTTTGAAATTGCCAAACTGGCATCGAACAATCTTGGCATGAATGACATGTTTGCTGTATGCGGCAAGAAACGCTACTACACAATAGCCGATGCTAAACGGTTGCACAAGATGCAGTGGTCAAAAGAACAATATACGGCGGCGCAGGATGTGATGGTTGGGACGGCAAAGAAAATTTCGCCTTTAAAAATGTTATCGATTTTTTGCTTGCGTGCCAAGTACATTGCGGAAAGAGGTGCAACTCTAAACAATCCGCACATCCCCAAAACTCACTTGCATCCGTTTTTTGATACTGATCGTCAAGTGAGAGCCAACTGGGCTGCCACACTGCAAACAATTGGCAAAAAATTTATTGCGGACAGTCCTGCGCATCCGTCTGCACAAAAAATTTAAACAATCTGATCATCCTGTACTTTAGTAGCGGGCACCTTCGCGCTACTGGGCAACAAAGCCTGGCTCTTACGGCATGCGGCTTTTGTTGTACGAGTCAGTAAGCACATCAGCCGCGTCATCCAAGCTGCTGGATAGCTTCTCAAAACCCACTTCAGCAGTCGCCTCGCGCCCCATCAGCGCCGCCACCGCCTGCGCAGGTGTGATCTGCCCATCCAGCAGCGCGACTACACCTTGAGAAATCGGCATCTCAATGCCTAGACCTGCTGCACGTTGCACCACGGTGCGGGCGCAGTACACGCCTTCGGCGACGTGGCCCAGGGCGGCTATGGCAACAGAGAGCGTTTTGCCTTGGGCGAGTGCCAGGCCGACCTTGCGGTTGCGGCTTAAGTCGCCTGTGGCGGTGAGCACCAAGTCACCCAGGCCAGACAGGCCAGTAAAGGTTTCGGATTTTGCGCCCAGTGCCACGCCCAATCGCGTCATTTCAGCCAGCCCACGGGTGATCAATGCGGCTCTGGCGTTCAGGCCTAGCCCGAGGCCGTCGCACAAACCGGTGGCAATCGCCAGCACATTTTTAACCGCGCCGCCGACTTCAACGCCAACGATGTCGTCATTGGCGTACACGCGCAGGGTGGCGCTGTGAAAAGCTTCAACCAGTGCATTGCGCACGGCAGCATGCTCGCTGGCGGCAACCAGTGCCGTCGGCTGGCCGCGTGCGACTTCTTGTGCAAAGCTCGGGCCACTCAACACACCCGCTATTAAATCAGGAGCTGCTTGCGCCCGTATTTCGTGGGCTAGAAGGCCAAATGATAGGTGAAAATCGTCTTTTTGAGGGGCTTCAAAGCCTTTGCAGAGCCAGGCGACGGGTGTTTTTGAGTCACGAAGCAATTGCAGCATGCCGCGCAGGCCAGACATGGGCGTGGCAATAATGATGAGGTCTTGGCCCTGGACAATGTCGGCAAACTGCGCCTGGCCACCCGCCAGCCGCAAGCCAGCCGGGAGGGTGATGCCCGGCAGGTAACGGTCATTGGCGCGGGTGGCCGCCAATGCCTGAGCTTGAACCACGTCCCTCGACCACAGCGTGACCTGATGCGCGCCAGCCGCATTAACGGCCAGCGCTGTGCCCCAGGCACCAGCGCCCAAAACAGCGATGTTCATGATCTAGCGACCATGAAGCCCATCAAACAATGATTTGTGGCGCGGCCGGCGTTGCAACAGCTGCCGCAGTGGCGGCAGATTGGGTTGCCTCTGCGGCTTGGGCCTGCTGCTGCTCGTACATCGCCTGAAAGTTGATTTCAGCCAGATGCACGGGCGGAAAACCGCCGCGCTGGACAACGTCTGCCACGTTACCGCGCAGGTAGGGGTACACAATTTGCGGACAGGCGATGCCGAGCACAGCACCGAGTTGTTCTTGCGGCATGTTGCGCAGCTCAAAAATACCGGCTTGCTTGGCTTCTACCAAAAACACGGTTTTGTCTGCGATCTTGGCGTGAATGGTGGCGGTGACCGTCACTTCAAACAGGCCGTCGGCCACGGGGGCAGCCTCAACACCCAGTTGGATGTCAACGCCTGGTTGCTCCTGATTGAGCAAAATTTCAGGTGAATTGGGTTGCTCCAATGACACATCTTTGAGGTAGACGCGCTGGATTTGAAATACCGGGTCAAGATTGGCTTCGGCCATGAATCACTTTCAGGTTACTTTTGAAAAAACAGGGTGCATTATCTCAAGAGGCGTTGAGCAGTGGCAACAAGCCCCCGCGCCCATCAAGGGCCACCAGATCATCACAGCCGCCAATATGCGTTGCGCCAATAAAAATTTGCGGTACGGTGCGGCGGCCCGTGATGTCCATCATTTTTTGACGCTCACCTGGGGTCACATCAACACGGACTTCATCCAGCTCGGTCACGCCGCGTGTTTTAAGTAGCTGTTTGGCGGCGATGCAATAGGGGCAACTGCCGGTGGAATAGATTTTGACGGTTTGCATTTCAAGCTTTCTCCAGCGGCAAATTGGCTTCTTTCCAGGCTTTGAGCCCACCGCCCAGCGCCTGGGCCTGCTCGTAACCGAGTTTTTTGGCGACAGCCACGGCGCGGTTGGCGCGTGCGCCCGTAGCGCAGACCAAAATAAGGGGCAGCGCCTTGTTTTTAACCGCTGCGGTCAGCTTGTCCTCCAGCTCGCTGAAAGGGACATTTTTGGCGCCACCGACGTGGCCAGCCGCAAATTCTTCGGTTTCGCTCACGTCAATGACCACGGCTTTTTCGCGGTTGATCAGCGTTACCGCACCCGTGGCGCTCAGTGCGCCCGCATTCATGCCGCTGGCCACCATGGGCCACACCAGCATGCCACCAGAGGCTAGGGCGATGGATATCAACATCCAGTTATCGATCAGAAATTTCACGTTGTGCCTTTGGAGAAAATTTATAGCTAAGCCCATGATTTTAGAATGCTGGGATGCGCTTATCTGAGCAGCATGCCATTTAGCCTTTTTAAACCCCCTTATTTATGCACAAACTCGTACTGATACGCCACGGCGAATCCACCTGGAACCTGGAAAACCGCTTCACCGGCTGGGCCGATGTACCGCTGACCGACACTGGCATCGCTCAGGCCAAGAACGCCGGGCAACTGCTCAAAGACGCTGGCTATGACTTTGATGTGGCCTATACCAGCGTGCTCAAACGCGCCACCCACACACTGTGGCACGTGCTTGACGCGATGGACCGTACCTGGCTGCCAGTGGTCAACAGCTGGCGGCTCAATGAGCGGCATTACGGCGACTTGCAGGGACTGAACAAGGCGGAAACAGCGAAAAAATTTGGCGATGAACAGGTCATGCTGTGGCGGCGCAGCTACGACGTACCGCCGCCCGCCATGAACGCCAGTGACGAGCGCAGCGAGCGCGCCGACCGCCGCTACGCCAGGCTGCAACCCAGCCAGGTGCCGCTGACGGAGTGCCTGAAAGACACGGTTGAACGGGTTTTGCCCTTCTGGAACGAAGCCATCGCCCCGGCCATGAAGGCGGGCAAACGGGTTGTGGTGGCAGCGCACGGCAACTCGATACGCGCCATGGTCAAGTACCTGGACAACATTTCAGACGCAGACATCGTGAGCCTGAACATCCCCAACGGGGTGCCGCTGGTGTATGAGCTGGATGCGGATTTGAAGCCAATCCGGCATGACTACCTGGGCGCTGTGTAAACAGCAGGTAAAAAAGCCGCTAAATGCCGCTAAATGCCAGGAAAGTAGCAACCCAGCGCGGAACTGATTTACAGGGCTTTTGTCCTAGGTGTATATTGCTTTAATCGTTTTTTCTGACAGTTCTTTTTCAAGGTGCTCTCATGGGTCAAAAGCTCAAAATCGCAGGTTGGGTTTCAATTGGTGTTGTCGCAGGTGCGCTGACCACCGTGCAACTGCAAGCCGTTGCACGTGGCGGCCTGGCACCTTTGCCGCTTGAAGAGCTGCAACAACTGGCGGCTGTTTTTGGCATGGTCAAGTCCGATTATGTTGAACCTGTAGATGAGAAAAAATTAATCTCCGACGCAATTTCAGGCATGGTCGCCAGCCTGGACCCGCATTCATCTTATTTCGATAAAAAATCATTCAAAGAATTCCGCGAAGGTACCAGCGGCCGCTTTGTCGGCGTAGGCATCGAGATCAGCCAGGAAGACGGCCTGGTCAAAGTGGTGTCGCCGATTGAAGGCTCGCCCGCAGACCGTGCTGGCCTGAAACCCAACGACCTGATCACCAAAATTGACGACACGATGGTCAAGGGTTTGTCGCTCAACGATGCTGTTAAAAAAATGCGCGGCGAGCCCAAAAGCAAAGTCGTGCTAATGATTTTCCGCAAAGACGAAAGCCGTACATTCCCAGTCACCATCGTTCGTGAAGAAATTCGTACCCAGTCGGTGCGCAGCAAGGTCATTGAACCGGGCTATGCCTGGATCCGCCTGAGCCAGTTCCAGGAGCGGACGGTAGACGACTTCGCCACCAAGATGGAAGCCATTTACAAGCAGGAACCCAACCTCAAAGGCCTGGTGCTTGATTTGCGCAACGACCCAGGTGGTTTGCTGGATGCCGCAGTGGCCATTTCAGCCGCATTTTTGCCTGAAAACGTGACGGTGGTTTCCACCAACGGGCAGCTTGCTGAAAGCAAATTCACCTACAAGGCAGCACCTGAGTTTTACCTGCGCCGCTCTGGCAATGATCCGCTCAAAAAACTACCTGCAGCCATGAAAACCGTGCCTTTGGTGGTGCTGGTCAATGAAGGTTCAGCATCCGCCAGCGAGATCGTGGCAGGCGCACTGCAAGACCACAAGCGCGCCACCATTATGGGCAACCAGACCTTCGGCAAGGGCTCGGTACAAACCGTGCGGCCATTGGGGCCAGACACCGGCATCAAGCTCACCACTGCGCGCTATTACACGCCTAGCGGCAAATCGATTCAGGCCAAGGGCATCGTCCCCGATGTGATGGTTGACGAGACTCTGGAAGGCAGCCCATTTGCGGCGCTGCGCACCCGTGAGGCCGATCTTGAAAAACACCTGGGCAGTGGCCAGGGTGCTGAAGTCAAGGATGCCAACCGCGAAAAGGCACGTGAACTGGCGCTGAAAAAACTTGAAGAAGAAAACAAGAAAACACCAGAACAACGTCGCCCGCCTGAACTTGGCAGTGACAAAGACTTCCCGCTGTTACAAGCCATCAACCAACTGAAAGGTCGACCCGTGATCGTCAGCAAAACGGCTGTCGTCGAAAATAAAAACGAGAAAAAAGAGAATTGAATTTTCTTGTGAGACTTAAGGCGTGAACGACGCACAGCTGCTGCGCTACTCGCGCCACATTCTTTTAGACGAACTGGGGATTGAAGGTCAGCAAAAACTGCTGGCCTCCCACGCTTTGATTGTTGGTGCTGGTGGCCTGGGCTCACCTGTCGCGCTGTACCTAGGCAGTGCAGGTGTAGGGCACATCACGGTGGTTGACCACGACACGGTAGATGCCACAAATTTGCAACGGCAAATTGCCCACACGCTGGCAGATGTCGGTCAATTCAAGGCGCAATCCATTCTTCAAGCCATCGCCAGCATCAATCCCGACGTTCAAGTTACCGCCATCACTGGGCGTGCGGACGATGCGCTGTTGGACAAGCTGACACAAAAGGCCGATGTGGTACTGGACTGCACCGACAACTTCACCACCCGCCACGCCATCAACCGGGCCTGCGTCAAACACGGCAAACCGCTGGTGTCAGGGGCGGCGATTCGTTTTGATGGGCAAGTCACCGTGTATGACCCGCGCAACGCGCAGTCACCCTGCTATGCCTGCGTGTTTCCAGAATCAAGCACGTTTGAAGAAACGCATTGCGCCACCATGGGCGTTTTTGCGCCCCTGGTAGGCATCATTGGCAGCGTTCAGGCTGCCGAGGCGTTGAAGGTGCTCATCGCCCCGGGCAACCAGGTTGGTGAGCCGCTCACGGGCCGCCTGTTGATGCTTGATGGCCGTAACATGGCCTTCAATGAAATCCGCATGCCGAGAAACGAAGCATGCAGCGTTTGCAGCGGTCACTGACCCGCTGGTTTCACTACGGCTTTAGATTTGGGGTTTGAAGCTATGGCCAGTGCCCCCGTGCAATCCGCATCCTGACCTGGCCCGGTTTCAATCGTTGCCAGCAACGCTAAAAACGGATTAACCACACCGAGTGCTATCGCCAAGCCCGCCCTTGCACCCAGCGCCACCTTGTCAGGCCCAGCATACGGGCTGGCAAACGTACCGCTAATTTTGAGTGGAGAACGCAAGCTCAAAATACTTTTATCCTTGGGTTCAGGTTTGAGCAAAATGTCCAGCGTTTCATTGGCCAGGCTGACCTGCCCGCTGCCGTTGATCACCGTGTCGGTGGTGTCCAGCACAATGACTTTGCTACTCATCAACCCCTGCTTGACATCAAACGCCGCTGCGGCGCAGCGCAGAACCACATTACGGTCACCGCGCAATAAAAACTTGATGATTTCTCCGCCGTCCAACCCTATGAACTCCAGCAAGATGTTGCTGATCTCGCCCTTGCCCATCAACACCGCCACGTCACCTGAAGCAGAGCCCAGCATCTGTGCCATCGAATTGCCACGCCCTTTCAAGGCCACTTGACCACTGATTTTTCCCAGTCCGGTTTTGGTGGTTTGAATGGTCGGGAACAACTGGTTAAGCTGAACGGCGCGCAAATCAAACCGGGTGTCAAAAACAGCAGGCACCACATTGACGTCGATCGTGATGCGTCCGGCCAGTGATCCGCCCGCCACACCCAAAACCAACGGGTCAAGCTGCATCACGCCGTTGTTTAATTTGACATGCACACTGCCTTTGTCTAGCGGCAGTTGCTCCACGTGGCGAATGTCAAGCGCACTGTAAGTAACATCGGCGTTCATGGCCTTGAGTTTCACCAGGTCCAGTGTTGCAGTAGGCAGCACCTTGCGAGATGCGTTCGCCTGGCTATTTTTGTCAGTAGTTGCGCTGGCTGCTGCTGTTTTTGGGGTGATACCTGAAATCGTTTTTGAAGATTTGACGGGTAACCCAATGACGGGCCTCAAGTCATCAAAATCCAGCAGCTTTGACTGCACTTTTCCCGTCAGCAACGGGGGTGCCGCAGAGGTATCAAAGCTCAATTGCCCGCTCAAGTCAGAGCCACCCAAAATACCTTGTATCTGACTGGCTGACCATACCTTGCCCTGCTTGTTCAACTGCCCGCGAAGCTTGTAAGGCGGCGTGGATGGCAACACGATGCCAAGCAGCTTGTACAACTCGTCAAGGTTTCGGCCCTGCACGTCAAATGCCGCATTCAAGCCCGTCATTTCCTGAAGGTTTTCTATTGAGCCTTTGGCCTTGAGCGTCGTTTTTCCCGATTGCGCATTGACTTCGATGGGGAAGGATTCGGCCAGGTCCCGGCTCAGCTGTAGCGCACCGCCGGTACGCCCGCTGGCAGTAAACGCTTCGTTCCTCCACTTGCCTGCGACTTTGAAGCTCAAAGGCAAGGCAGATGAGCCGGTTACCGCGCTCGTCTCGGGTGCCAGTGAAAACAGGGCCGTCATGTCTGCACCCTGCAGTGATGCGCGGTATTTGAGGGTACCCCGGTCAACCGTCAAAGAACCAATATTCGGGCTGGCACCGGCGTTTGACGTGTCGCGCGACAGCGCCCAGGTTCGCCGTCCGTCGGGTTCAATTTGCAAACCAATCTGCGGCTCAATCAGCGCGATGCGCGGCAAGTCAACTTTACCCATTAGCAAAGGCCACAGCCTGATGTCAAACTCGGCAGCGGTCGCTTTGACGAGGTATGGCTCGCTAGCCCACTCCGGGTTGGCAAACTCCAGCCCATTGGCCTTGACGGTGATGGTTCTTCCCAAATGCACCGATAAATGCCTGGTAATTTCAAAGCGACGACCCAACTCACCAGAGACATAGCGGTTGATGGGACCCCGCAAGGCATCCCATGGAAAGAACGCAAGCACCAGCACCAAAACCAACACAACGCCAGCAAAACCAATGACAGAGCGCCGAAAAATGGCAGAGCGGAAAACCGGAGTAGTCATGCGTTTGGGGATGGGTTACGTGGCAAGGTGTCGGGAATTGTTTGTAATTGCTTAAATTATTTTGAATTGCTTTAGAGCGAATTTGACTATCGTGCAAAGCGGTATTTCAATTCGTCGGGAAGCGCGACTGGAATCTGTGGGTGCGCGCCTACAGATTGCATAACAGTAGGAAACATCCTACAAGCGGCGGCATAGTTCACGTGCAGAATCAAGATTAATTTGAAGATACATAAAAAAACATGACGTTTCTGCATAGCGGCCCCTGGTACTGTGCACCATGCGTATCCCAAAAAATATACTGGCCATCTAGCCCTGGACCCGAACCGTGAGACTGAAAACCTACATCGTCGAAGACAACCCGACCATTCGCGAAAACCTGATCGCGACACTCGAGGAACTCGCCGACATTGACCCTGTTGGAACTTCAGACAGTGAAAATGAAGGCAAGGCCTGGCTGACCGACAACCCTGAGCAATGGGATTTGGCGATTGTTGATCTGTTTTTAAAACAAGGCAGTGGCCTTGGCGTACTCGCGGCCTGTAGGGACAGAAGCCCGTCGCAAAAGGTCGTGGTTTTAAGCAACTACGCGACAGCGGACATTCGCCAGCGTTGCGCTCAACTGGGTGTGGATGCAGTCTTTGACAAATCAAACGAGATTGATGCGCTGGTGGACTTTTGCGTTAACCAAAGCGGCGCTGCCGCATTGCAACTCCATTGAGCGCCATTGTTCACCTAGGCAATTGCTGATGTGCGGCACGTCACCCACAGGCAGTGCCCGCTTGACATCAATCAATCAATTTATTTTTGAGCGCGTAATACGTCAGGTCACTGTTAGACGCCAGGCTCATTTTTTCCATCACGCGGGTCCGGTAGGTGCTGACGGTTTTAACGCTGAGCGACAGCGCCTTCGCAATGTCACCCGCTGTTTCACCTTTGGCCAATTTCAGAAACACCTGAAACTCGCGTTCAGACAATTGCTCGTGCGATGCCATATCTTGCGGCCGGTTCAGTTGCTGGGCCAGCAGCTCGGCAACGGCTGGCGTAATGTAGCGCTTGCCCAAAGAAATAACACGTATGGCATCCACAATTTCCGAAGGCTCACACTCCTTGTTCAGGTAGCCGCTGGCACCCTGGCGAATCAGATTCACGGCGTAGTGCTCTTCGGGGTAACCACTCAAAATCAAAATACCCACGTCGGGTGCCTTGGCACGAATCATGGCCAGTGCATCGATGCCGCTTTGGCCGGGCATGGACAAGTCCATCACCAAAATATCCAGCTCGACATTGCGCACCAGGTCAATGGCCTCCCGACCACTGGCGGCCTCGCCCGCAACACGCAAATCAACATGCTCAGAGAAAAACTGCTTGAGCCCGGAACGCACAATGGCGTGGTCATCCACAATGCCGATTTTGATCATGATGTCGTCTTTCTAAGAAACGTTATTTATGGGCAAACTTGCCATCTCAATTGATTTCCGTGTTCAATTATTGACGACATAGCCCGTAAAGCATGTAGGAGAATTTCCCGTGAAGTTTTTTAAGCTGTTCAAACTGCCCGGTATGACCACCAGTCTGCCGCTGGCCGCGCTGTTGGTGACTTTAATCATTTTTATCAATGAAGCGAGCTATCACACCACCGTCAAGTCTATCGGTACCATGGAACAGGCGCAAACCACACGCAGCGCCCTCAACGCACTGATGCAAGGCCTGCTGGACGCTGAAACTGGCCAGCGCGGCTATTTGCTGACAGGCAATGAAAGATACCTGGTGCCTTATAACGAGACGCTTAAAACCATCAATCAGCAGCTCGATGATTTACGCATCATCTTTAGCCCCTATCCCCAGCAGTTGGGTGAATTTGGCGTGATGTCGCGGCATATTTCCCGCAAACTGGCAGAACTCGATTTAACCGTCAAAATGCGCGCCGCCGGTAAAGAAGATGCCTGGCGTTTTGTGCTGACCACCGATGTCGGCAAAGAGCAGATGGAGGCAATACGTGTCCAGTCTGTCAAGCTGGCCTCCAACAGCATTCGCGACATGGAGCAGGGCCAGGGCCAAGTCAAGCTTACGTTGCAACTGTCACGCATAGGCATTGCCGCCATGGCGCTGGGCGGCTTGCTGGCTTTTTATATGTATCTGTTGCAAAGCAGGGCTCTGCTCAACTCGAGCATTCGGGAGCAGGAGTCCCTGAAGCGTGAGCGTGACCAGCTTGATCAACAGGTGCGGGAGCGCACCGCCAACCTGGCCGAGCTGGCAACCCACCTGCAAAACGTGCGTGAAGACGAACGAGGCCACCTGGCGCGCGAACTGCACGATGAGCTGGGCGCACTGCTAACGGCGGCAAAGCTTGATGTGGCACGGCTGAAGTCGCGACTGGGAAACACCCAGCCCGAGGCCCTGGAGCGCCTGGCGCACATGACCACCACCTTGAACAGTGGCATTGCACTCAAACGCCGCATTGTTGAAGATCTCCGGCCATCGTCGCTGTCGCATCTGGGGCTGGTGGCGTCACTGGAAATTCTGGCGCGGGAGTTTGAAGAACGCTCAGACATCAGCATCACTACCGACCTGGAAATTGTTGATTTAGGTGGTTCGGCCCAACTCACGGTCTATCGGCTGGTGCAGGAGTCTTTGACCAATATTGGTAAATATGCAGAGGCAACGCAGGCCGTGATCAGTTTGCAAAATATGGAGGGCTATATATCCATCGAAGTAAATGACAACGGCAAAGGGTTTGAACTGGCCAGCATCGGCCCGACCAGCCACGGCATCACAGGCATGCGGCACCGCGTCGAAGCCGCCGGTGGTCGCTTGACCGTTGTCAGCAATCCCGGTGATGGCACGCGAATTTCTGCCGTGTTGCCCAAGACGCATTAAATAGCGGCTACTGATGCGCTACTTGCGTAGCGCGCCGCACCGTACAAGTTACCGTGCAACAGGGCGACAAAAAATTGTCAGCTCGCTCCTACAGCGCATAACCCACCCCACTTACAGCGGCGCGCGGCCACAGCCGATGATGGATACGCGGCAGCCTGATTAACCTCTGGTCATGTATTTGAGAAGTCCGCATCAGCAATGACTTCTCAATTTGATTCACCTCGGGTTCATCCAAATCAGGGAGATTGTGATGCTTCACTATTCCGTTATTTTTCTGGTCATCGCACTTGTTGCTGCCGTATTCGGCTTTGGCGGTATTGCCGCTGGTGCCGTTGAGATTGCCAAAATTCTTTTCTTTATTTTTGCCGTCATGGCGATTGTGAGCTTTGTGATCAGTCTGGTCCGAAAAAACTGATCCATCACCCCCTTATCTATTTATCCATTCACGCCTTTCGTTTTCAATTCTCAACTCAACATTTCTAAAGGACTTCCCATGATTACACCTGCCTCCAACAATTCGCGCGACATGACCCGTGACGCGATGCCCGCCCTACGAAAAGCATCTGACGAGGTGCTACAAACAGCCAGCCACGCAGTGGACGCCACTCGCGACTACTCCAACCATGCCCTGGATAAAACAGAAGACAAGGTACGCGAACTTCGCAGCAATGTGGACCCGTTGGTTGACCGTTTTTCTGCCAAAGCCCAACAGTTGGCGCGCCAAAGTCTCGACATGGCTGCAGAAGCAAAGGAGATGGCACAAAAGTCGCTTTCCCGTTACAGCGCAGTAACCAGCCAGTACGTTTCAGAGCAGCCCGTGCGCTCTGTGCTGATAGCTGCCGCCGTGGGTGCCGCCGTTGCCTTGCTGGTGTCTTCCGCACGCAACCGCAATCGTTACTGATAGCTGGGCTTTGCCACGATCATGCTGCACCCTCTTTTTTCTACCATCATCCAGCGGCCTGATCTGGTCATTGACCATGTCTCGGCCTATGGTGCACTGCTTGGTCAGGAGGCCAAGGTAGCTGGTTCGCAGTTCTTGATGCGTGCAGTTGCCAGCCTGTTGGCGTTGATGTGTGCGGCTGTTTTCATGTCTCTGGCTGGTATGGCATTGATGCTGGGGGTTTTACAAAACCAGTTTCACTGGGTCCTGGTGGCCGCACCAGGGGTGGCTTTGCTACTGACCATCGTTGCAGTTTTAAAGGCCATGAAACCGATTCCAGCAGAGCATTTTTCTGAGCTTAAAGCACAGCTTGAATATGACAGGGTTGCCCTGCATCAGGCCGCTTGATGACTGCGCTTAAAGATATATGACATCTCTTCCAAGCCACGGCTCGCAATTGACTGCTCAAGAAAGATTGCTATTAAGCCGCAGGGCGATCGTCAACTACATGACGCAAGACGACAGGCCAGCATCTGCACAAAACAGAACTGATTTTGGCCGGCAAAACGGCCGCTCAGGTTTCGTCAAAAGCAATGCATGGCAAACCATCAAGCGCACTGTGCGGATTTGGTGGCAGCACCATCCCGCACAAATTGCCATAGACCTTGCCCAACCAGTGCTCGGCAACTATGCGCGGGAAAAGCCGCTACAGCTGCTAGGCCTTGCGGCTGGCGCTGGTGCCGCTGCCGTGCTGATTCGCCCATGGCGACTGGTGTCCATGACTGGCTTGCTATTTGCCACGATCAAGTCAACAGAGTTCCCAGGACTTCTGCTGTCTTTGCTCTCTACAAAATCTGAACCAACTACTGCACCAAAGGACGCATCATGACGAAATCGACCCTGTTACCGCCGGAAGATCTTGTGATCAATGAGGCGGCTGGCCTGAAGGTGGTCAAAAAGAGTCTGGATGACGGTGCCGTCACCCCCGCTTATGGCCCGCACCGCAAAGCGATCATCAAATTACCCAACGATTCACTGGCCACTGGGCTGGCTGACTGGCTTGAAGACTAAATATAAAAAATCTATCCGCAGGCTTGTCGGCGTGGTGCCGCTGACGGGCAGGCTTTTAAAACTTTGCACCGATTTAATTAAACCAACTCAAGAGGAATCATCATGAAATACACCCCCACCACCGTCCGCGCTACTGCACTGGTATGCGCATTCGCCGCACTGGCTGGCATGACCGTTTTGTCGACAGGCTGCGCCGTTGTGCGCGGCCAGGAAACCACGGGCGCCTATGTTGACGATGCAGGCATCACCACCGCCGTCAAGGCCAAAATGGTTGCCGATAAAACAGTGGCAGCCTCATCCATCAGTGTTGAAACACTGAACGGCACGGTTCAGTTGTCTGGCTTTGCCAAGTCTGGCGCTGAAAAAGAACAGGCAGAAGTTCTTGCACGCAGCGTCAACAATGTCCGTAGCGTGCGCAACGATATCGTTGTGCGTCCTTGAGCAATCTGCTCAAGCAGCCTGATCAATCAGACGTAAAAAAACCTCCCTCAGGAGGTTTTTTTACGTCCTTGTGTCAATTTTTCAATGACCAGCCATCAACTGGACTTGACCACCAGCTTGTTACTGACTGAAGTCACGCCCTTGATGCTTTTGGCAAGCGTCGTGGCTTTGTCGCGTGCCGCTGCCGTCGGTGCCGGACCAATTAGCGTCACGCTACCGCCTTTAGTATCGACATCAATTTTGATGGCACTCAGATCAGCGTCTTTTGCGAACTCAGACAGAACCGATGCGGAGATCGCCGCATCATCGACCTTACCGACGATGGACTCTGCGGTTTTCGCGCCTGATACTTCTGCTTTTTGCGTCGCGTCTTTCATGGCGTCGCCCGCTTTAGCCATCGAGACTTCGGCCTTCGCTTTGGCCTCTGCGGCAGCCTGCTCGGTACTGGCAACGGCGGAGTCAATCTTTTGCCCCACCGTCTGTGAATCATCTTTTTTGCCACAGGCAGAAAGTACTGCCAGGGCAACCAGTGACAGAACCAGCGCTTTGAAGCGCAGGTGTGTTGCGGCAAGTGTGTAGTTGCTCATGACCATTCCCCTTAAAGCTTGTCGATCATTTTTTTAGCCTGATCTTTCGCGTGTTCTTTGGCATCGCCAAAGCCCGCCTGCACTTTGCCTTTGACCTGGCCAGCTAGGCCTTCCGTTTCAAGCCTGTCGTTGCCGACGACCTTGCCAGCGACTTCTTTGACTTTGCCCGTTGCCTGTTCAACACGGCCCTTGATTTGGTCTTTGTTCATGATGCGTCCTTTGAAAAGTTAAAAAGAGCAAGCCGCCCATTCATGGCAACCTGTTGATTCACTTTAATGACGCGGCTTGCTGGCAGCAGTCAGAAGCGACTGCTTTTTTTGTAGGACGAGGAGCGCTTCTGATTCGGATAACAGCTGCCATTGCGCTTGCGAAAAACACGGGGTTCCTCTGCCTGCGCATCATTGAAAATGCCACGCCGCGCAGCCTGAGCCTGAGCAAATTCGTCAGCGTAGGGCGCTTTTTTATGGCGGTAGCTGTACACCCAGGCATGACCATTGGCGACCAGCCAGCGGCTGACGTCCTGACCCTGAAAATGCAGCGTGCCCACGGTGCGGCCATAGTCGTCATGCGCACGCGATGTTAGCGTTACGCTTTGACCCAGCACCTGGCGTTTGAGCGCATCCTGCGCCTGCACACCGCCCGCCTGGCAAATTTCAGGTGCATCAATGCCCTGGAGCCGAACCTTCAAGGGTTTGCCAGAGCCAGCGGTTTGCACCCACACCGTGTCGCCGTCCACTACGTGGGTAACCACACCTGATTGGGTACGCCGGGTTGCTGCGCTGGCTTGCACAGACAGCAGCACGAGCAAAGTAAGCACTATTACTTTAGTAGCTGCTTGCGCCCGAATCCATTGGTCTACAGGCCTAAAACATGCCTGAAAACAGTGATTTTTGGTCATTTTTTAAACTTTTTGTGGCTGAAAAGTACTTGGAACGTACCTGGAAAGGCAATTCACTATACTGTGTTTATTATCAGTTAATTTGGGCTCGTCTCGTCTTATCTTATCTAGCCATGCTTCGCAGCCTTTTTGTTGATTTCAACTCCTACTTTGCCTCGGTCGAGCAGCAGGTCAAACCCCACCTGCGCGGCAGGCCCGTAGGCGTGCTGCCGGTGATGACGCAAACCACCTGCTGCATTGCCGCCAGCTACGAGGCCAAGGCTTACGGCATTAAAACCGGCACATCAGTCATGGATGCCAAACATTTGTGCCCAGAGATTGTGTTTGTCGAAGCCAAGCATGAAATTTATGTGGACTTTCACCAGCGCGCGGTTGCTGCTGTCGAACGCATCGCCCCAGTGCGCCAGGTGCTGTCGATTGACGAGATGGAATGCGAGCTGACGGGCAGTTGGCGTCAGCGTGACAAAGCCATCGCCATTGCCCAGAACATCAAAAAAGAAATTCTGAGCACGGTCGGCATTTGCCTGCGCTGCTCGATTGGCATTGCCCCCAATACGCTGCTGGGCAAGCTGGCGTCTGACATGCAAAAGCCCGATGGCCTGGTGGTCATTGAGCAGGCCGAGCTGCCCGAGCGGCTCTACCCACTGAAGCTGCAAGACGTGCAAGGCATTGGCAAGCGCATGTTGCAGCGGCTGCAGGCGGCAGGTATTTTCAGCATGGCAGAGCTGTGCGCCGCGCCGCGTGACGTACTGCACAGCGTGTGGGGCGGCGTGGCGGGCACTGAAATGCACGACATGCTGCGCGGCCAGTGGTACGGCCCACGCACCACCACAGCCCGCTCACTGGGACATTCGCATGTGCTGCCGCCCGAGCTGCGTAACCCCGAAGGTGCGCTGGGTGTGCTGATGCGCCTGACGCAAAAAGCCGCCATGCGGCTGCGCAAGCAGGGCTTTTACGCCACGGCGATGTCGGTCAGCGTGCGCTGCGACCATCGCTACCAGGCCATGCCCGAAACATCACATGGTGGGGGGCGAGACGCACAGTTTGGGCAAATGCAGGACACCGGGTTTTTTCTGGATGTGCTGCACAAGCTGTGGCACAGCGGCTTGCAGCTTTTGCAGCACCCCAAGGCCGTGAACGTGACCATGCACGGCCTGGTGCTGGTGGGGCAGCACACACCGGACCTGTTTGATTTTTCTGATGCGCCCAAAGCGTCATCACTGGCCGCGCGTGACCGTGGCAAGCTGGACGCAGCCATGGACAAGCTGAACAAAACCTACGGCAAAAACACGCTGTACTTTGCAGCGTCACATGACGCAAAAGACACTGCACCGATGCGGATTGCTTTTAACCGGATACCGGATTTGGAGACGGAGGTTTGAGGTAGGGCGCTGGGTACGCCTTTATCTTGGCCCCCAATCAGCACTTACCCTAGGCTGCGCTTATCCCCCAAATGGGGGATACCAAAAGCTGAAATCATCCGGTACATTCGAGGCATGTTGAAACAATTTGTTAACCGCCAACTTCTCGCAAACGCCTGTTTACTGGCTACAGCGTTGGTAGAGGCTGCATTGCTTGCAGCCACCCCAGCTAAAGCCCAAACGCAACTTCCTGAAATCGTGCTGATCGACAAAGCCGGTTGCAAGCTCTATCACTCGGCATTCCCCGCCCTGGTTGATGCGCAAGTACTCAATGTGATGGGTAATTGCGTGAATGGGTTTTTTCAAGGTTCCGTGCTGTACGGCGTGAGCTGGACAGTCAAAGCTGGTAACGAGCCAGCCAAAGACTTCATAGGCATGCGCATTGGCGTCATGCAACAAGGCAGGTTTGACGGACTTCGCATGGTCATTGATCAAGGCGGGCGACTCTTTTTATCGCCACCTGACCGCAGCATCGTCTTCAGAACCGTCAGGGAGCAGCCAGACTACAACTTGCCCCAGTTGCTAAACGCCATCAATACTGAAGCCATCAAAGCCGGTGGCCAATACGCCAGCGCCAACCGCGACTACCTGAGCACCGTTGCCAAAATATGGGACCAAAACCCCTACGGCATGATGAAGGAATACACCGACGACTACAGCAACCCACGGGTTGCTAACAACGGCGCAGCGCCAGCGCCCGCTGCACAAACCAACACCATGCGCGACGACCCCAAAGTCTTTGGTCGTTCTGCGCGTGGTGGGTAGGGTATCAAGCCATGGTGCAGCATCCTGCCATGAACGCCAGTGACGTCCATTTCACCGCTCACGCTTTAGCGCGTATGCTGGAGCGTGGCGTCAGCAAGGCCGAGGTCATTGAAGTACTCACCCATCCGCGAGAAAAACTTGTCGCCAACGAAGACCGCTTTGAAGCCAGAGGATTAATAGAGCGCGATGGCAAAATCATGTTATTGCGCGTTATCTACGAACACGGCGCGGTGGTGACGGTCATCACCGTGGTTGCTACCAGCAAGCTTGCTAAATACGGAGTCACACCATGAAAATTGAATACGACCCAAAAGCCGATGCTATATATATTCGCTTGTCCAGCGGCAGGGTAGCAGACAGTGACGAGGTACGGCCAAACGTGTTTTTGGATACCGACGCAAACGGGCGCGTCTTGGGCATTGAAATGTTGGATGTGAGCAAACTCACGGACAAGCCCAATGAGATGGCTCTGGAAATGCTGACGTCATGATCGAATCCGAAAAAATTAATTGGAGTCTGACCCTCATGGCACTACCTTAAGCCAAGGCTGACAAATCAAACTGGGCGGATCGACCACATTGCCGCTGCTAAGCTGAAGTTGTTCA
>JAYWBS010000132.1:0-4838 GCA_043781295.1 Polaromonas sp.
GCGGTGCTCGGAATCCTCATGCACACAAGTGCATTCCGGTGTCCTGCGCTCCGGGCGCCTTGCACTTCATCCCGAAAATCTGAATTTCTAGAAGTACCCGAGTCACGATGTCACTACTTCAAGTTAAAAACCTCGTTGTCGAGTTCCCTAATCGACGCGGCACGTTGCGCGCGATTGACGGTATTTCTTTCGACATCGCACCGGGTGAAATTTTGGGCGTGGTCGGTGAATCAGGCGCTGGCAAGTCACTGACGGGCGCGTCCATCATTGGCCTGCTGGAGCCACCGGGACGCATTGCCAGCGGTGAAGTTTTGCTTGAAGGCCAGCGCATCGACAACCTGAACAACGACCAGCTACGCCACATTCGTGGTCGCAAAATCGGCGCGATTTTTCAGGACCCGCTCACCTCACTGAACCCGCTGTACAGCATTGGCAAGCAACTGACGGAAACCATTCAGGCGCACTTGCCTGTCAGCAATGCCGAGGCGCGCAAACGTGCGATTGACTTGCTCAAGGACACCGGCATCCCCGCCGCCGAGCAGCGCATTGACCATTACCCGCACCAGTTTTCAGGCGGCATGCGCCAGCGCGTGGTGATTGCCCTGGCACTGGCGGCTGAACCTAAACTCATCGTGGCTGATGAGCCGACCACGGCGCTCGATGTGTCGATTCAGGCACAGATCATTAGCCTCTTGAAAAACATTTGTAAAAACCGGGGCGCAGCGGTGATGCTGATCACCCACGACATGGGCGTGATCGCCGAGACCTGTGACCGCGTGGCTGTGATGTACGCCGGGCGCATTGTTGAAATTGGCCCGGTGCATGAAGTCATCAATCACCCGGCGCATCCGTACACCGCCGGCCTGATGGCGTCGATACCTGACATCACGCAAGACCGTGAATACCTGAACCAGATCGACGGTGCCATGCCGCGTTTAAACGCCATTCCTGAGGGCTGCGCATTTAACCCGCGCTGCCCTAAAGTCTTTGACCGCTGCAAAACGGAGCGGCCCGTGCTGGCCAACGCAGGTGCTACCCGCGCAGCCTGCTGGCTGGTAGAGCAACGCGCATGACGACACTTGTGAAGGTCAATGACATCGCCATGACGTTCGACGTCTCTCCCAGCCTGCTCACGCGGGTGATTGAGCGTCAGCCCAAACTCTTTTTGCACGCCGTCGATGGCGTGAGTTTCGAAATAGAAAAAGGCAAAACGCTGGCACTTGTCGGTGAATCCGGTTGCGGCAAAAGCACGGTGGCCAAGCTGATGGTCGGCTTGTACCAGCCGACGCGCGGCAACATGACGTTTGACGGCATGGACGCCCACGCCATCTATAAAAGCAATAAAAATAGTGAAGACTTGAAGCTGCGGCAGCGCATCCAGATGATTTTTCAGGACCCGTATGCATCGCTGAATCCGCGCTGGATTGTGGAAGACATCGTTGGCGAGCCGCTCAAAGAGCACGGCATCATCACTGACGCGGCTGAGCTAAAAGCCAAAGTCGGCGAGCTGCTCAAGTCTGTCGGCCTGAGCCCGCTGGACATGCCCAAATACCCGCACCAGTTCTCAGGCGGGCAGCGCCAGCGCATCTCGATTGCCCGGGCACTGGCCACCAACCCCGAGTTTTTGGTGTGCGACGAACCGACCAGTGCACTCGACGTGAGCGTGCAGGCGCAGGTGCTGAACATCATGAAAGACCTGCAAAAGCAGCGCAGGCTAACCTATCTTTTCATCAGCCACAACCTGGCTGTGGTGCGCCACGTCAGCGACAGCGTCGGCGTGATGTACCTGGGCCGCCTGGTTGAGCTGGCTGACAAGCAAGCCTTGTTCAGCACCCCGCGCCACCCCTACACGCGCATGCTGCTGGATGCCATCCCCAAAATGCACGACACCGGCCGCGCCCGTACGGCAGTGCAAGGCGAAGTACCCAACCCTTTGAGTCCACCCGCAGGCTGCGCCTTCAACCCCCGTTGCCCGCACGCCAACGACCGTTGCCGCACTGAGCGACCGGTTTTGAAGGCGCTGCATGGGATCAAGGTGGCGTGCCATGCGGTGGAAGAGAGACGGATCTAAGCGAATGTTACTGCTATTAATTTAGTAGCTTCTTACGCCCGAATTTATTGGTCTAGAGACCTAAAACATACCTGAAAAGTGCTCGAAAACCGCTTTTTCAGGCCTTTTCATCATCAAGCCAGACCCTGAACTTTTTGCGCCCTAAAACGGATCAAACACCCGCACGCCCACCACCTCAAAATCTTTCGCATTGCGCGTTACCACCAGCAGGTTATGAACCAGCGCCGTCGCGGCTATCAGGTTGTCGATGCCTTTGTTACCAGTTTGCACGCACAGCCGCCCCCAGAGCTTGGCAATGGCGGGGGTCACGGGCAGGATGGATTGGACAAATTGCAGTTCCATCAGTGCCAGCCACTGCGACAACTCTTCGGCAAATTCAGGGGCAACACTGCGCTGCTTTTCAATCCCGGTTTCAATCTCGCCAATCGTCATGGCGCTTAAAAAAACCGCATCTGGTGCCTGTGCTTTCAAGTACGTGATCACGCCCTTGTTGGGTCTGGCTTTGCGTAGCTCTGACAGCACCATGGTGTCCAGCAAGATCATGAAAAGTCGACCTCTCGCGGCTGCACGTCCAGGCGCGGCGCATCTGGCAAGTCACTGGCCTCAGTTTTGGGGATGGCCAGCAAATGCTCGATAAAACTTAACGGCGCATGCGACCTGCTGGCTGCGCTGCGCTGCAATGCCTCAAAGTCCTGCTCTGACAACACAACCACCGCACGTTTGCCGCTGCGCGTCACGTGCTGGGGCACACCGCGCATGGCGTTGTCTACCAGTGCGCTGAATTGCGCTTTCGCGTCTTGAAGCCGCCAAGGTGCGAGGCCGGTTTGCTGGATTAAGTTTTGCATAGTATTTGACTAGTTTTTCAGACTAGTCAAATTTTACCAAGGAAGACGGTAATGACCAATAGATGCCTTTATGACCACAAGCGTCTTGTTCAGGGTTGACAAATGGAAACTTCAACGCTATTTATTTAGTAGCTGCTTGCGCCCGAATTTATTGGGCTAGAGGCCTAAAAGACACCTAAAAAATGCTCAGAAACAGCTTTTTCAAACCTTCTCAGCCTCAAACCAGCGATACATCGGCTCCGTCAGCAGCAGCACTGCTGCCAGCCGCGTGACGTGGAAGGCCGTGACCAGCGGCACGCCCAATTGCAGCACTTTGGCGGTGATCGCCATTTCAGCGATGCCGCCGGGGGATGTGCCCAGCAGCACGGTGGCCCAGTGCAGATGGGTGGCTTGCGCTAGTCCCCAGGCCAAGCCTGCGCACAGGGCAATCATGACCAGCGTGCCCAGCGCCACCGATGCCAGCCAGCGTGGCGCCAGGTGCACAAAGCTGCGGGTAAAGCGCACCCCCAGGCTGATGCCGATCACCAGTTGCGCGGCGTTGCTCATCCAGGTGGGAATGGCTGACCAAGTGTGGCCGTTGGCCGTGACAGCCAAGCTGGCTGCCAGCGCACCCAGAAACCACGGGTTGGTGAGCTTGAGCTTGACCATCACCCAGCAGCCGATGCCCGTCAAAGCCCCAAGCGCCGCCAGGCCGGGCCAGTTGACCACGCGCGGGCCGGGCAGCGTGGTGTCCAGCCCGTGCAGGCCCGCGAACTGAAAGCCGAACGGAACAATCAGCGTGACCAGCAGCACCCTCAGGCTGTGGCTGGATGCCACCAGCTCGGTTTGCGCACCCCGGCGTTCGGCCATCAGCGTCATCTCTGGGGCACCGCCTATAGGTGCCGCAAAATAAGTGGTTGTACGCGATAGTCCTGAAATATGAAACATGCCCGGCCCGTGGTGTACGCGGTGCAGCCACGCACCAAAGGCCGCGCCGAGTGCCAGCGCCCAGAGGACGTTCAGGGCAATAGCCCACCACAAACCCATCACAAGCACCACCACTTGCGGCGTGAAGTACAGCCCCAACGCAGCGCCAATCACCCACTGACCCATATTGCGCAGCGGCGTGTAGCTGTAAGTAGGCGCGCCCAGCATCGACAGTACCGCCGTCACCACCAGTGGCCCAATCATCCAGGGCAAAGGGGTACGCAGCTGTACGCATGCCAGAGCAGCGGCCAACGCCAGCAAAAGGGTCAAAAGAGTGCGGGCGGCGATTAGAGGCATGAACAGTCCGGGATACAAAATTTAAAGATAGGCATCAGGGTGTGTTAACAATGAAACGGGCGAGCGAAAGTGTTCCAGGCGGTTGAGTGCAAGGCGCTGGGAGTGCCGTGTGGCTGGCCACACAAGCGAGCAGCAACGCCGCAATCAGCCGCCTGGGGCACTTTCCCTGCGGGTTGCTCCAGATGGGGCGTCTGCTTTGTCGCTTGGCTTGACAATAGCTGTGCTTTTGCCATGCGCCAAGCTCCACGCATCCATCCCCATCTGGGGCCAACGCTCGCCCGTTTCATTGTTAACACACCCTAGCTAAAAACGCTGACGATTTTTTGCTGGCCGAAGCCGCGTTCAAATCACAAGCATATCTGCTTCAGCAGCGCAAAGTCTTCTGACATGCGCCAGCAAATCAGCGTCCTGATAAGGCTTGGTCAGGTACACATCAACACCCACTTCCACAGCCATGTTCCGGTGCTTGTCACCTGCGCGTGAGGTGATCATGACAATCGGCAAGTCCATCCACTGCTGTACCTCGCGCACCCGCCGCGTCAACTCCAGGCCATTGAGATTGGGCATTTCCAAATCAGTCAGCACCAGTGCCGGGCGCTTGATGCGGATTTGTTCAATCGCCTCAAAGCCATCGGATGCCG
The DNA here is from genome assembly GCA_043781295.1 of Polaromonas sp. Taxonomy (GTDB): domain Bacteria; phylum Pseudomonadota; class Gammaproteobacteria; order Burkholderiales; family Burkholderiaceae_C; genus Polaromonas. The sequence continues at coordinate 4,821 of JAYWBS010000132.1, forward strand.
TGGCCACATCGTAGCCCG
>JAYWBS010000133.1:0-4824 GCA_043781295.1 Polaromonas sp.
GCTGTGCATCCCCTTTGATAAAAGGGGCAGTCAGATCAAGCTCGGTATGAACAGGCACGACCGCGTTGTCGTTTGCATAAAGCTGCATCACGTCGCCCAGCAGCGCGTTCAGGTCTACCGGCTTAAGCTCGGCTGCAGGCAGGCGCGCGTAGTCGCGAAATTCGTTGACCAGCCGCTTCATCGCATCGACCTGGTCGACGATGGTTTTGACAGATCTGGTGAGCAGCGCCTGCTCGGGGCCAGCCAGCTTGCCTGCCAGCTTCATCTCCAGGCGCTCGGCGGACAGCTGAATGGGTGTCAGCGGGTTTTTAATTTCATGGGCCAGCCTGCGGGCAACTTCACCCCAGGCCTGAGCGCGCTGGGCGGAGACCATTTCAGACACATCATCAAACACCAGCAAAAACTCTTCGGCACCCGGCATTTTTGCACCGCGTGCTATCAGCGTTATCGCGCTATCGGGCGCACCTGGCATGGCCGTATTCAGCTCGAACGACTGCTGCCATTGCCCCAGCCCATGCGGTGCATTCATGTCGCTGATGAAGTCTGTAAATTGCGCATCCACGTCTTTGGCAAACAGGCCCAGGCCGGGGACTTCACCCAGCGACTGGCCGTGGTACGCCGCCAGTGGCGCGCGCAAGATGCGCGTTGCACCCGGGTTGCTGGACTGGATGCGCCCTTGAACATCCAGCACAATCACGCCCGCCGTGAGGTTGTCCAAAATAGTTTGCAGATTGGCACGCGCTGCATCTACCTGGGTCATGCTTTGCTGCACGGCTGAGCGGGCATCGCTCAGTTGCTGTGTCATGTCGGCAAAAGAGCGCGTTAACCCGCCAAGTTCATCTTTACCTTGCAGCGCTGCCTTGGGCGTCAAATCGCCCAGCGCCACTTGCCGCACGCCGTCGGCCAACAGAAGCAGCGGTTTGGCTAGCTGATTGCCCAGCAACACAGCTAAAAGAACCGCACCAAACACCGCCAAAAACAAACTGAGCGTCAGCGTGCCAATGTACATTTTGCGCAAGCCGCCCCTGGCCAAGGCTCGCTCTTGGTATTCGCGGTTGGCCTCTTGCACGGCTATGGCATTGGCCGCCACGGTAGCGGGAATAGCCTGCGTTACCTGCAAAAACCGTGCGTCGCCAAGCAGGCCAACATTGGAGCTGTTCACCACAGCAATCGCCTGAATGCGTGCCACCGACGCTGCGGCCGTGGGCGTTGGCACGCCCGTAGACAGCTCATCAAGGCCTTCTACCTGGGTCACCACGCGCTGGGCTTTGGCGGCCCGAAACAATTGCGCAGCAGGCCGCTCCGGGTTGATCGTAAAACGCGAGTCGCCGACACTGGCTATCACCTGACCAGAGGCCGCCCACAGCACCACATCGCTGGCCGAGAGCTGGGCACGCAGGCGCTCCAGGGCTAGACCGGCAGCGCTATCGGGCATTTCTGAAAGTTGTGTCGCCACCTGCTGGGCTTTATTGGCCAAGTCAAGGGCTCGGGCATCAAGCGTAGCGCGGCCCAGGTTCAAGCCCGCGTCAAGCGCGCCCTCCACCTTGACGTCAAACCAGCTTTCAATTGAGCGCGAGACAAACTGGTAGGACACACCGTAAATCATCAACCCCGGCAACAGCCCGACCAACGCAAAAATCGCGGCCAGTTTAAGCAACAACCGGCTGCCAAACCGACCCTGGCGCAGCCGCAACACCAGGCGTAAAACGATCCAGCCAATGACCAGCAGCAGCAGCGTCGCCACCACAATATTGAGCACCAGCAGCCGGGCGTAATTGCGCTCGTACAGCTCGCGGTTACCGGTTGCCTGGGTCAATAAAAACAGCAGCACCAGGCTAAGCGCCAGCACTACGCCCGCGCCGATACCCACCGTCCAGCGAAATGCCGGGCTACTCTCGAGCGGTGAAGCGCCGCCTTTCAGGCTCACTTTTCCGCCTCTTTTGCAGCGGGCAGAACAGCTTTGGGTTTGTCACTCACAACCACCGGGCGGGGCGCAGAAAGCTGCAAACGCTCGCTTTGCTGAACCGAAATATTCCAGTCTTTTTGCCCAGCCACACCAATCTGGAAAGGCCGGGGCAACTGCGACAAATCAAGGCTGAAACTGAATTCAAGTTTGTGAACCACATCAAGCTCAACTTCGGCGTTGTCGGCGATTTTCCAGCGCGACAGGCGTTGCACCGCCGACATGGCATCAGGCAGCGTGTCATAGTTTTGATTCAGCGTTGCCCGAAACCCGCCCGAACTATTGATCAGCCCGCTAACGATATTGACACGCCAGCGGCGCGTCAAGGGCGCATAGGCCAGGCGAATGGTACGGGTCGCGTTGGCCACGCGCTTGTCAGTCCAGTACCAGCGGTTTTGATAAATGTCGGCTTCCACCACGAAAAACATGGGAATGCCTTTGACCAAGGCATCTTCAACCACCGCAGGCAATTCAAATCGGACCACCGCTGACAGGTAGACGCCATCGTCAGTGCGCTCCACGTTTAGCTGGGTCAACTCGGCTGCTTCGGCTTGCTGGGCAAGCTGCGCCAGGCCCGAACACAAGCAAAGTGCTAAAAACCACCGCGCAACCAGCCATGCCACAGGCCGCACCACGCGTTCAGGCGCGTTGCTTTTCAAGGAGTGCGTAATAAAACCCGTCGTGCTCACTCGTCAAATTGTCCGGGAAGACCGGGCCAGGCGCGCTACTTTGAGGCAGTAAATGGCCCGGCGAGGGCATTAAACGTGCATCTTTGTGGTGTGCAAGAAACGTTTGTATCTGCGTATCGCCCTCTGCCCTGAAAACGGAGCAGGTGCAATACACAAGCCGCCCGCCCGGTTTGAGCAGCCGCCACATGCTGACGAGCAATTGGGCTTGAAGCGCGGCCAACTGCGCGATGTCGGTTGGCCTGCGCAGCCAGCGCACATCCGGATGGCGACGCACGATGCCCGACGCAGTGCACGGCGCGTCCAGCAGAATGCCGTCAAAAAGCACGCCATCCCACCACGCGCCAGGCTGCGCCGCATCGCCCACCACGATGCGGGCCTCAAGGCCCAAGCGCTGCAAGTTTTGGGCAATACGTTCGCAGCGGCGCGCATCCACATCGAGCGCCGTGACATCACAGTCGCCCAGCTCCAGCAAATGGGCGGTTTTGCCACCTGGAGCGGCACAGGCATCAAGAATATTGAGACGCGAACTACCGCCCTGCGCTGCAAGCCCGGTACGGAGCAAAGGCGCAGCGATTTGGGCCGCCGCGTCCTGCACCGAGAAATCACCCTGCGCATAGCCGGGCAACGACGGTACGGCTTGCGCAGCGGCCAGTACCACGCCGTAGTCACCGACCGGGTACGCTTCAATATTGATAGCTGCTAGCGCCTGAATATAGGCGGCTACAGTCGTTTTTCTCAGGTTAATTCGCAAAATCAACGGCGCCTTGGCATTGTTGGCGCGCAAAATCGCCTGCCAATGCTCGGGGTGGTCTTTGCGCACCCTGTCCACCCACCACTGCGGGTGATTCCACACGGCTTGCGGATTGGCGTCGGTCTTGGCCACCAGTTCATCACGCTCGCGCAAGAAGCGCCGCAGGCAGCCATTGATGAAGCTGGCCTGATGGGTGGTTGCTTCGCTGCGTTTGGCGGCTTCTACGGCTTGGTCAACCAGCGTGTGCGGGGTGTAGGGGGCATCTTCTTCACGCCAAATCAATGCGAGCACAACGCACAGCAACGCATCCGCCTCGGGCGGCGGTGGCCGCTTGGCCAATTGCTGGCGCAAGGCTTCGGCGCGGCCCAGCCAGCGCAGCGCGTGAAAGCCCAACGCTTGCACGCCAGGGCGCAAGCTGGCGTCAACATCGAGCAGTGCAGCCGTCATCGACTGACCGTCACGCACGGCCAGCAACAAGGCGGCAGCCCCCTGAAGCTGGCGCCAGAGCGGGATTTGTGCGGGGTGAGTTGAAACGGGTTTGCTGGGCGGCTGATGTTGCATGGGCGGCTTGTAGAGCGTAAAAAAAGGCTAAAAAACCGCTTTTTTAGCCCTTTTTAGGTAATAAATATGGCTCTAGCCCAATAGATTCGGGCGCAAGCAGCTATAAATAGTATAGCATTTTAATGGCTGGTTGAAAGACGGTCACAGCAGCGTATCCGCCCAGATGTTGCTGGCCCAGTTCAGCGCGTACACGCCTTCCAGCTCATTGGGTGCGGTGCTGATGCCGCCGGAGCCAGCCACGGCCTTGAAGGTTTTCTCTGCCGTTACATACTCGTGCACGCTGGCCACGTGGATCACGTTTTTTTCATCCACAAAGCTGTAGCAGGTGTTGGTCAACATCGGCGCGGGGTTCACGTCCCAGCCCGAGAGCTCGGCCACGATGGCGCTGGCCGCTACCTTACCGTGGCTATTGGCCATGTGGCCGCTTTTGGGCATGGCCGGAGCGACTTGAATCGAGTCGCCCAGCACATGGACGTCTTTGGCAGCGGTTGATTCAAACGTCAGGTAGTTCACGCCGCACCAGCGATTGTTGGCCTGGTTGTTCAGCCCCGTCTGCACGGCAATCATGCCTGCGCGCATGGCGGGCAGCACGTTCAACACGCTGGCCTTCACGTCTTCTTGCACGTCAAATTTGACGGTGTTTGTTTTTGTATCGACGGCCACTGCCTTGTGCTGACCACGGTATTCGACCATGCCCTTGTACTGCTCGGCCCAGACTTTTTTGAACAGCCCGGGCTTGGACGTGACATCCGGGTTGGCATCGAGTATCAACACCTTGGACTTGGGCTTGAAGGCCTTGAAGTAACCCGCCACCACCGAAGCCCGCTCGTACGGGCCGGGTGGGCAGCGGTACGGTGCCT
>JAYWBS010000134.1:0-4821 GCA_043781295.1 Polaromonas sp.
AGGGCGGATGCAGGTGACAGGCATCGCCGATCAGAAATGCGCGGCCACTGCCATACCGCTCGGCAATCAGCTGGTGTGCCGTCCATTCATCGCGGCTGAGGATTTCAATGTCGATGTCAAAGCCCAGCGCCTTGCGGATCAGCAAAACCGGATCAAAGGAAGCGTCACTCAACTTGGGGCAGGCAAAGGTCCAGCGGTCGCCCGAGTCTAGTGGCGCGATGACGGAAGGCACCTCTTCATTGACCAGCCAGTACATCACCGCACGGCCCAGCCCATGCCGCGCGGCCAGCCCCGGTGCGCGAAAGATGATGTTGTGGTTGTGTGACAGCGGCGAGGTGCCGCTCATTTTGATGCCTAGCTGGGCGCGTACCGTGCTGCGCGCGCCGTCCGCGCCTACGATGTAGGCGGCTTTGATGCTCGTCTTCTCGCCGGTCTTGATGTCACGCAGCACAGCCGAGATATGGTCGCCATGGTCAGTGAAGTTTTCGAGCTCCGTTTCAAAGCGTATCTCAACGCCTGGCAACTCGCTGGCCCGCGCTTTGAGCACGGCTTCGACCTTGTACTGCGGAATCCACTGGGCATGCTCCGAATAGCGCTCGTCTCTTGCCGGGCTACAGTTAAACGCGTTGGGAAAGCAATGCAGCGGGTAACCATTCATGCGCGTGGCAAACACCACGTTGGACGGGTAGTCCACTCCAAACGGTGATTCAGCAGCCAGGCGATCAGCAATGCCCCAGCGGCGAAACAGCTCACGCGTGCGCACGTTGCTGGTTTTGGCTCTGGGTGCATAGCCCACATGCTCGTGCCGCTCGACCACCATGCAGCGCTGCCCCTGGCTACCCAGCTCAACAGCCAATGCCAGACCAGCTGGCCCAGCGCCTACAACCAATACGTCAGTATTTGTGGTCAAGATTTTCTCTTTCACCATCATTTTTGCCTCTTTATGGTTGCCAAGCATACGGCCATCGACAGTACTTGAATAGCTGATTACACTGATACAGGTTATGAAAATATTAGATACAAATCTTCCCCAACTTTCAGATTTGCGTGTCGTGCTTGAATTAATCGAGCGCGGCACCGTCACCAAGGCCGCAGAAAGCCTGGGCGTGACGCAATCCGCACTGAGCTACCAGCTTGAGCGCATGCGCCAGCGCTTTGGTGATCCGTTGTTTGTGAGGGTAGGTAACCGGATGGCCGCCACACCGTTCGCCCTGCGGGTTGCAGAACCCGCCAGCCGTGTGCTCAGAATCATTGAAACCGAGATCGGTGGCATCAAGGTTTTTGATCCACTTCAGACCAAGCGCGAGTTCCGGATCGGATTAAACGAGCTTGGCGCGCTGACCTTGTTGCCACGTCTGGTCAAGGGGCTTGCCAAGCTGGCACCAAACGCGCGACTGATGCCCGTGCCAGTCAATGCGGTCAATCTCAGTCAGTTGCTGGAGTCTGGCGAGCTCGACATCGCTGCCGGTTTTTTTGCAACGGCTGATACAAAACTGTTTCAGCAGCGCCTGTACCAGCGCGACTATGCCTGCGTGGCGCGTCGTGACCACCCGCATATAGGTAACAGCTTGAGCTGGCGCGAGTTTGGCCGTGCGAAAAAGATTCACATGACATCGGTGCCCAGCACCACAACCTGGCTTGAATCACAACTGCGCAAAAGCGGCCATAGCTTCAACGCGCAAATGACAAGCCATCACATCGCAGCGATTCCTTTCATCATCGCCGCCAGCGACATGATTTCTGTCATTCCGCGTGAGCTGTACGAGCTGTTTTTGCCGATTTCAGCCATCAAGGTGGTCCGCCTGCCAAAGGCAATTCCCGCGATCACCATCCGGCAATACTGGCACCCCAGATTGGCCGGTGACCCGTCCATCAAGTTTTTGCGCGAGCTGGTCTATGCCGTGGCCAGAGAGCCCGCCATTCACACCAGCGCAATCGAATCCGTCACGCCCACGTCCACGCCGGCCTGAGTCAGCAAGGTCATGGCTTGAGCCCGGTGGTGCGTCTGATGGTTGAAAAAATGCAGCATCGCCTGCCAGGCCGGATGCGCGCGCTGAACGCCTTTGGTATTGGCATAGCGCATGGTGCTGATTAAAAATGCTGGTGGCATGTCGGCTACCCACTGCTCAATCGCCACATCCAGCGCATCACGGGTTTGCTTGAGGTGTGCCCAATCAGGGTAGGCATCACTCAGGTAGTCAGCACCTTCAGGCATGGTGAGCAGCTCGGGCAGGAGCGCAGTAAACCCGGCATCTTGCACCGCAAACCGCGCCAGCCACATCTTGTCGGCCAGCACCAGGTGCGTCAGCGTGTGGTGAATCGATTTGAAGAAGGCACCCCTGTCAGTCTTGCGCTCTATATCCGTCAGCGCCTCACAAGCGGTATACAGGCGCTGGTTCATCCAGCGGTTGTAGCGCGCCAGAAAGCGGTAGTTGTCAAGGAATGCTGAATCCATTTTATCGCTCCTGATTTAGTAGCTACTTGCGCCCGAATTTATTGGGCTACAAGCCTAAAATACAAGTAAATGCATGTCCAACACGCGTCAAACACAAGCGTCATTGGCTCTGCCACACAATCATACGATTTAGCTTGTGTTTGCAAGCCAGCCCCGTTCTGCCAAAATCAACAGCATGCGCCTAACCCCCAGCCAACAGCAAATCATCCGCGAAGCAACACTTAAGCGGTTTGGTGTTTCAGCACGCCTGTTCGGCTCCCGCGTGGATGATGCCAAACGTGGCGGCGATATTGATCTTTACATCGAAGCCAAGCTGAGCCCTGAAGATGCCTTCACATGCGAAACACGACTGGCGGCTGACCTGTACCTACAGTTAGGCGAAAGAAAAATCGACATCGTGGTGAATACAGGCGCGCTGGATTTGCCGATTTACAAGGTCGCACGCGCGCAAGGAGTTTGGCTATGAGTTTGCCTTTAGACGCAGCATTACGCCAATGTGCGCGGCACGCCGAGGTGATGCTGGATGCGATACAGCAAATGCCGCCATCGCTTACTGCCAAACTGCTGGCACATCCAACGCCTGAGCTGACGCGCTTGCTCGACCAGTTTGTACTGCGATTTACCAAACTGCAAGACACACTGGGCACACACGTGCTGCGGCAGTTTGCCGTGCAGATTCTGGCGGAGCCCGTTGAAGACCTGGCATTCATCGAAGTGCTGAACTTGTTGGAGCGACGCGGCTACCTGACGGCTGAAGGCTGGGCGGAACAGCGCAGCACCCGCAACACACTGACCCACGAATATCCAGAAGACCCACAGCGGCAATTGCTTGCGCTAACGGCAGCGCGCCTGGCCGCTACGCAGCTGGTGGAATGGCTTGAGAAGATTCAAACGCGCTGCAAGGCATGAATTGAGCACTTTCATAACGCTATTTAATTTATAGCTGCTTGCGCCCGTATCCATTGGCTTACAGCCATATTTGGCAGTTAAAAACAGCAGTTTTTAAGCTTCAAGACTGATTTAACCAGTCCAAAAGGCCAAAATCAAATAAAAGCGCCCTAAAAAAGTAACCCTCAAACCCTCCCAAACCCGCCCCCCCCAGGCGTATGAATCTCGAACACATCACCAGGCATCATGTCGGCCTGGCCGATATGGCCCAGGGTTTCAACACGGCCGCCTGCGCGCACCACCAAGTTTTGCCCGACCTGTCCTGGCTGGCCGCCTGCCATGCCGAAAGCGCCGTATTTGCGGCCGTTGGACAAAATGCTGGCGGTCATGCCTTCCAGGAATCGCACACGGCGTATGCCGCCATTACCGCCCTGCCACTTGCCTGCGCCGCCTGAGTTGGCGCGAATCTCGTAGCTCTCTAAGCGCACGGGAAAGCGGAACTCCAGAATTTCTGGGTCGGTCAAGCGTGAATTGGTCATGTGGGCCTGTACGACAGATGTGCCGTTGAAGCCGCCGACCAGTTGGCCGTCTGCATCTGTCACGCCGCCTGCACCGCTACCGCCTGAAATGGTTTCGTAGTACTGATACCTTTCATTGCCAAAGGTGAAGTTGTTCATCGTGCATTGGCCTGCCGCCATCACGCCTAGCGCGCCGTACAGCGCGTTGGTGATGCAGGTCGAGGTTTCGACATTGCCCGCCACCACCGATGCGGGCGGGTTGGGGTTGAGCATGCTGCCCGGCGGGATGATGACCTTGAGTGGTTTCAGGCACCCCGCGTTGAGAGGAATGTCGTCATCGACCAGCGTTCTGAAAACATACAGCACCGCCGCCATGCATACCGCCGTGGGCGCGTTGAAGTTATTGGTTTGCTGGGGTGATGTGCCGCTAAAGTCAATCTCGGCGCTGCGGTTTTGCGTGTCAACGCGAATAGCGACGTTGATCTGCGCGCCATTGTCTAGCGGCAAAGTAAATTCACCATTTTTTAACTTGGTAATCACGCGGCGTACCGACTCTTCGGCGTTGTCTTGCACGTGGTTCATGTAGGCCAGCACGGTGCTCAAGCTGAATTGCTCGACCATTTTGCGCAGCTCTTGCACGCCTTTTTCATTGGCGGCAATTTGCGCTTTCAGGTCGGCCATGTTTTGCTGTGGGTTACGCGATGGGTATTGGCCGCTCTTGAGCAGCGCCACCATTTCAGCCTCACGCAGCACACCACGCTCGACCAGCAACACGTTGTTGATCTGCACGCCCTCTTCTTCGATGCGGGTTGAAAACGGCGGCATCGAACCCGGCGTGATGCCGCCGACATCGGCGTGGTGACCGCGTGAGCCGACATAGAAAGTGGGGCGAGGATGCGGGTGCGGATGCGGGGAGCCCTCACCCCTGCCCTCTCCCAGGGGGAGAGGGGGTAAATCCGA
>JAYWBS010000135.1:0-36005 GCA_043781295.1 Polaromonas sp.
CAGTCTGATTGCCCTGCTGACCGTTCCCATACCCTTTTCTTTGCGCCAGGATGGTGATCTTCGTGCAGCGAGTGCTGCCACCACGCAAGCCATGAAGCAATATCAGGACCTTCTCCAGCGTTCAGGGCTGGAGGCCGAGCAAGCACGCTCCCGATATGCGGCGGCATTGAGTCAAATGCAGAAGTACCGCACAAGCTATGAGATGACTGCGACCGCCCTGAAGTCACATGCAGAACTTTATTTTGCCAACAAAGCAGAGTTGAGCGATGTGATCGTTCTGATCAAATTGAACAACGAATCAAATACCTTTCGAGTCGAAGCCCAGGCGAGTCATGCACGCAACATGGCGGTCTTGCTAAGTCAGGCGCGCGAGCTGCCTGCCATGCGATTTGCCCGCTAAAGCGGCAACATCAACTTTAAGTATTGTTTTAAACCACATATCAGCGATGCTTAACTGAAGCTATTGCCTTGAGAGTCGATACGCTACCGAGCGTGGCCCAACTTACCCTTGCCATTCCGGATTGCTGGCAAAGCGCTCCCGCAAAAACTCCAGAAATAGGCGCACCCGGCCCGGTACATTTCTTCTACTGGGATACATCGCATAAATATCAAGCCTGACCGGCTGGTAGGCGGGCAACACGATTCTGAGTCGATTTTCTTTGATGTCCTGTGCCACCATGTAATTTGGGTGCATGGAAATCCCATGTCCTAAAAGTGCGGCATGCCGCAGTGGCTCGCCAAAGTTGGCACGCATGGAGCCGGACACACGCACAGAATATTTGCTCTTCGCCGCACCCTTCATGACATTATTTGGCCCGGTGAAAACCCAGAAATTAGTCGGCGCTTTCAGGGCATGAACCAGGCAGTCGTGATGCACCAAGTCCTCTGGCGTTTGCGGTTTGCCGCGAGCCGTTAAATAAGAGGGCGCAGCCACCAGCAATTGCGGAACGCTGCCAAGCTTTAGCGCCACCAGACTGGTGTCTTTCAATGATGGGGCAATGCGCAATGACAAGTCGAGCCCCTCACCGGCAATGTCTACCCTGCCATCGTCCAGGTGCAAGGCAAACTGAATATCAGGCTGCGCTTGCGAAAATGCAGTGACCAGCGGCACCAGATGTACCGCGCCAAACGATGGCGGTGCACCCACACGAATCGTGCCTTTGGACTCAGTAACAGCACCACGAACCGCCGCCTCAATCACATCAAAACCGTCCAGTAAATTCTGGCCACCCTCCAGCAAAGACAGCCCCGCTTCTGTCAGGCTAACGCTTTTGGTGGTCCGGCTCAAGAGCTGCGCACCCAGCAAGGCCTCAAGCCATTTTACATGCTTGGTGACATTTCCCTTGGCCATGCCAAGCCTTGACGCAGCCGCAGTAAAGCTGCGCCCGCGAGCGACTTCTGCGAATATTTCGATAGCTTTTAGTCTGTCCATGCCAGCCTCATCGTTTCCAAAATGAAAACAATATATTCCGCTTTGGAGTCTATGTCGATCCTATGCAAGTGCCTAAAATTAAAAAATCAGACACAGCACAGGAAAAAACCATGCAATTTGTTAAAAGTGAACAATCCCTGGGCGCCCGCGTCGAAGGACTTGACCTGTCAAAACCTTTAAGCGACGGCGATTTCAAGCAACTGGAGCAGGCGCTTGGGCGTTATGGCGTGCTGAGCTACCCGAAGCAAAATTTAACCTCTTTGCAATTAAAAGAATTCGCCGGACGATTCGGCAGGCTGGAAGTCAATGTCGCCAATCTCTACCAGGAGCCTGGCCTGCCCGAGGTCATGATTTTGTCCAACAAGGTAGAAAACGGCAAACCATTGGGCTTGAGTGATGCGGGCCAGGACTGGCACACCGACATGTCATACAGCAAGATGATTGCGTTTACCAACGTGCTGTACGGTATTGAGATTCCGCACCGCAACGGTGAGCCGCTGGGCAACACCGAGTTTTGCAATATGCACGCGGCCTACGAAGACTTGCCCGATGATCTGAAAACCCGATTGGACGGCATGACTGTCACGCATGATTTCGCCAAGTTCTGGGACAAAATGCGGCGTGAAAAAGGCAGTACCCGCCCCCCCTTGACCGACGCACAACGCAAAGCCAAGCCACCGGTATCACACCCGATTTTTTTAACCCATCCGATCACTGGCAAAAAAGTGTTGTACGCCAATCCGGGCTATTCGATGCGCATCAATGAATTGCCAGAAGATGAGAGCGATCAAATTCTGGCGTTCCTGGCGGAGCACCAATTGCAAGCCAAATACCAGTACCGCCACCGCTGGGCCGTTGGTGACGTGCTGATGTGGGACAACATGGGCACGCTGCACAACGCGGTGGCTGACTACAGGGTGGATGAACACCGCTACATCAAACGTTGCCAGGTCATGGCCAATCGTTATTTTGAAGAAAGTGTGTCGTGAAAATCATTACCTACCGCAAAGATGGCGGCCCCGTATTGACTGGCGTGGTCATTGGTCAAGAGGTGCTGGACATCACTGCCTGGGTCGCGGCACTGGCTCTATCTGAAGAAGCAAAACAACATCACGTATCAGTAGGCACACAAGCACCCGGCGGCGGCATCATGCGCTGGCTGCAATCCGGTAGTCGCGCCCTTGAAATGCTCGCATTACACGTTCGCGGAGCGCAGGCACAAGCGCTATCAAGCACCTGCCCGCTCAAAGACGTACAGCTATACGCGCCTGTTCCCCGGCCCGGAAAAATAATCGGCGTGGGTCGTAACTACGCCGATCACGCGAAAGAGACCGGCGTTGCGCCGTTTGAGACGCCGCGCATTATTTTCAAAATGCCGTCTTCTGTGGCTGCACCTGGCGCTGCTATTACGCGCCCAGCAACAGTGACCAAAATGGATTTTGAGGCAGAGCTGGCGGTCGTCATTGGCGGCTATGGCAAAGATGTCGCCGAGTCAAAAGCCCTGTCGCTGGTAGCGGGTTACACCATCTTAAATGACCTCAGCGCCCGTGAATTTCAGTTTGATGTCACCCCAGCGCAAACTACTTTTGCAAAAAGCATGGACGGTTTTGCACCCATGGGCCCCTGGCTGGTCACGCCGGACGAGATTGCCGACCCACAGAAGCTGAGCTTGTCGTGCTGGTTAAACGGCACGCAAATGCAGCATGGTCACACGTCGGACATGCTGTTCCCGGTAGCAACGCTGATTGCCTATCTGTCCCGCTTCATGACGTTGGAGCCCGGCGATGTGATCGGTACCGGAACGCCTGCCGGTATTGGTGCGTTCAGAAAACCACCGGTTTACCTGCAACCAGGTGATCGCCTGCGATTTGAAATAACACAAGTCGGAAGCATGGAACATCTGATTGCCTGAACCCGCTAACCTGAACCCGCCTGAACGGAACAAAATCAACCCTTAATAAATTGGAGATATCGCGTGAAAAAATTATTGCTCAACTACATCATTGCTACGTCGCTAGCCGCCTTGGCCATCACTCCAGCGCGCGCAGCAGACATCTATCCCAACAAACCCATACGCCTTTTGGTGGGCTTTGCCGCAGGAGGACCAACCGATGTCATTGCTAGGGTTTTGGCACGGGACATGTCGGTCACTTTGGGGCAAACCATCATTGTTGACAACAAGGCGGGGGCCAGTTCAATGATCGCGACACGTGAAGTCAAAAATGCTGCGCCTGATGGCTACACGCTGCTTTTTTCTTCACTCGGGTTGAACGTCAATCCCATCTTGATCGGTGACCAGGCAGGCTATAACCCGAAGACAGATTTCACGCCCATTTCAAACGCTGCCACGTTGCCATTGGTGGCGGTCACAGCCTACGACGCGTCGGTCAAAACCATGCCTGAGTTACTAAAAAAAGCGCGTACCAAATCAGAAGCGGTGAGCTTTGCATCGTCAGGCAATGGTGGCTCTGGCCATCTTGCGGGTGAGCTGCTGGCCACACTAGCCAAAGCCAAAATGCTGCATGTGCCCTACAAAGGCAACGGACCAGCATTGCTGGAAGTCATGGCGGGCCGGGTTGACTATATGTTTTACCCGGTGATCGGCATTGCCGACAACGTGGCCGCCAAGCGGGTCTCTATTTTGGCCGTCGGCACTGCCAAAAGAATGCCCCAGTTTCCTGACACACCCACCATGTCTGAAGTGGGCTTTCCCGGCTTTGAAGAAACAGCGCCTTGGGTAGGTCTGCTCGGGCCAGCCAAAACGCCAGCGCCCGTCGTCGCTCTCTTGCATGATGCGATGGTCAAGGCACTGGCTAAACCAGATGTCAGGGCGCAGCTTGAAAAGCTAGGCGCTGTCATCGTTGGCGATACCCCGGCTGCGTTCACGGCCTACCTCAAACGCGACTATGACCGCTGGGAAAACGTCATCAAGACAGCAGCCATCAAAGCCGACCTCAACTGAGCAAGTGGCATTGTCAATCAGGGCTGAAAAATGAAGCGTAGTGTGTCCAAAGCCTATTCCATCGAAGGCTTGCGGCAGTCGGCAAAAAAAAGACTGCCCAGGGCCGTCTTTGATTTTTTTGATGGCGGCGCAGAAGACGAGATAACGCTGCAAGACAACGCGGCTGCGTACAAACGTCTGCGTCTGCTCCCACGTGTATTGACAGACGTGTCCAGCGTCGACACTGGCACCGTCATTTTGGGCCAGCGCGCCAACCTGCCTATGACCATTGCACCTACGGGGGCAGTCGGCTTTGGCTGGCGTGGCGGCGACATTGCCATTGCGCGTGCAGCAGCAGCAGCCGGCATACCTTACACCCTGTCAAGCACGGCTACGGCATCGATTGAACAAATTGCCAATGCAGCGCCGGGCAGGCTTTGGTTTCAGGCTTACATCCTGCGCAACAAGCCCTTCCTTGAGGCATTGATCCAGCGTGCCCTGGCGGCTGACTATGAGGCATTGGTCATCACGGTTGACCTGCCCGTCGGTGGCAAGCGGGAGCGCGATTTTCGCAATGATTTTTCAGTGCCTTTTCGCTTCACGCCCAAAAACGTTGTTGACTTCATGCAACACCCCGCCTGGCTGGCAAGCATCATCCGCCACGGCATGCCCGTGATGGAAAATCTCATTGGCCTGGATGCGCAGGCAACCAGCTCGACGGCCATTGCCTCATCCGTAGGCCGCAACTATGACCCGGCGTTCAACTGGGATGGCTTGCAAAAAATTCGCGACAACTGGCCCCGCAAATTGATCGTCAAGGGCATTCTTGCACCAGTTGATGCCCTGCGCGTTGCCAACATGGGCTGCGATGCTGTCGTCGTGTCCAACCACGGGGGCCGCCAGCTGGATGGCGCTGCGGCCACATTCGACGCTCTGCCGGACGTGGTGCAAGCCGTGAATGGTCGAATTCCTGTGCTGCTTGACGGAGGCATTAGACGCGGCAGTGACATTGTTAAAGCGCTGGCGTGCGGCGCACAAGGGGTGATGCTGGGACGCGCCACACTGTACGGCGCATCCGCAGCGGGCGAACCGGGTGCCAGCCGTGCGATTGCAATTTTGAAGGACGAACTGGTACGCACCATGCAGCTATGCGGCGCGTGCACCACGCATGACATTGACGCGTCCTTGCTATTTCCCGCGAAGTAATTTCTAAAAAACATTAACGCCAAGTTGTTTTGATATTTACTGTTGATTAACTTTTTTCCTTGCATATTGCCTATATAACAGGCAAAATACAAGAATGAAATTAATGAACATCCCCTTATCGACGTTCAAAGAATTCCCCAGAGTCCTGCTGCAAACTGCGAGCGAGCAACTGGCTTTCATGCCAGCGGTGGTGTTGCTGGGGCCGAGGCAAGTGGGCAAAACAACGCTTGCGCGCATGATCTCTGCGGACTATCCGGGCGCCATCACTCTGGACTTGCAGCTTGCAACTGACCGCGAAAAACTGGCGGGTGGCAGCAGTTTTTTGCAAACGCATCGCGACAAATTAATCGTTTTGGACGAGGTGCAATACGTACCCGAAGTTTTTGCCCAGTTGCGACCAGAAATCGATGCCCAGCGCACACCAGGCCGATTTTTATTGCTGGGTTCTGCATCAGGCAAGCTGCTGCGGCAAAGCTCAGAGTCATTGGCGGGCAGAGTCAGTTACCTTGAGCTCACGCCTTTGCAAGTTCTTGAAGTCACCTCCAGCGCAGATCAGTCAGTCAAGGGGCTTACATCCAGTTTGAAGACTCTGCAACAGCTTTGGTTGCGTGGTGGCTTTCCCGTCAGCTATACCGCGCCAAGCGATGCTTTGTCGTTCAGTTGGCGAACTGACTTTATATCGACGTTTTTAAATCGCGATATTCAGGAGTTTGGTGTCAATGTCCCGGCGCAAACGCTGCACCGTTTCTGGCGCATGACAGCACACCTGCATGGGCAGTTGTTCAACGCATCGTCTATTGCAGCCTCGCTGGGTGGTATTTCACACACCACTGTCACGCGCTACCTTGATTCGCTGGTCGACACCATGATGCTGCGCCGCCTGGAGCCACATTTCGTCAATGTTGGCAAACGTTTGGTGAAGTCCCCCAAGGTGTATGTGCGTGACAGTGGCCTGCTGCATGCCTTGCTCAACATACAAGACCTGGACACTCTGGCAGGCCACCCAGTTGCCGGGCATTCGTGGGAAGGCATGATGGTCGAGCAAATTTGTGCAGGGTTGCCCAAAGGCGCTGATGTGAGTTTTTACCGCACCGCAGCAGGGGCCGAGCTGGACGTGGTGGTAGAACTGGGCAGTAAGAAATATGGATTTGAAATCAAATTTTCAAATGCGCCCAAAGTCACCAAAGGTTTTTGGCAGGCCTGCAAGGATGTCGGCGTGCAGCATGCCTATATCCTCGCACCTGTGCAAGAAGGCTGGCCTATGAAAGCAGCAGACACGCACAGCGTGGACATCATTTCGCCAGCGCAGATTGCCTGGGCCCTGAGCCGGTGAAATTGCCACTGAAGTTGCAAATTAATCAAGGGTTTTTGCTGTTTTCATGATGCGTGACTATAGGGTATCTTCATAATGAAACGGTTCATTTCAACCGTTTTAAAACAACTATCAATATTTGAAAATTACCATGGCCCTCACAACCCGCACAACATTTACCCGCCGCCTGATGACGGGTGCATCCGTTGCCTGTCTGGCGCTTGGCTTGCTTGCAGCTTGCGCCACACCCGCACCAACTCAGTCCGTGTCACTGCTAGAGCCCGTTAACGGCGCTACTGTTGGCACCACCTTCAAAGTACGCTTTGGCGTGCAGGGCATGGCTATAGCGCCGGCGGGTGAGATCGTTAAAGACAGTGGCCATAACCACCTGCTGATCAACCGCATGCCAGTTACCGCCGGCGAGTCAGTGCCGTTTGATGACAACCATCGCCACTTTGGTGCTGGCCAAACCGAGGCGATGATCACGCTACCGCCTGGGCAGTACAAACTGACATCCCAGTTTGCCAATGGTGCACACCAGTCGTATGGCGCGCCCATGAGCGCATCGATTCAGATCACTGTGAAGTAAATCCCCCAATCGGCTTTGGCTGCAAGCCACTGGCAACTTCATGTTGTCAGTGGCTTTTGGGACTTTTCAAATGGCTTAACCCAGCTTCACATTCACGTTCTTGGTGTACGTAAATTCGAGCAGTTCTGCAAAACACTCTTCGCGACCAATACCGGACTGTTTGACACCGCCAAACGGCGCGCCCATGAAGTGCTGGCTGGCGTTGTTGATCCACACATAGCCCGTGTGTATGCGCTTGGCGGCGCGGTGTGCGGTGTTCAGGTTTTGTGTCCAGATGGAACCTGTCAAACCAAAATCCATACCATTGATCTGGCTCCAGAGTGTGTCTTCGTCATGCCATTTAAAAACTGACATGACGGGGCCAAAGACCTCTTCTTGCGCCAGCCGCATATGGGGCTGCATGTCTGCAAACACGGTCGCCTCGTAGAAAAATCCGTCTTTTAGCGCCGGGTTATCGGGCTGTTTGCCACCGCACACAAGCCTGCCGCCATCTTCCAGACCTACCGCCACGTAATGTTTAACCTTGTCCAGCTGCGCTTGGCTGACCAGTGAGCCCATGGTGGTTTTTGGGTCTGTGGGTATGCCGGGCTTGTGGCGCTCGGGCAGCAATTTGACGACTTTTTCAAGCACCGCATCGTGAATGGATTCATGCAAAAACACGCGACTGGTAGAGCCGCAGCTTTGGCCTGACCAGGTGAAGTTCATGCCCGCGATAATGCCGTTAACCAGCTTGTCGATATCTGCATCGGGGTAAGCGACCAAAGCATTTTTACCGCCTAATTCCAGCAGCACGGGTTTGAGGTTGTCAGATGCAGTCTTCATGACCGCCTTACCCGTGGGCACACCGCCAATCAATGTGATTTTGGCGACCAGCGGGTGCCGGCCCATAGCGTCGCCACAGGCGCGGCCACCGCACAAAAAGTTGGCTACGCCGGGCGGAAATATGTCACCAACCAGTTCAGCCAGCCGCAAGATAGACAGCGGTGCCTGGTCAGGCGACTTCACGACCACGGTGTTGCCAGCCGCCAGCGGTGCAGCCAGCCGGGCAGCAGCAAACATGAAGGGATGGTTGTACGCGACGATACGGGCAATCACGCCCAGAGGTTCTTGCAGCGTGTAATTGAAGTTGCCGTCCCCCATAGGAATGGTCTCACCTTTTATCTCGGTGGCCAGGCCTGCAAAGTAGTCCAGACAATCGGCGGCAAAGCCTGCATCCATCGCCAGGGCAGATACCGGGTTACCGTTGTTCAGTGCATCCAGCAGGGCCAGCGGTTTGGCATGTTCGCGCAGCACCGCTGCGGCTTTGCGCAGGTAGCGACCACGTTCAACAGGTGGTGTGGCGGCCCAGGCCGGAAAGGCGGCATGCGCCGCTTGCACGGCTGCATCTACGTCGTCTGCATCGGCAATTGGCGCGGTGGTGATGGCCTCGTTGTAAGTTGGGTTGATGGTGTCAAGATAACCACCCGCCTTCGGCGCGTGCCAGGCACCACCATAGTACAAACCGCGTTGGGTGGGCAAGACGCCATCAGGGATTTCATGTGCGCGCATCAGGTTCAAGTCCTCAAATATTGAATTGTTCAGTAGTTCAGTTTTACGAACGTGTCAGCCCTGCCGTCATCGCCGTGCTGTAGCCAGTTTGCACGACCACATCAACCACGACGGTTGCCCCTGCCTTGACTGCGGCAATCGCATCAATCAACACGCGCTCCAGTTCTGCGGCATCTTCTATGGGGCCAATTCCCGTCAGCCCCTGGCCGCGCGCCATCATCGCCAGATCAGGCGGTGGGTCGCTGATGCGCTGGCCTATCCAGCGGTTTTCTACCGGGCGTTGGCGCTGGCGGGCGACGCGTTCCTGATGCACTTCGTCGTTAAAAAACGAGCGGTTGTTGCACACCACCACCAGCATCGGTATGCGGGCGTTGGCAGCTGTCCACCAGGCGTTGACGCCCATCATGTAGTCGCCATCGCCAATCACCGCAACCGGCAAACGGTCTGACCCTTTGAGCGCCAGGGCCGAGCCAATCGACATGCCAGGGCCAGAGCCAATGCCGCCGCCGCCGTCGGCGCCCAAAAAATCGAGCGGGTGTTTGAAGTCCCACATCTCGCCGCTCCAGCTCAGGGGCAAGCGCATGAGGCAGATTTTTTGGTCTCCAACAGCGCGGCGTAATGTAGCTGCCAGGGTCGTGACCGTCATGTTGCTGGCACCCGAAGCGCCTGGAACGATTTGTATAGTCGCTGCCACCGGCAGTGGCCGTTTGGCAGGTGCTGGTGTGCTTCGCGGTTTGATGCGCTGGTTAAGCAGGGTCACTGCAGGCTCAGGCTCACACAACAAAAACAAATCAACGGGTGGCAGGCCCTGGTGGTCCATGCTCCAGCCGTTGTGGCTGTAGTGGTCAACCGACACCTGAATGATTTGGCTGCCCACAGTTTTGTCACCCCAAGCCTGCTTGAGCGTGCCGGACAAGTCCAGCCAGTCCAGGCTAAGCACCACATCGGCTTCACGCAGCGCAGCCTGCGCGTTAGGCGTCAAAAAAGCGCCTGCGGGCGCAGCATGCAATGGGTGGTCGGTCGGGAAGGCTGCGCCTATGCGCAAATCAGTCAACACTTCGGCGTTCAGCGTTTCTGCCAGCTTGATGCGCTCTGCCCAAGCCGCCTCACTGCGCGACACACGGCCCATCAAAATCACCGGGCGACTGGCTTTTGACAGCATGCTTGCTGCTTGTGCCAACACGTCATCTGATGGCCGGGCCTGCGGCGGGGCCAGGTAGCGTGCCGGGTCTGGCAGCGTGGGGCGTTCACTGAGTTTTGACTCTTGCAAAGCCGCGTCAAAACACACATACACCGGCCCTTGCGGCGCAGTGGTGGCGATTTGCCGGGCGCGCAGCAAGGCCTCTTGTGCAGAAGGAATCGATGCAGGCTGACAGTCCCACTTGATGAAGTTGCGTACCAGCGCGGCCTGGTCTTGTGCAGTGTGAATCCAGTCAATCCACGGCCTGCGTTTGTTGGCATCAACAGGGCCCGTCGCACCCAAGACGATCACAGGAACACGGTCAACCCAGGCATCAAAAATCGCCATGGAGCCGTGCATCAGCCCCACGTTGCTGTGCAAAATGGCAATCAGCGGCTTGCCTGTCACCTTGGCATAGCCGTGTGCCATGGCAACAGCATGCTCTTCATGCAGTACCACCATCATTTGCGGCTTTTCATTGCCCAGGTGGTTAACGATGCTGTCATGCAGACCGCGAAAGCTGGCACCCGGGTTAAGCAGCACATAGGGAATAGCCATGGCGCGCAACATGTCGGCAATGGCGTCGCTGGCCCACATGGTTTCGTTGGGCTCAGATGGGGCAGGAATATCACGGCGCACTACCGAGCCGGGGGGAGCAGTCATGAAATCTCCTGATGAATGAAGGTGATGCGCCAAGTTATTCGGGCACGATGTTCGCAGCCTTGATCACCGCAGCCCAACGCTTTTGGTCGCTCGCAATCAGTTTGGTGAAGTCAGCGGGTGTGCTGGTTTCAGCATAAATGCCCTGCTCTGCCAGCTTGCTTTGAACGTCTGGCAATGCCAGCGAGCGGCGCAGTTCAGCGTTCAGTTTGTTGATGATGGCGGCAGGCGTTTTGGCCGGAGCCACCATACCAATCCAGATATCGCTTTCGTAGTTGGGAACGGTCTCGGCAATGGTCGGCACGTTGGGCAAAAGCTCAAGCCGTTTGGTACCCGTGGTGCCCAGCGCGCGCAACTTGCCGCTGCGAATGTGCGGCAGCGCTGAATTGAGCGGACAAAACATCACCTCAACTGTGCCGCCCAGTACATCAACCAGCGCTGGCACTGAGCCCTTGTACGGGATGTGTGCCATGCGCGTGCCCGTCATCGACTTGAAAACTTCAGCCGCCATATGTTGCGGACTACCCGAGCCCGCAGATGCATAAGACAGCTTGTCAGGGTTGGTCTTGGCAAATGCAATCAGCTCGACCACCGAGGTAGCAGCCACCTTGCCAGGCGACACCACCAGCACCATGGGCACCCGGCCCAGCATGGAGATGCCCTGAAGGTCTTTGAGCACATCAAAAGGCAACTTGGGGTACAGCACCGGATTGACGGCCACCGTTTGATTGGGCGCAATAGCGATGGTGTAGCCATCTCCTTCAGACTTGGCCATGAAGTCGGTGGAGATATTGCCAGCAGCACCAGGCTTGTTATCAACAATCACGGGTTGGCCGAATGCCTCAGACATTTTTTGCCCCAGCAGTCTGGCCATCACATCGTTTGAGCCGCCCGGAGGTAACGGCACCACGATGCGGATCGGCTTACTGGGATAGTCCTGGGCCTGGCCAGGCAGGCTGGCGGTCAAAGCAAAAAAAGCCGCCACTACAAACGCTATTTGACGATTCGATGTCATGCTTGTCTCCTGTCGTTATCGACTGTTGCTATAACTTCATGCTGCTCATCTCAAGAAAACCTGTTCAGTGATTTTTATTTTGCACCTTATCGCAAAACAACGATGCCAATCCCAAGCAACGTCAACGCACCACCGCACAAGGTACTCGCTTTAAGCGCTTCCTGGTTTTTAAACAACCAGTAGCTCAATGGAAATACCAGCAATGGCGTACACAAGGTCACCAGCGCCGCCACCGACAACGGGATGAAGCGCATGGAGGCAATCGTACTCATTTGCCCTGAAATATTGGCCACCCCGACCATCGCGTACAACCACACACCATTGCGTGGCGCGGCGCGCAAACGCTGCAACAGACCAGACCGTTCAGTGCCCAGCAGCAAGTGCAGCGCCAGTCCGGCAATGGCGCCTATCAGCGCGCCTGCAATCGGTTCTGGCCAGCTACGCACCGCCGCACCGCGGAGCACGTTACCAACAGCATAGGCGCCTGAGCTGCACAAGCCCAACAGCAACACCGAATGCAACACGCGTGTTGAGAAACGCTTTCGCACCGCATCACCACTGACTTTTTGACGGGTAAAAAACCCAGGCTTGTAAGCCAGCAGCAGCAAACCCGATATCGCCATCAGCATGCCCAGTGCAGTCCACCTGCTTAAATTTTCACCCAATACCGCCCATGCAATCAAAGCCGAAAACAGCGGGCTGCTGACCTGGAACACGCTGGCCTTGGCCGGACCAAAGCGCGCCACCGACTCATAAAAAAACCAGCGACCCAGGTAAGTAGCGAATACACCAGCGAGTGCAAACAATAAAAAAGCTGGCATGTTCCATTGCAAACCCGCACCGCGCAGGACCAGCTGCAACACCAACGCCGATCCCGCAAACAGGACATTGACTACTGTTGCCACCAAAAAACCAAGGCTGAGGTTGATACGGTTGGATGCCGCTTTGGTCAGCAAAATAGTCGCCGTGAAAAATAGCAACGCTGCGCCTGAGAGCAGGTAACCCCAGACCGCGTTCCCCATCAAAGGCATGCCGCTGGCATTCAAATCTTGAACGCTTCAAGAGACTCAGGTGCAAACAGTTCCTGGGGCTGGAGCAAACGCTTGGACAGGCCTTGCTCAAAGTGGTAGCGCAAAAAGGTTTTGAGCGTGGTTTCGTTTTTCTCGAACCCGTAAGGCCAATAGTCGTCACCCATCTCGGCCTTGACCTGCTCGACATGCGACGTCAACCATGGCAGCATGGTTTTAAGAGCGGCCGTTTCGTACAGGTCGTCATAGGCGCGGCGTTGCGACTCTTCGAACGCCTTCATCATCGAGCGGGCCACCCAACGATTGGCCTCATACACCTCACGGCGGATCGCCACCGTATGCATGATGGGGAACATCTTTGTTTCTTTGAAGTAGTTGCGCTCAACCTGCTCGTAGTCTTCAAACAACCGTTTGACCTTGCCACCGCCTTTCAAAAAACTCGACGGCATGCGCGCGGTGTACAGCGCGTCTATCTCGCCATCCATCAACATTTGCGCCAGCGTTTGCGTGGGACCAATACTTTGCACTTTGATGTTGGGTGGCAGGTCGAGTTTTATTTTTTCTGATCGGCCAGGCTCTTCTTCACCGCCCGTGAAATAGGTCACGCTGTCAACCGGCACGCCGTAATGGTCTGACAAGATGCCGCGAATCCACACCGGGGCCGTCATTTGATATTCAGGGTTGCCGACACGCTTGCCGATTAAATCTTTGGCCTCACGGATACCCGACTTGGCATTGACGTAAATGCAAGAATGACGGAAAAACCGCGACGGAAAAACCGGAATCGCCACAAACGGACGCGGTTCTTTGAACATCGACACGCTGTACGACGACAGCGACATTTCAGCCACGTCAAACTCCTGGTGCCGCAGCATGCGGAAAAAGGTTTCCTCCACCGGCATGTTCAGGTAGTTCAAATCAATGCCGTCGGGTTGCACGCTGCCGTCCATGAGCGCACGGGTGCGGTCGTAGTTCCAGCAGCCAAAAGTCAGTTTGAGTTTGGACATGGCGTCAAGCGGTTCGTTATTCGGTTTTGATGGCAGCAACAGCAATGGCTTTTGCGAGGCGTTCGTTTTCACCCAGAATGGCACGGTTGTATTCAAGAGGGCTGCTACCAATCGCATCGATACCCGCGTTGCTGAGCAGCGTGATGACCTCTGGCGTTTTGGCGATAGCTGCAATCTCGAAGCTGATGCGTTCAACAATATTTACGGGTGTACCGGTTGCGGCCAGCACGCCAACAATGGGCGCAAAGTCAAAGCCTGGAATCAGCTCGGCAATGGCAGGCACATTCGGCGCCTGGCTGGAGCGATGCCCAGCATTGGTAGCCAGCAGTTTGACCTGACCGGCCTTGACGAAACCCGAGAGCGATGGCAAGGCTGAAAACAGCACCTCGACCTGGCCACCAATCAGCGCGGGTACCGATTGCCCCGTACCTTTAAACGGTACGTGTGCGATGTTCAGGCCAAGCGAAGCCTTCATGGCCTCCATCGTCAGGTGGTGCGTACTGCCTATGCCAGACGAGCCGTAGTTCAGCGCACCCGGTTTTGACTTCACCAGAGCGATAAATTCCTGCAGCGTATTGGCAGGCACCTTGGCGTTGACTGCCAGGTACAAAGGTGCGCGTGCAGCCAGCGCCACAGGCATGAAATCACGTTTGTAGTCATAGCCCAGGTTTTTATAAAGAGCGGGATTGATGGAAAACATCGAGCCATCGGTTACCAGAAACGTGTAGCCGTCTTTAGGCGATGAAGCCAGCACCTGCGCCGCCACCACGCCGTTGGCACCCGGCTTGTTGTCCACCACAACAGACTGCCCCAGTTTTTCTGTGAGGCGCTGGGCAAAGATGCGTGCCACGGTATCGGGCAAGCCACCTGCCGAATAAGGCACAACAAATTTAATCGGCTTGTTCGGGTAGGCGGTTTGTGCGTTGGCACCAAGAGCCAACCAGCCAGCGCTGAGTGCAACGCAGGCATGAACCAGCACGCGGCGCGTCAAAATAAGTTTTGCAGTCATGTTTTTGTCTCCAGGCGGTGTTTTTCGGTCAAAAAAAGAGCATTTTTAGGTATAAAAATGGCCTCTAGCCCAATAGATTCGGGCGCAAGCAGCTACTAAATATATAGCAACAATATTTCATGTCCGGTTTCATATTTCAGGTTGAATAGGACGGCTCCAACGCTGGCTGCTGGCTGTCCCAAACGTAAGAGGCCTCGTGCGCACGCCAGTCAGTTGCCTTGGGCACGATGGCCTGGTAGGCGCAAATCGTTTTCGGAATTCGCGCATCACCTGTGCCAATGGCTGGCTCTCCTCTGGCAAAAGCCTGCACAGCTTGCAGCATCTGTTTGCGAAACTCCACAATCGCCAGATCACTCGCGCCCAGCCGCTCGTGCGTGCGGTCGGCAATTGGCCCCATGGTGAGCCACATGGCAATGTCCTGGTTGGGGAAACCCGTGATGCCGGTGAAGTTGCCCGCCTTCATCGCCACGCGGTCTTGCCAGAACATATTGGCCCGGTTGCGCAGCGGCACGTACTTGTCATCCAGGTCAGGGCCAATTTGCTGGCCCAAAAATTTACGCCAGGTCGCTAGATCAGGCGTTTGGTCAGCATGCCCCCAAGCTATAAAGTAAAACGCGGTGTGGGTGTCGTCCATCGGCACGTTGATGTTGGCCACGTTATACAGGTTGTTAGGGGGAATCAAGGCCGTAGCGGGTGCGACAAACACGGTGGAGCGCACGTAGTCGTTCACGGCGGCGTTGGTAATCGGGCGGCGAATGGCGGCATACCTGAAGCCATAGGTGCCGCGCTCAATCTGCATGCGTGGCGCCTTGTCGGTTGACGGGCGCAGCCACATGCTGTCAGTGGCCTTGGCGCTGTCAACCCGGGCGGGCACCATGTCGGACGAATGCAGGCTGGAACTGTGGGCCGAGTCAATCGCGCCTTCGAGTATTTGCGCCCAATTGCAGGCAATGATGACTTTGGCAATCGTGACCTGTGTATCCGCCGTAGGTGCCCAGGCGGGTGGTTCAAACTCGGGTTGCGTCTCAGGCGGGCCCATGTAAGCCCAGACAAAACCGCCCCACTCTTTGGTGGGGTAAGCCAGATGTTTGGGCGGCGCAGCGTTGCTATTGGCGATGGGAATCACCGGCTCAGACACCCGCTCAACGATATTGCCATCCACATCCATCTTCCAGCCGTGGTACAGGCAGCGCAGACCGCAGTCCTCGTTGCGGCCAAACACCAGCGACACGCGGCGGTGCGGGCAATACTCGTCCATCACGCCGATGCGGCCATTCGTGTCACGGAACACCACCAGGTCTTCGCCAAAAACTTTCGCCTTGACGGGTGTGCCATCAGGCTCGCTGACTTCTTCAATCAAGCACACAGGTGTCCAGTGGCGGCGCATCAATTGGCCCATGGGTGCCTTGCCTTCAACACGGCAGAGCAGATCATTTTCTTCTTGTGTCAACATGAATCACTTCTTTCGTAGAGAACGAGCTTGCAAATTTAATGGGAGTCGCTTATTCTTAGCGTACTAAGAATAAACATAGATGGCTGTTTTGTCAATCAGCCCCATCACGACACCAGAAAGCGCCCGATGAGCACTCATGTTGAACCAGAATTTATAAGCCTGCAAGTAGCGCAGAAACATAATTTGGCAGGCGACATTTTTTTGTTTGAATTACGAAGTCCCGATGGCAACGACCTGCCTGCTTTCACAGCGGGTGCGCACCTGACGGTGCAAACGCCAGGTGGCGACAAACGCAACTACTCGCTGTGCAGCAACCCGTCGGAGCGGAACGCTTATCAAATAGCTGTCAAGCGTGATGCACAAGGGCGCGGTGGCTCCATCAGCATGGCCGATGAAGTACACGCTGGCCATCTGCTGCCTGTCAGCGTGCCTCGCAATAATTTTGAATTGCACCCGCGTGCCGCCGAGTTTTTATTTGTCGCAGGCGGTATTGGCATCACGCCGATTCTGTCCATGATGCGGCATTTAAAGTCACAGGGGAATGACCAGTTCAAACTGATCTACTGCACACGCGATGCGGGTAGCACTGCCTTTTTGGACGAACTGACAGGCCCGGAATTTGCACCCCATGTGCGACTGCACCACGATCATGGCGACATCAACAACGCCATTGATTTTTGGCCCATTTTTGAAAAACCCGGCAAAGCCCATGTCTACTGCTGCGGCCCACGCGGCCTGATGGATGCGGTGGCCGACATGTCGGGCCACTGGCCCATGGGCAGCGTGCATTTTGAAAGCTTTGGTGTCGATGCCAGTGCCTACGCGGCCAATACAGCTTTCACCGTGCGGCTAAACAAGTCAGGCTTAAGTGTGCCCGTCAGTGCAGAGCAAACCATTCTTCAAGCGCTGCGCGCCACTGGTCTGGTGGTGACGAGTTCTTGCGAAAGTGGCACCTGTGGTTCGTGCCGCACGGGGCTGCTGGCTGGCCAGGCCGAGCACCGCGACATGGTTTTAACGGATGATGAAAAAAGCAGCCACATCATGGTCTGTGTGTCGCGTGCAACGTCGCCTGAACTGGTGCTGGACTTGTGATGCAGCGGCTGCAAAACAAAGCCATCGGCATAGGCGTTATAGGTCTGGGACGGGCCTTCACACTCATGCTGCCCACGTTTGTGCACGACAAGCGCATCAAACTGGTAGCAGCCACTGACCCGATTGCCGCAGCCCGGACACAGTTTAAAAAAGACTTCAGCGCACCCACGTATGACACGATTGAGGCCCTGTGCGCCAACCCTGACGTAGACGTTGTTTACGTTGCCTCGCCGCACCAGTTCCATGCAGATCATGTGTGCATGGCCGCGTCATTTGGCAAGCATGTGCTGGTTGAAAAGCCGATGGCACTGACCCTGGATGAATGCACCCGCATGATTGAAGCGGTGCGCAGCGCTGGCACCCATTTAATCGTGGGTCATAGCCACAGTTTTAATGCACCCGTCAAACGTACGCGCGACATCATTACAAGTGGAAAGTATGGTGCCGTCAAAATGATCACCGCACTGAACTTCACTGACTTTCTGTACCGGCCACGCAGGCCAGAAGAGCTGGATACTGCCTCGGGCGGCGGGGTGATTCACAGCCAGGCAACGCATCAGATCGACATTGTGCGGCTGCTGGGTGGTGGCCTGGTTACCAGCGTGCGGGCGCATACAGGCGCGTGGGACACCAGCAGACCTACTGAGGGGGCTTACAGCGCGCTGCTGGGTTTTGAAGGCGGCGCGTTTGCGTCATGCACCTACAGTGGCTACGGCCACTACGACTCAGACCAGTTAATGGACAGCACCAGCGAAATGGGGCAACCTAAAATTGCAGCCCATTACGGCAATGCACGCAGGCAATTGGCAGCCGCAAGCAACGCGCAAAACGAGGCCACCCTGAAAGCAGCGCGCAACTATGGCGGCAGCGCGTACACACCCAGCCTTGCGCTACCCATTGGGTTGGCACACCAGCATTTTGGCCAGCTGATTGTTAGCTGTGAAAAAGCCGACCTGCAGCCCGGGCCGTCAGGCATCACCATCTATACCAACAGTGAAAAAATATTTCAGCACCTGGCAGCACCCACCATCCCCCGCATTGAAGTGATTGACGAACTTGTTGGCACCATCGTGCACGGCTTGCCCGCCACGCACAGCGGCGAGTGGGCACGCGCCACCACCGCCGTTTGCCTGGGGATTCTGGAATCGAGTCGTACTGGCAGCGATTGCCATCCCGAGCACCAAGTCGCCAATATTTAAGCCCACCCAACATGACCCAGGACACCCACAACATCCTTCACCACTGGCGCGAAGCCGTACCCAATGACCGCATGGCGCACCTGATTCGCGACACCGAGCGGGCTTTCCGCCGGGCACTGCAATTGCGGTTGGCAGCGCACGGCGTACCGTTTGGCCACTGGAGCTTTTTGCGCATATTGTGGGAAGCCGATGGCAAAGGCGGGTTGACCCAGAAAGAACTCAGCAGCAGAGCTGGGGTCATGGAGCCCACCACCTTTACCGCCATGAAGGCGATGGAAGCACTGGGCTACATCGCGCGCAACCAGATTCCATCGAATAAAAAAAATGTGTATGTGCATTTGACCGCAGCTGGACGTGCACTGAAAAAAAAATTGGTGCCACTGGCCGAGGAAACCAACAAAATCAGCGTCGAAGGTCTGGCACCTGCGAATGTGGCCGTGGCCCGCAAGGTGCTGCTGGCCATGCTGGTCAATTTAGCGCAGGATGAGGCAATACAAAGCGAGCAACCTCAGGCAAAGGTCGCTCGCAAGGTGCGCGCTAGCTGAGCAAGCGTCTGTCTTCCATCCAGTTGACACAGCTGTCAGCAGCCAGCGCCAGCAACTCGGGTTGCCCTGAAAAATAATGCGTCGCACCCTTGATGCACTGCATGGTTTTGTCAACGCTCGCCGCTGCATCAAAAATGCGCTGGGTATGCGGCTGCGGTACAGCATCGTCAGCGCTGTGCTCAATGGCCAGCATGGGCACAGAAATACCTGTGGCACATTTTTCGCCATTGGCATGCGTGTCGTCAATCGACCATTGCGACAACCAGGAACGCAGGCATGAAAACCGTGCCGACCCAACCGGCCCGGTGTTCACGGTTTCGGGTTTGCCCATAAAGCAGCTGCCAATCGGCCTGTCATTCGGGTCAATCGTTGCATCCAGAAAGCGTGGCTCGGCCATGGTGCGGTGCGTGACAAAACCGCGCTCCATCTCCAGGCCCCCTTTTTTGCGCAGGTCTTCAAGCACCTGTTTTGCCCAGCCAGTGCGCCGCCTGATACGCACCAGTTGCGCTGCGCGAAACGCAAGCAAAAACTCAGCCGAATAAGGCGGCTTGATGTCCGGGTTGTACAAATCGAGTGCCGGGTCACGCTTGTCAGGGTTGTTTTCGTCCAGCACCGAAGGGTCTATCCAGTCGGCCAACACCACAGCACGCGAGATATGGGCGGCCTGAAAAATAAAGCCATCTGCCGGTATCAGCTCCGATGTCATGATGTTGCAGGCATCGCCCGCTGGCGTATGCGTCACGCTGGGTTTTTCAGCCTGCTGCT
Organism: Polaromonas sp.; assembly: GCA_043781295.1. Lineage (GTDB taxonomy): Bacteria > Pseudomonadota > Gammaproteobacteria > Burkholderiales > Burkholderiaceae_C > Polaromonas. The sequence continues at coordinate 19,982 of JAYWBS010000135.1, forward strand.
GGTAGTAAAGCGCGAGCGACCCGCCGCCTGACCAGCCCGCCAACACCACTTTTTTATAGCCCCATACCTCTTTGGCGTGGCGTATATACGCCCCCAAATCCACCACCACGTTTTCCATGATCAAGGCGCTGTCGTTGCGCGCATAACGGCTTGCGGCGCACAGCACATGCACACCCCGCTCGGTCATGGCGCGCGGCATGGGCAGCAATTGCAGCGTTGATGCCGGATGCATGTAAACCAGCAGGGTGTGCGGCGCCACACCCTTGGGCAGATAGCGAATGCCTTCCAGGTTGACCACACCCTGATTGCCTGCAAAACCATAAACCTCCTTGAAAACGCTTTTCTCGGCAAACTTGATGTGTACCCAATCGGCAGAAACTTCGAATTTCGCAGGCGTTGTGGTCATCAATAAAACTCCTTGTCGAATTCAATAAGCGCTTGTCAATGGATGCCAAGGCGGGCGTTTTTCTCTTTCATCCAGGCATCGCAGTCAGCGCGCGCGTCACGCCGAAAAGCAGTCAACTCATCAGGGCTTGATGTCGTTAACGTCAGTTCCAGGCGAATGCCGTTGGGATCAAAAAAGTAAATCGACCGTACAAAACCATCGTGCAGCACCGGGCCAAGTACCTCCACACCCGCTTGTTCGAGGCGCTTTCGTGCTTCATCGACTTTGGCTTCAGACGCTACCCGCAGAGCCAGGTGGTTGACCCAACGCGGCGTGTTCGGCGATGGTTCACCGACCGTGTTGTCACCCAGATCAAAAAAGGCCACACAACTCCCGTCCGTCATCTCGAAAAAAAGATGCGCAAAATGAGACGCCTCTCCCGTGCTGACCGCATCGCCGCGCACCACATGCACTAACGGCAAGCCAAGCAGATCTTCATAAAAATGACGCGTTTCTTCCGCATCACGGCAGCGGTAAGCCACATGGTGCAGCCCATTGACGGGTACAAAGTTTGATTCAAGGTTTGCCATGGTCTGTCTCCAAAATATATCCTGCCTCACTAGTAAAAAAGTGTCAAGCCGCACTGCGCTGAAGCGGCAAATGCTGCGTCACATGCGCAAGCCAAGCTGCATCGCTTGAGAGTGAACGCAACTCCGCGAGGGCTTCGTCTTGCGTTTGTGTCCAGCGCTCCACTACACGCACGTCGTCACCGTCATTTAGCTGGTAAGAAAACTCCAGCCGGATACCGTTGGGATCAAAAAAATACACCGACAAGGTATCTGCACCCACGGGGATAGGCCCAATCATGGGTACGCCAGCAACGTTGAGCCGATCTACAAGCTGCATGAACCGCTCTTGGGTTGCCGTGAAAGAGCAATGCTGCATGGCCGCCAGCGCGTCCCTGTCGCCGATCTCTTTCGCACCTTTGGGCATCTCAAAAAAAGCAACCAGGGTGTCGCCACCGGCATCAAAAAAATAATGCCGCAAGTTCTCAAACGGTGGGTTACCGCGATTCGCAGGACCAACGCCCAGACCGGGTGGCACCTTGAGTGCATGCACCAGCGGCATACCCAAGACGTTGACATAAAAATCAATCGTCATCTTCATGTCGTCGGTGTTCAGCGCCAGGTGATGGATACCCCGGCTCAGCGGTAACTTGCTGTGCGTCAAACGCATGGGTGGTTTGTTCATGGTCGGCCTTTCAATATGCTTTCGCTAGGCGGCTGCTACTTTGCCGTGACAGCAAGATCAAAATAAAGTTGCGCCAGATCAGTACGACCAGCCAATACGCTGCTGGCCTCGACCAAAGCGACGCGCCCCTTGACCAGCACGTAAGCCCGACTGGTGAAAGGCAGTGCAATGTCAAGCTTTTGTTCTACCAGCACCATCGTTAAACCGCCCGCTCTCAAGGCATTGAGTGCGCGGCGGATTTCTTCAGCCACCAGCGGCGCCAGACCTAAAAAGGGTTCATCCAGCAGCAACACGCGGGGCGATGACATCAGCGCACGGCCAATCGCCACCATTTGCTGCTCGCCACCAGACAGCGTACCTGCCAACTGGGTACGTCGTTCAGCCAGTCTGGGGAACAGCGCGTAAACGTAGTCAAAGCGCGCCTTCACAGCACTGCTGCTGCGGCCAGGCAGCCGCACGGTACCCAGGCGCAGGTTGTCTTCTACCGACAGCGGCGCAAACATGCGCCTGCCTTCTGGTACCTGCACCAGGCCATACCCCACGATGGCATGGGTTGGCATAAGCATCAGGTCAACACCATCCATTAACACCCGGCCACTGCGCATGGGCGATGTGCCTGACAAGGCTGCAAGGAGTGTTGATTTGCCCGCACCGTTTGGACCCAGCAGCGCAATGCTTTCACCGCGTGCGACCTGCATCTGCACACCTTGCACTACCTGGCCATGCCCATAGCCCGCATACAGGTCTGAAATATCAAGCATGGCCACAAGCTCCCACAGCATGCTGGCCAAGCACGCCCACATCCCCCAGATAAGCTGACACCACGGCGGCATCGCGCTGTATGTCGGCAGGCGTGCCTTGCGCAATTTTGCGGCCAAAATTAAGCACCACCACCTGGTCAGCCAGCGCCATTAAAAACCGCATGTCATGCTCGATCAACAGCACGGCAATACCGCGCTGCGCGATCTGGCGAATGATGTTGGACAGGCGGTCACATTCCGCTGGTGTCAGTCCCGCTGCAGGCTCATCAAACAGCATTAATCTGGGTTCGGCGGCCAGACCACGGGCAATTTCAAGCAAGCGCCCCTGACCAAACGACAAGGTGGCCACATCGGCATCGCGCCAGTCACCCAGGCCTACAAATTCAATCAGCGCATCTGCACGCTGCGCCGCATCAAGCTCGGTATGCAGCGCACCGCGCACCCCGAGCAAGACACGCCATAGCGCACCGCTCAGACGCGTGTGCATGCCGACCATCACGTTGTCACGCACCGACATGCTGGCAAACGGTTTGTTGTGCTGAAAAGTACGCATGATGCCGCGCACTGCAAAGGCATGTGTGGGCAGGCCCAGCAGTGATTCGCCACCAAACACCAGCGTGCCGTTTGTAGGCGGCAATGCGCCCGCAATCATGCTGAAGGTGGTGCTCTTGCCTGCACCGTTGGGGCCTATCACGCCGAGGATTTCACCGGCGTGCACATCCAGGTCAACATCTGCAACCGCTTGCAGGCCGCCAAACCTTTTACCCAAACCGCGCGCCAGCAAAAGGGGTATGGTCATGCTTGCTTCCTGCGTTTGAGCAACCCGTCCCACAGACCAATCAAACCTTTGGGTTGAAACAACACCACCGCCACCATAAAAACCCCAAATACCAAGGCGTGGTGGTGACCAATCAAAGGGGAAAGTACCAGGGGCATCAAGTACAGCAACACCGCCCCCACCACAGCCCCAGCATGCCGCCCGCTGCCACCCACAATCACCATGAAGAGCAGCAGAAATGCATTTTCAAGCCCGAAGATTGGCGGGTTAACGGTGTTGTCTACAAACGCATAAACCATACCGGCCACACCCGCCAGCGCACTGGTCACGGTGTAGGCAATGATTTTGGTAAACGCTACGTTCACACCCATGGCGCGTGCGGCCTCGGGGTCATCGCGCACGGCGCGGCAGGCACGCCCAAAATAAGAACGGTCAAGCCGCCACAAAATAGCCCAGGTTGAGAGCAGCAACAACACAATCACCACGGTGTACCAAGGCCCGCTGACGCGCACACCAAACACATCAGGCAAGCGGTAGTTAGCCAGCCCACCTGCAGCACCGGTGACCGCACCGCCTTCATTGAGCACAACGATAAACAGCTGCGCAAAGGCCAGCGTTGCCAGCGCCAGATAAAACCCTTCAAGTCGCGTGGAAGGAATAGCCACCACCAGCGCCAGTACCACGCACAGCGCAATACCAGCAAGCACCGCCAACGGCAGCGGCAGGCCCACCTGAAACAGCAAAATCACAATGGCATAAGCACCAATGCCATAAAAAGTGAAATGCGAAAAAGCCACCTGCCCGGCAATGCCAAATAAAAAGTTGTAACTCAGAGCCAGTGTGACCCACAGCAACAACTTGCGGTAAACGTCGGTCTGGTAGGAGCCCAAGGAAAATGCAATAGCTGACAGCACCAGCGCAGCAACTACCAGCCCAAGCCACTGCCTCATGGCCGGGCCTCCCGCGCCCGCAACAGACCTGACGGCTTGAGCAATAAAAATAAAATCAACAACACAAGCGGCACACCCATGGCCAGGCCAGGCGGTATGGGCGCATAGCGTACGGTGAACTGCTCTGCAAACGCCAAGATCAAACCACCCAGCAAGGCACCTTCAACCCGGCCCACACCACCGATGACCAGCGCCGTGAAACCCTGAATGGCCAGCGGTAGCCCCATCAGGTAATGGGCCGACACATTGGGCGCAACCAATACACCAGCCAGCCCGGCCACCACCGCACTGCCTGCAAAGGCCAGCGATGTCACCTGCCGCAGGTTGATGCCCATCAGCGCCGCAGCGCGCCTGTCAATAGCCACCGCTTCAAACGATTTACCAGCCAGCGTACGCTCAAAAAAATACCAGACAAGTGCAAACACTGACAACGTCACGGCAATGATGAAAAAGCTCTGGTATGAGCCGGCAATTAGCCCAAGCTCAAGGCGACCAAAACCAAAGCTTGGCGGCACCGGTTGCGGGTCAGGACCAAAGCCAAGTGAGACCATTTCACGAAACACCACCAGCATGCCCAGCAGCGCCAAAATGGGCGCCAGCGCAGGTGCGCCTTTTTCTACCAACGGCCTGACGGTTATCCGCTCGGTTGCCCAGCCAATCAAAAACATGCCCGCCAAAATGATGACCATGCCAACCGGGTAAGGCAGGTTAAAGCGCGAAAGCGACACAAAGCCACCAAACGCGGCCAGCATGGACCATTCACCCACCGCGAAATTGATGATGCCCGTAGGCCGGGTGATCAACAGGTACGACAAAGCCACCAGCGCATAAATGCAGCCGCTGGCGGTCGCACCTATGACCAGTTCCAGGAAATCATTCACCTGAATGTCACTTTCAAACCTGGTTTTATGTCGTTTTTAATTATTAGGATTTATTGATTTCGTTTTATTTATTTCCCACGTGCACCACCTTGCCTTGCAGGTCGCCTTCATAGACCCGTACCACCATGCCATTGGTGTCAAAGCCTGTGCGTTTACCGTCGGCAAAACCGTAAGCGGCATTCACGCCGCCCATCACGCCTTTGTAGGCCTTGGTGCCTTGCATGGCTTCGCGTACCTTGTCTTTGTCGGTGCTGCCTGCGCGTTTGATGGCATCGGCCACCAGCATGATGCCGTCGTAACCGTAGCCATTGAGGTTGTAAGGCTCTGTTCCCGTATCCTTTTTATAGCTTTCTACAAAGCGTTTGGTCTCTGCCTTTGCAGGGTCAAACGCATCAACAAATACGACGCCATCAAGCAGCCCTTTGGCGATCGACGAGTACACCGGAATGGACATGTTGTAGTTGCCCAGAATCGGCGCCTTCAGGCCTAACTGCCGATAGGACCGCAAAATCAGTGCGTTCTCGGGCGTCAACACGCCAGTCATAAACAGGGCATCCGGGTTGGCAGCCCGCACCTTCTGCATTTGCGGGTCAGCCGTGGTGGAGCCGCGCGGCACCACTTCTTCGCTGACGATCTGAATATTGTTTTTTTCGAGCTCAGCCTTGAAGAACCGGTTGGTCAACTGCCCCAGATCGGAGTTGTCGGTAACCAGAGCCACACGCTTGTAGTTTTTATTGCGGGCATAAGACAGCAGGGTTGAAATTTGCGTGGAACCCAATGGTCCGGTTTGCCAGAAGTTGGCGTTGTCTACCTGCGTGGTGAGTGTGTCACCGCTGTTGGATGGGGTCATGTGCGGTGTTTTGCTTTCCCGCGTGACAGACTGCGCCTGCTGCGTGGCAGGTGTCAGCGACACCGACAAAATAAACGCCACCCCCGAGTCCACCAGCTTGCGCGCTGCCGTGGCAGACACATCGGGCTTGCCCTGGTCATCTTCTACCAGCAGCTCAATCTGACGGCCCAACAAGCCACCCTTGGCATTGAGTTCTTTGACGGCATATACAGCGCCCTGCGCTACCGGCTCAGCGTAGCCCTTGGCCGGGCCAACCTTGTCGGTAATCATGCCGATCTTGATGGTTTGCGCAAACACCGCTGAGCTCAAAAGCACCATGGCGACCGCCATAATCGTCAATACTTTGCGTAAAAAAAGTTGTCTCATGATTTTTGTCTCCTGATTAAAAGAACTTCTTGCACACTCTCAAACGAATCCAACTGAATCAAACTGAATCACACCTCATATCCTTCACGCACGTGTTTCCTCACGCAGATAGCCGAGCGAAGCCAGCAACTCGCGGTCGGTCATCATGAAAATAACGGCATCGCTTGATGCGGTATGGCTCACCCAGTTCCAGTGCGGGATGGTGAACACATCGTTGCGCTGCCAGGCAATGGTTTTATCGCCGACCTGGCTGCTGCCCTGCCCCTGGGCCACCACACACACAGCGTTGCTGGTGCTGCGCCTGGGCCGGGTTGGCATGCGCGCCGTGCAAGCCATCAGATAGCAGTCCAGCGTTGGCATGACTGCACCCATGCTGTCACCGTTCACATAGCGTAGCCAGCGACTGCCGTCTGCATCAGGCGTTGCCGCGTCAAGCGCGCACCAGGCACGCGCCTTCGCGTACCTGAAACGGCTTGGCGATTCGCCATGCGCCGCAAAACTGTCGGGCTTGAGCGCTACGGCAGCCGGGTGCAGCGACGGTACCCGGGTAGCCGGTGGGTCAAACACATCTTTGCCCTGAGCCCCGAGCTCAAAAAACATGGTGTCGATGTCCCGGCACAGCGGTAAATCAAGACCATCAAACCAGACCACGCGTTCGGTGCCGGGGTGCACATGCTCATGCCATGTCCAGGCGGGCGTCAGAATGAAATCACCTTCCTGCATCTGGTTGGGTTGATCGTTCACATGGGTCACCGCCCCACCCCCCTCCATGACAAAGCGGATCGCCTGCAAGGTATGCCGATGCGCACGCGCAACTTCGCCGGGCAGCAAGGTTTGCAGTCCAGCAGACAAATTGGTGGTGGTGGCAAACGAATCCTTGAATGCCGGATGCGTCAGCAGCAGCACGCGCCGCTCGGCGTCTTCCATCGCGACTTCGCGTGTGGCCCGGTCTATCAGGGGTGCCATGTCGGCCCAGGCCCAGCGCATGGGTGTGTCTACAGCCGCTGGTTCGCGCCGGGTCACGCGGCCATAGCGATCCCAAAGCGGCTGTGCACTGACCACATCAAGCGCACTGATCAGGTCGGCATAAGGGGCCGACACCACTGCCGATGATCTGGGCGATAGTGATTGACTCAAGTTGTCTCCATAGTCAGCTGCATGTTTGCAGACAGCTTTTTATGCACCCAGTCTAGTACCATGTCATATAAATGACTAGCAACTCTGTTTATCAGTTGAATAAGCACTGTTAATATCAATTCCTGCTGTTTTTTCTATTTTGAGCATCCCTTCAAATGGATTTGATCGATTTTGATTTGAACCTTCTGATGACTTTTGATGCCATCTACAGGCATCACAACCTGTCAGCAGCGGCCATCGAGCTGGGCATGACGCAGCCAGCTGTTAGCGCTGCGCTCAAACGGATGCGGGCGTTTTTTGACAACCCATTGTTTGTACGAACCTCGCACGGTATGCGGCCCACACCCTATGCCGATGGTGTGTCAGTCAAGATCAGTCGGGCATTGGATATCTTGCGCGAAGTGGATCAGCCGGCCACCTTCTCACCATTGACGACCACCATTGATTACCGTATCTACATCAATGATGTGGGCATGCTGCTGGTGATGCCGCTGGTTTTGAAGTACATGAGCGAAAAAGCACCGCACGCCAAGCTCACCATTCTTGACCTGCGGCCCGACGAGGTCGTGGAGGCGCTGGACAGCGGGGAGATAAACTTGGCGGTGGGCTATTTTCTGGGCATGCCCAACTGGGCGCACCAGCAGTCGGTGCGCAGAACGTCTTATGTTTGTGCCGTGCGCACTGACCACCCCGACATTGGCGACAGCCTGTCGCTGGAGCAATTTTTACGCGCCAAGCACGGCATGTACTGGACCAGCGGCTCACCGCATGGCATTGTTGAAGAAAAGCTGGCCCAACTGGACCTGACGCGCGATGTGTTGCTACGGGTACCGCGCTTTGCAGCATTGCCATTTTTAATTGCCCAATCAGATTTGATTGTGACCATTCCTGAAGATCTGGGGCTGGCCTTCAGCGGCCTGATCAACATCAAGCTGTTCCCGCCACCGCTCAAGCTGCCGAATTTTGAGATCAGGCAATACTGGCATGAAAGGCATCACGTAGCGCCAGCCAATAAGTGGCTGCGCACGGTGATTAGAAACGAGACGTCCAATCTGCCGCGCTTGCCAGCGCGCCACGCCCACTAGCTAGTCGTCCCTGAGAGACTCGATTTTCAAGCGGGCAACGACTTGAATGCTGCAAGCTGAATGTGGCGCATGTGTCCACCATACGAATTGCCTTGCAGCAACTTGGCACCAATGACAAAGCTCTCTTTGTTGGTCGAGACGATATAGATCTTCACACCGAACTCGCAGGGCTTGTGCGCCTTGCCTTTGGCGATGCATTCGGCCTCCTGGGCATGCACGCAGTACAGCTTGGGCGGATCACCCTTAGCGCGCTTTATGGGCTGGCTGAGAATGCGCACCTGTAGCAAACACTCAAAGTGCTCTTTTAGTGCTTCATTGCCTTGGCTGCGCAGGCTGATCATTGCATGCATGCAGCTCATCCGCTTTTATTTCGATTCTTTCAGCACTCTTCTGACCTGATTTTTTCTGTCGCAGCAAGGCAAGAAATCGCTCTGCAAAAGGGTCTTTTTTTAACCTTCAAAACAAACTTCTCGTCTTAAATATCGCCGAGCGTATGTCTGGCAGGTCAGCGGCCAGTATGGGCGGAATCTGTCTGGATCCAAGGGCTTGGCGAACGGCAATCATGATCGGCATGACTCGCTGGGACTCTACGGCTGGTTTGATACTAAGCTTTAGTCACAAACCAGAATCATCTTCCACGGGGAAGTGGCTGAGCTTGTATTCGGCCATTTCGCGTAATTTGTTTTTTTGGACCTTTGAGCCATTGGCGCTCGGGGTTGTCGGAAACTCTCCAACCGTATAAATTTTTACCGGCACCTTGTATTTTGCCAATCGTTCGGCAGCGTACTTGATAATATCAGCCTCATTGATCTCCGCATCATGGCGCGCGATAACAAAAGCAATCGGCCTGATCGCACCCCCCACTTTTACACCCACGATTTGGCAACTGGCAACGGATGAATACTCTTGAAGCAACTCTTCAATTTCAACAGGGCTTACTAGAAACCCCCCCAGTCGAAGTGTGTCGCCCATACGTGCGAGGTAAATAAAGGAGCCATCTCTTTCTACGCTGCCGAGATCACCAGACTTGAAATAGCCGTCGTCAGTGAAAGCGTTTTTTGTTGCAATGGGGTCATTAAAGTATTCCACAAAACAACTTTCCGGCGCATGAAACTCCAGTTCACCGGCCTGACCGACATCGCACAGTTTTTGAGTCTCTGGATCGCGTGCCCGGATTTTTGCCAAGACACTCGCCGGGTACCCTCCCGCGCGACCTCTTGCTTCCGTGCTGGATTCACGATCGGACAAAGAGAACAGTGCCTGCATTTCCGATGAACCATAAAGGCCAACGATTTTCACGGCTTTCATCTCACCTAGAGCAGTAATATTTGCATGCGCCGGATTCAGATTGGCAGCCGCTATGAAACTTATGCTTGGAAACGGTTGCTCGGCGGTGCGTGTCTCAAATAGCTGCGAAACAGCTTCATTCGATGCGGTCAGATGAGAAATTGAATGCGTTTCTATCAGGTCAGCAGCCCCGGCAGCATTCCACGCAGGTGTCAGAATTAGCCGCGCTCCCGATACCATAGCAGCCATGGCGCTACAAAATCCATACACACCGCAAAATGGTGGCAGCAGCAAAAATTTGTCGTTGCTGGTAAGACCATATTGCGCTTTGACGTTGTAAGCATGGTTCAGAATGTTTCGCTGGCTATGCACCACCAGTTTGGGCGCTTTGGTCGTGCCTGAAGTCGTGAAGATGATGCAGGGACTTTCGGACTTTCCGTAGCTATTTTGTATTTGAGGTCTTGAAAGCAATTCACTAAATGCACGAACGGGCTTTCCAGCAATCGAGTCAGGCAACGAAAAGTCGTCTTCCTTGTAAAGCACCAGTTTTTCAAGCTTGTCTAGCGCCTCGCTGCTGCATTGGCTCAGGATGCCATCAAAATCTATTGCCTTGTACCCAGGCCAGTAAATAAGCAGCTTACTGCCCGATCGGCCTAGCAAGTCACCCACCTCAGCACTACGAAAGCGCGTGTTGATTGATACCGCTATTGCGCCAAGTTGTGCACATGCAAAAAAGGAGATTAGCCACGCAGCCCGATTCGGCAGCCAGATGGCTACCCGGTCACCGTACGAGACACCCAGTTCTGCCAAGCCTGAAGCCAGGGAGCGGCTCTTTTCAAACAGGTTGGTCCAACTGAGTTTGATTTGTTCATCGACCAGACAAATTTCAGTGCCATTGGACCTGCTGGATAGCAAATCCGCAACAGTCTCAAGCCGCAATAAATGCTTCATCGAGCTCGTTCTATTGTTGTCAAAAGGATTCGAATTTCGCATAGATGATGCATTTTTTCCCCGGCAAATAAATACATGCATGAAACATAAAGCAAGCTTGTGTTAACCAAAGATCACTTGGTGGCTTTGGGCTACAACCCCGCATTGCTTGGGGGAACGCGACCTACAGAATTTCGCAAGTTTGTCATTGAGAAGCTTTCAAAGGTTGAAACAATATTTCGTGACGCGAAAATCCCAATGCAGTAGACATATTTGAACTACGTTCTGTTTGCATAACGACCTGCTTTCAGGTGGCCATTATGATGCCCCTATCCCTAGTCAATAGGGCATGAATGGATGTTGATGGGCTTGGGCAAACAACGCGGAAATACCCACTAGCGCTTAATGCAGTTTGACGCCGGTTTTTGACTGCACAAATTCGCGCGTCACGCCTTCGGCCAATTCCACAATTTTCAAGCCTTCAGGGGTAACGTCCATCACAGCCAAATCGGTGATGATGCGGTCAACCACGCCAAGGCCCGTTAATGGCAGGGTGCAGCTTGGCAGGATTTTCATATCCTCTGAGCCATCTTTCTTTTTGGCAACGTGCTCCATCAAAATGATCACACGCTTGACGCCCGCCACCAGGTCCATCGCGCCGCCCATACCCTTGACCATCTTGCCGGGAATCATCCAGTTGGCCAAATCGCCTTTTTCGCTGACCTGCATCGCACCCAAAATACTCAGGTTGATTTTGCCCGCGCGAATCATGCCGAAGGACTGGTCAGAGCCAAAAATGGACGAGCCCTTGATGGTGGTCACAGTTTGTTTGCCTGCGTTGATGAGGTCGGCATCTACCTTGTCGTCGGTGGGGAAAGGGCCAATCCCCAGCATGCCGTTTTCAGATTGCAGCCACACCTCAATGTCTGGGCTGACGTGGTTGGCCACCAGCGTCGGGATGCCAATCCCCAGGTTGACGTAAAAACCGTCTTGCAGTTCTTTGGCAGCGCGCGCTGCCATTTGATCTTGTGTCCAGGCCATGATTAAACCCCTGCTTTCTCAACTGATTTTTCGGTAATGGTTCGTTTTTCAATGCGCTTTTCAGGCGTTGGGTTACACACAATGCGGTGTACGTAAATGCCAGGCAAATGAACCTGGTCGGGCTCCATCGCACCCGTTTCAACCACCTCTTCCACCTCAACGATGCAGACCTTGCCGGCCATCGCCACGGCCGGATTGAAGTTGCGAGCTGTCAGGCGAAATTGCAGGTTACCGGACTGGTCGGCGCGCCAAGCCTTGACGAGTGACACATCAGGCAATAGCGCGCGTTCCATGACATAGGTTTCACCATCAAACTCGCGCAGTTCCTTGCCCTCTGCCACCAGCGTGCCCACACCCGTTTTGGTAAAAAACGCGGGAATGCCCGAGCCACCCGCGCGCAGCTTTTCGGCCAGTGTGCCTTGTGGTGTGAACTCAAGCTCAAGCTCACCCGCCAGGTACTGGCGCTCAAACTCTTTGTTCTCGCCCACGTAGCTCGCAATCATTTTTTTGATTTGCCGGGTTTCCAATAATTTGCCCAGACCAAAACCGTCAACCCCGGCGTTGTTGGAAATGACTGTCAGGTTTTGCACACCGCTGTCTTTGAGCGCTTCAATCAGTGCTTCAGGAATGCCGCACAAGCCAAAACCGCCAACGGCCAGCAACTGGCCGTCTTTCACGACACCTTTGAGCGCCTCCGCTGCGGAGGGAAAAAGTTTTTTCACAAAAAGTCTCCTTGTAAAGTTTTATCACCCGGACAACCCATTACGATACTACTTATTCAAATACGTAGTTTTTCGTAAAGGTTAGCCCCATGACTGTGGGTGTACAAGTGAATTATGAGCTGGCGTTTGACCTGGCACCCGTCGGGCTGGTGTTGTCGCGCAACCGTTCAATCGTGGACTGCAACCAGCACGTCTGCGAGATGTTTGGCGCAACGCGCGAACAGCTCGTGGGCCAGTCGTTTTTGGTGCTGTACCCCAGCGCGGACGAATACGAACGTATCGGCGCGCGCATGTTGCCCATCCTGAATGCCAAAGGTGTTTACGCTGATGACCGCATCATGAAGCGGCTAGACGGGCGCATGCGCGACGAAACCTTTTGGTGTCATGTCACGGGTCGCGCCCTCAACCGTGAGCAGCCGCACGAGTCAGGCATCTGGACATTTGAAGACCTGAGCGCGCGCCGACCCGTGACAGCCGAGCTCACAGCGCGTGAACGCGAAGTGGCGGCGCACCTCATGAAGGGCATGACATCAAAAGAAATTGGCCGCGAACTCATCATCAGCCACCGCACGGTAGAAATTTACCGGGCCCGCCTGATGCGTAAATACAAAGCCTCCACGACGGCGGATCTCGTGCACAAGTTGCTGGCTGGCTAACGAGTGGATACGCTGTTAACAACCTGCTTTCAGGAGGCATATCTGATCAGGTTTTGAGTTTTTACTGCTATAATTTTAGTAGCTGATTGCGCCCGAATTTATTGGGCTGCAGCACTAAAAGTCACCTAAAAATAGCTTTTTTAGCGCTTTAGGCTTTTTTTTCGATCAAAACCTTTGCCGGGTCTTGGCTTGTAGGTTGCGTCATGATGCGATTCAAGCGATTGGAACGGACGAATCCCGATTACCGATAAGCCTGGTTACACATCAGAAAAAGAATAAAAAACTGAATCGGTGGGCTGATGCTGTCGGGTAAATCAATCAGCAGTTCACGCTTTACCTGAAGCCCCGGTTTTTCTGCTACCCGGCCTAGCTCAGAGCCTTGAGATGACAGCGTATAGCGCGTTGAAAACAGGAAGCTGGTACGCGTTAACAAGCCCTCGAATGGGGCTTTCAAAGTTATGACAGGTCGCTTGAACAGTTTCTTTACGCCTATGCTGTCAGCAATGGCCAACGTAGTGTCACCATCCTTCAGAAAAAACCGGATGTCGTTGTACCAGTCGCGCGTCAGGTATTCAAAGGCGATGTCGTACACATGCTGCTGGTAGGTGAGCTGAATTTTCGTGGTCAGCGCCTGAGGCACCAGTGACTTCAGGCGGGCATTGGTTGCGACAGCAACGTCAGGCCAGCGCAAATCACCGACAGCCTGGCCCGCCGTGTCAAAAATATCGTAGGTAAATGCTGATAGGACTGAGTGCTGTTTGGCGATGAACATGACTTTTCTTTTAGCACTTTTCATGCAGAGATTTTAAACAAAGCCAGCATACATCCCAAGCGAATGAAAACGCCCGCGCCTGAAGATTCAGGGCGGGCGTTCAGATTTTTTCAACTCAAATCAGGCGAGGTCAAAACGGTCCAGATTCATGACCTTGCTCCATGCGGCCACAAAGTCGCGCACAAATATCTGCTGCGCATCGCTGGAGGCATAAACCTCTGCAATGGCCCGGAGCTGGGAGTTCGAACCAAATACAAGATCAACAACAGTCGCGGTCGCCTTGATCGCACCCGTAGCCCGGTCACGCCCCTCCAGCACATCTGCTGAAGCGGTTGACTTTTGCCACTTTGTGCGCATGTCAAGCAGGTTGACGAAGAAGTCGTTGGTCAAGGTTTCAGGCCGCTGGGTGAAAACACCGTTTTTGGACTGGTCAAAGTTGGCATTCAGGGCGCGCAGGCCGCCGATCAACACCGTCATCTCAGGCGCGGTCAGCGTCATCAAGTTGGCACGATCGATCAGCAGCTCAGCCGCCGAACCCGTGTGGCCCGCCTTGATGAAGTTGCGGAAACCGTCAGCAGAGGGTTCCAGCACCGCGAATGAGGCCACATCGGTCTGCTCTTGTGAAGCATCGGTGCGCCCCGCCGTGAACGGAACCTTCACCTCCATCCCGGTCTTCTTTGCCGCTGCCTCCACAGCCGCGCAGCCGCCGAGGACGATCAAGTCGGCCATCGAGACCTTCTTGCCGCCCGACTGTGCAGCGTTGAAGTTCTTCTGGATGCCTTCCAGCACCTGCAGCACCTTCGCCAGTTGGGCCGGCTGGTTCGCTTCCCAGTCTTTTTGTGGCGCCAGGCGAATGCGCGCTCCGTTGGCTCCACCGCGCTTGTCGCTGCCGCGAAATGTGGCCGCCGATGCCCATGCTGTGGAGACCAGTTGGGAGATGGACAGTCCAGATGCCAGCACCTTGGCTTTGAGTGCTGCAATGTCCTGCTCGCCGACCAACTCATGATCAACGGATGGCACCGGGTCTTGCCAAATCAGTTGGCCCTTCGGCACCAGCGGGCCAAGGTAGCGGGCGATGGGCCCCATGTCGCGGTGCGTGAGCTTGTACCAGGCCTTGGCATAAGCATCAGCAAACTCTTGCGGATTCTGATGAAAATGCCGGGAAATCTTCTCATAGGCCGGGTCGATGCGCATTGCCATGTCGGCCGTGGTCATCATGGGGGCGTGGCGCTGGCTTGGGTCATGGGCATCCGGCACGGTTCCCGCTGCCGAGGCACCCTTGGGCGTCCACTGATGTGCGCCTGCCGGGCTCTTGGTCAGAACCCAATCGTAGCCAAACAGATTGTCGAAATAGCCCATGTCCCATTTAATGGGGTTGTTGGTCCACGCACCCTCGATGCCGCTGGAGATCGTGTGCACGCCCTTGGCGCTTTCAAAGTTGCTGGTCCAGCCCAAGCCTTGCTCGGTGATGTCGGCGCCCTCTGGATCAGGGCCCTTGTGGCTTTCTGAGGCCGCGCCGTGAGATTTTCCAAAGGTGTGTCCACCGGCAGTCAGTGCGACGGTTTCGTAGTCGTTCATTGCCATACGGGCGAAGGTTTCGCGAATGTCCCGCGCCGAACCCAGTGCGTCTGGCACGCCGTCTGGTCCCTGCGGGTTCACATAGATCAGGCCCATCTGCACGGCACCCAGAGGTTGCTCAAGCTCCCGGTCACCGGTGTAGCGTTTGTTGCCAAGCCACGTATCTTCAGGTCCCCAGTAAATTTCCTCGCCTGGCTCCCAGACGTCCTGGCGCCCACCGGCGAAACCGAAAGTTTTGAAGCCCATCGACTCCATGGCAACGTTGCCGGTGAGAACAATCAAGTCAGCCCAGGAGATTTTGCTGCCGTACTTCTGCTTGATCGGCCACAGCAGGCGACGCGCCTTGTCCAGGTTGACGTTGTCGGGCCAACTGTTGAGCGGTGCGAACCGCTGCGTGCCGAAGCCCGCGCCACCCCGACCGTCGTGGATGCGGTAGGTGCCCGCGCTGTGCCACGCCATGCGGACGAAAAACGGGCCGTAATGACCATAGTCCGCGGGCCACCAGTCCTGCGAATCGGTCATCACGGCGTGCAGGTCTTTGACCACGGCTTGCAAGTCGAGGGTCTTGAACTCCTCGGCGTAGTTGAAGTCCTT
>JAYWBS010000136.1:0-4782 GCA_043781295.1 Polaromonas sp.
CGCTCCAGGTGCGTGGGTAGTCTTGGGCTGGAACTGGCATAATAACTGGGTATTTAACCAGTATATCCTAAACCGCTGGAGCTAAGCGGATACCCCTTAATAATATACAGTGTTTCGATGCTTTCTACAACTCGATCTCCGCTGCCAGCGGTGCGTGGTCTGACAGGTGTGACCACGGCTTGTGCGGTAGCACCACCGGCTTGTGGCCAATGGCGTTGCGCACGTAAATGCGGTCAAGCCGCAAAAGTGGTTTGCGCGCTGGAAAGGTGCGGGCCGGGTGGCCGTTGGCCTGCACAAACACCTCATGCAGCCCTGCGCCTTCAGCCAGTTGCGCTTTGGCGCGGTGCCGCCAGTCATTGAAGTCACCTGCCACCACCAGCGGGGCTTGCGGCGGTATGTTGGCGTTGATCAGATGGCAGAGCTTGTCCATCTGTTGGGTGCGGTGGGCCTCTGTCAAACTCAGGTGCACGCACACCGCGTGCAGGTTGACGCTGCGGCCGGGGATTTGCAGCTCGCAGTGCAGCAGGCCGCGCCGCTCGGGGCCGCTGATCGACACATCGTGGTTTTCATAACGCACGATAGGAAACTTTGACATCACCGCGTTGCCGTGGTCGCCTTTGTCATACACCGCGTTGCGGCCATAGGCAAAGTCAGGCCAGATGCTGTCGGCCAAAAATTCGTAGTGCGGCGTGTCTGGGTAGTTGTCAAACTTGTCGCCATGGTGCGTGTGGCTGCCCGTGACTTCTTGCAAAAACACCACGTCAGCGCCGATTTTGCGCACCGCTTCGCGCAGCTCGGGCAGGATGAATTTGCGGTTGAAAAACGTGAAGCCCTTGTGGATGTTGACGGTCAGCACCTTGATAGAAAAAGTCTTGGCAGCGATTGCAATGGCTTCGCTGGCTTCTGCAAGAACATCGGCATCGGGCTGTGGCTTGACCGGCAGAGGCTTTGTTCCGGGTACTTTGATGAGGGACTCAGATAGGGACATAAAAAGCGCAATCTGCGCCACGGCGAAGGCCAGGCGAAATAAAAATGTACACCACCATTGTTACGCCTGCATGTGCAGTGCGACTGTAGGACGCAAGCCAGTTAACCATGAACAGCTGCTACAACGTGGCGGTGACTGAGGGGTGATGTCCTACGCAGGCGTTGGCGGCGGGCCGATAAGACGGGCCATGGGCAGCACCTAAATTGAATCTAGCTGCACCCACATCGGGTCGGCCCATTCAGCCACTTATGTGTTTGTATGGTTTTTAAGGAGTTAGACATGCGTAAATTTTCAATGCAATCCCTTCCTGCCGCGCTGGCCCTGAGTGCCGTGCTGGCTGCTACCTCATTTGCCGCCCAGGCCCAGATTGGCGTGGGCTTGGGCGGTGGCTTGGGTGTGAGCGTAGGCGTAGGTGTCAGGGACGGCGTGAACGCCAACATTGGCGCGGACGTGCGTGCCAACTCAGGCATGGCCGGATCTTCTGGTGGTGCTTCGGGCAATGGCGAAGCGAATGCCAATGCAAACCTCAATGCAAACGCGAATGCCGATGCAGCTGTAAATACGGGTGCACGCGCATCAGG
Organism: Polaromonas sp.; assembly: GCA_043781295.1. Taxonomy (GTDB): domain Bacteria; phylum Pseudomonadota; class Gammaproteobacteria; order Burkholderiales; family Burkholderiaceae_C; genus Polaromonas. The sequence goes on from JAYWBS010000136.1 coordinate 1,570, forward strand.
CAAAGTCAGGAGCACTGTAGACGGCGCAACCAACCAGGCGCAGCGCACCACAAGGCGTGGTGTTAATGCAGTCGGTAACACCGCTGGCCGCGTGAGCAGTGGTGTTCAGAACAATGTTCCTGGCGGCGTGTCAGGGTCGGCTGGTGTGAATGCACAAGGCTCAGCTGCTGTGATGGGTCAGTAGACCCAGCTGATGCTGCTGGACTGACTGATGGTTCGGAAGTAACACAGGTCAGGCCAGGTTAAGCCAGGCCAGCCCGGCCGACGTGCCGCCGGGCTGACCGCCCTTTTTGGGACGGTATTCGCAGCCCACCCAGCCTTGCCAGTTGCATTGGGTACTCACTTCGTCAATCACATTGAAGAGGTACGGGTAGTTCAGCTCGCCCACATCGGGCTCATGCCGCTCGGGCACACCAGCAATTTGAAAATGACCGACGTTGCCCGTGGGCAGGTATTTGCGGATGCTTGTAGACACATCACCTTCGACAATCTGGCAGTGGTAGAGGTCCATCTGCACCTTGAGGTTGGGGGCGCCAACCAGCCCAATGATTTCATGCGCGTGGTCTTGCCGATTCAAAAAAAAGCGTGGAATATCACGCGTATTGATCGGCTCAATCAGCACGTCAAGCCCCGCCTTGGCTGCTTCAGCAGCGGCCCAGCGAAGGTTGCGGACATAGGTGGCCTGAACATCTTCGCGGCCCAGGCAATCGGGAATCAACCCCGCCATCAGGTGGATGCGCGGGCAATGCAGTGCATCAGCATAGGTTAATGCCAGCGCAACGCCCGCTTTGAATTCTGCTTCGCGCCCCGGTATGCAGGCTGTGCCCCGGCTTCCGTCCACGTCCCACGCCTTGGCGCTGCTGGCTGTGTCCGTGCCGCCCGGAGGCGCGTTGAACAGCACTTGCTGCAAGTTGTTGGCTTTGAGGCGTGCGGCGAGTTCCGGTGCAGCGTAGGCATACGGAAACAGATACTCGACCGCTTTGAAGCCGTCTTGTGCTGCGGCCTCAAAGCGATCCAGGAACGGCAATTCGACATACATCATTGATAAATTGGCGGCAAATTTAGGCATGTGATTTTGAAGTGGGGCGTTACCAAACTGCGCCAAAAGTCTGACGCAGGTCTTCAATGTGTGCATCCGTCAAAGGCGCCATGCCGGGCTGCAGGCAGGCGAGTTTGGCGGTTTCTTCCAGCTCCTCCAGCACAGCCATGGCTTCTAACGGGTTGGCCGCCCACACCTTGGGCCCTAGGCGCGGCAGCATGACGGCGCGAATCGGCGTGCCGCGCTCGCCATACCGCGCGATGACGTTGGCAACCTCCAACGCAGCGGCCGGGTCGCCGGGGCGGTGGTAAGCGATAACGGGCACATGGCCGACTTTCATCACGAAATAAGGCGTTAGCGCGTCCAGCAGTTCGGCACCGGGCGATGGCAGGCTCAAGGCCACGCAATGCGTGCTGTGGGCATGAATGATGCAGCCTGCCGGGTTATTAAATGGGGCTGCAGCCGAATAAATACGGGCGTGAATAGCTATCGTTTTGCTAGCGCGTTCGCCGCTGATTTGCTGCGCGTTGCCATCCAGCTTGGCCAGCTTGGCGGGGTTCAGAAAGCCCAGACAGGCATCGGTCGGCGTGATCAAAAAACCATCGTCCAGGCGAACGCTGATATTGCCCGCCGTAGCGTGTACGTAGCCCCGGTCAAACAGGCTTTTGCCAACGCGACACATATCTTCACGAGCCTGGGATTCTTTTGAAAGCGTCATGCCAGTATCTTAAAAGCATCCGTGAAAAAGCTATTGCCGCCAAAGTTGCCGGACTTTAAGGCGATATGCAAGCCATCGCTTAAGCTGGCCAGACGCCGGGCCGCCCCAAGGCTGGCACGGCCCCCTCGGGGGGCAGGGAGGACACGTAGTGCCGACCGTGGGGGCTCACAGTACGACCACGGCACACCAGGTGCAATCTGTGGGCCGATTTGCATTTGCGTGATGCCCAAAGCCTGCACGCAAGCGCCTGATGTTTCACCACCCGCCACGATTAATTGGCGTACGCCCAACGCGACCAATCCTTTTGCAATCGCGGCTAAAGTGCGCTCGACCCATGCACCCGCTTCTTCAACGCCAAGCTGGCGCTGTACCGCTTTAATGGCGTTACTTTCAGCAGTTGAATAGACCAGCACTGGGCCAGCTTCTAGCAACGGCGCAGCCCAAGCTAGGGCTTCTGCCGCGACGTCAATACCGCTGGCCATTCTGAGCGGGTCAATCGCCAATGCAGGTCGCCCGGCAGTGATGAAGGCCAGCACCTGCGCGTTGGTGGCCAGCGAGCAGCTGCCCGACACCACGGCTTGCAAGCCCGAAGCTTTGGGCAACACGCTGGCTTGTGGTGACGGTGCGATACCAAAATTTTGCGGCAAACCAATCGCCACGCCTGAACCTGCTGTGACCAGCGGCATGCCCTTGAGCGCTGGGCCAAGGCGCATCAAATCGGCGTTGCTGATCGCATCAACAATTGCCACGCCAACGCCGCTAGCCTTGAGCTGCTTGATGCGTGCACGTACGGCATCAGTACCGCGTGCCACCACGGTGTAGTCAATCAGCCCGACAACGCGCTGGGTTTGCGCTTGCAGCACGCGCACCAGATTCGCGTCCGTCATGGGCGTGAGCGGGTGGTTTTGCATGCCGCTTTCATTGAGCAGCGTGTCGCCTGCAAACAAATAACCTTTGAAAACGGTGCGGTTGTTGTCAGGAAAGGCGGGCGTGGCAATGGTGAAGTCTGTGCCGAGCGCGTCCATCAAGGCTTCAGTGACGGGGCCAATATTGCCTTGGGTCGTGCTGTCAAAGGTGGAGCAGTATTTGAAGTAAATTTGGCTAGTGCCTTGCGCTTGTAGCCAGGCCAAGGCAGCCAATGATTGCGCAATCGCTTCTTGAGGGGCAATGGTGCGGGACTTGAGCGCTACCACCACCGCATCCACATCTGCGGCCAAGGGCTGAGTTGGCACGCCGATGGTTTGCACCACGCGCATGCCGCCGTTACGCAAGTTGTTGGCCAGGTCGCTCGCGCCCGTGAAGTCGTCGGCAATGCAGCCTAGAAAAATTTTGCTCATGGCTGCACTAGGGTGTGTTAACAATGAAACGGGCGAGCGTTGGCCCCAGATGGGGATGGATGCGCGAAGCTTGGCGCATGGCAATAGCATAGCTATTGTCAAGCCGAGCGACAAAGCAG
>JAYWBS010000137.1:0-4767 GCA_043781295.1 Polaromonas sp.
GGCGGGGGCGTTGCGGCTGCGGGGGATGCTGGTGCGCTGGTTGCCGGCGCGGCGCAAGCCGAATTTCTTTACCGGGCGCAGGAACCGGACTTGGACCAGCGGGTATCGGATTGGGGAGTTGGGGCCACCGAGGATGGTGGAGGGAGAGGGGCGGGAGGGGCATGGATCGGCGAGGCCAGGCGTTTAAGCTTGGCTGCGACAACGTCCTGCTATCGGGGTCCCGACAGATTGCCTTGCTGACTTGGCCCGTGTTTGGTCCGATGCGTTGTAAGCTTCAACTGTGCCTCATTGAAATGCAGAGCTGAACAAAGTCCGCGAGTCCGGGAAACAAATGGCCATACACAAAGTTCAAGAAGAGGTCGCCGACTATCTGAGCGGTTTGCGTCAAGCGAACAGCGAAGAGGCCAAGAAGCTGCGGTTTCAGAACTTGCTGAGCCGTCTCTTTCAGGACAGCCAAGCCGCCAAAGACGTCGTCAATCAACTGGCGCAAGGCGGCGAGAAGACTATTTTCAACATTCCTCGCCCAGGTATTCCCAAAACAGGGTATGCAGATATTGCCTACAGCAACGTCATCATTGAATGGGAAAAGGACTTGGCCAAAACTGGCCGCCACGCAGAAGACCAATTGGCCGAATACCTTGCCGGCCGATGGCACAGCGGGGATCGGTACGACTACGTACTGATAGCGACCGATGGTCGCGTGTGGCGCACCTACGCGCCCAATCTTGAAGTGTTGCTCGGCCAGGAAACGCCAAATCGCACGGGGTTGCGCAAAGTGGAAGACTTCGAGGTCAAGAAAGATAACGGAGAAAAGTTTTTCTATTTTCTGGACCGCATTCTTTTCCGCTCAACCAGGCAACGTGCCACGCTTGACGCCGTGCAGCTCGATTTTGGTGACACTTCGCGCATCTTCATCAACGCTGTACAGGCCATGCAGCGGGTCATGCCCGCGCAAGATGGCACGTCGCCCGTATACGTCGCATTCGAGCAGTGGCAGCGCTTTTTACAGTTGGCCTACGGCAAGTTCGAACTCGGTAATTCGGTGTATTTGGTCCACACCTATCTGAGCGTATTTGCCAAATTACTGGCCTATGCCGTGCTGAAGCCGGCCACACACCCAAGTGATGATGAGCTCCGGGGCATCTTGTCCGGTGAAGCTTTTACCGCGCTGAACGTTGCCAACTTTGTTGAAGGCGATTTTTTCTATTGGGTCAGTACGACTGAGTTCTTCAATCAACTGGCACCTACGCTGCGCGAACTTTATAACCAGATCTCGGAGTACGACTTCACCGATGTCGAAGAAGACATTCTGAAGGGCGTCTACCAGGAGTTGATTGACATTGACACCCGCCATGCTTTGGGGGAGTACTACACACCCGATTGGTTATGCGAGCGTGTGGTGGACGACTTGCATTTGGAGCGCGGCTATTACGCTTTGGACCCGGCCTGTGGTTCGGGTTCGTTTCTGCGTGCCTTGGTCGCGCGTTACCGGCGCGAATGGCCGGACATGCCGCCGCAACAGATTGCCAACCAGGTCAAAGGCGTGGACGTCCATCCGTTGTCGGTGCAAATTGCCAAGACCACTTTGTTGCTGGCATTGGGGGAAGGTGTGGCAAGAGCCCGTGCACCGGTGGTCTTGAACGTTTATCTTGCCAATACCTTGTTTCTTTCGTCCGACGAAGCGAAGAAATCATTATTCACATCAGGACACCATTTTTCAGTGCGTGTCGACGATAAGCGCCTGGGGCTCGATATGGGGCCTTTTATTGGGCAGCCCGATAGCTTCGCGAAAGCGATTGATCTGGCACAACACTTCATTGACGATCAGCTCAAGGTGGAGCAGAGCTTGACGACGTTTGGCATAGCGCTAAGAAACCGCGTGCCCGGTGTCGATCTTGCGGAAGAAAACGTAGGCGAGCTTTATGCGGTATATCGGGCGATGCGAGATGCAAGGCTCAACAACCGCGATAGCATCTGGCGCTTTGTTCTGCAAAACCTCTATCAACCAGTGTTTATGCACTGGATGTTTGACGTAATAGTTGCGAACCCGCCGTGGCTGACCTATGGCGATATCACCAGCGCGGATTACCAGCAAGATGTACGCGCGCTGGCAGCATCTTGCGGACTGATGCCTCGCTCCAAGGCTAATAACGCGAATCTTGATCTTGCGGCTGTTTTTCTGTCGCACTGCGCTAGGTACTTGGCGAAAGACGGCGCTCAGCTGACTTTTGTAATGCCTCGCGCGCTCTTGAGTGCGGATCAGCACCAAAACTCGCGCAGTGGCGAAGCGCTAGGCTTCAAGCTCACTGAGATCTGGGATTTGAAAGGTGTTTCCCCTTTGTTTAAGGTACCGGCTTGCGTACTTTTTGCTACGGCTTCCCATGCCAATGGCACGGATGCTCAACGGCAACGTGCGTTGCCACGTAACGGGCTAGTCGGGCGTGTTTTTCACGGTAGGCTGCCAAAGCCTCATATGCACTTGAATGACGCCCAAGCCTTCCTGACCGAGGACGACACGCGCTGGTACTTTCAAGAGTTGGGCGACACGCGGAGCAAAAAGAGGCGATCGGCCCTAGTGGAAAAAAGACTACTGGGAGGCAGTGGAGAAAACGCGTATGCACCGCGTTTCCGCAAGGGGTCCGACATGATTCCTCGTGCCTTTTATTTTGTGCAGCCCCAGGGGTTCTCGCTAAACGGGTTGGCAGATCTTGCCGATCGCGTGGTGAATCTTCGCACCCATCCGTTGGCGGTTCAGGGTGCTAAAAAGCCTTGGGATGACATCGTCTTGACCGGTCCTATGCAAGGTAAATATCTCTTTCGCACAGCCCTGGCGCGAAATGTTTTGCCGTTTGCGCTTGTAAATCCGGCTCTGGTTGCCTTGCCATTGGTGCAAGAAGACGACGTTGATGCATCAGGCGAGTCCCTACCCGGCAAACGTCATTGGCGTTTGTTGGATTCAAAGGAGTTGACAGCGCGCGGCGACGTGGAAGCTGCGCGTTGGTTTGGCCAGTGTGAGCGACTGTGGGACGAGCGACGAACTGAGAATGCTAAGAAGAAAAATATTAGCTTGACGAAATGGCTGGATTGGCAAAGGAAGCTGACCAGTCAGCCCGTCGATGCGCATTGGGCAGTGATATATACAGCGTCTGCTAGCGATGCGTCGGCTTGCGTTTTAGACGTTTCTGCAAGAGTCCAAAAGTTTTTGGCAGAGACAACGAGTTACATAGCCTTCGTTCGAGGCGAAGACGAGGCGCGCTTCGTCGAATGCTATTTAAACAGTGGCTACGCAAATGTCAGGATCAAAGAGTTTCAGGCACGGGGTCTCTTTGGCCCGCGGCACGTGCATAAAAAAATCCTCGAAATGCCGTGGCCAGAGTTTTCGCGCAACCAACCTTCTCACCGCCGCCTAGTCGCCTTGGGTCAACAAGCCGCTGCGCAAGTTCAAAAGATATTGGGTGCTCAGCAAGATCTGGAATTAGAACCTCGGACGCTTGGCCGCTTGCGCACCAGCATTCGTCGCGAGCTTGCTGGTTTGATGGGGCCAATTGATTCTCTGGTCGAAGCCATTTCAACCGGCCAGGACTTAAAGGAGCAGTCAGACGATTGGACCCGCTTGACGCACAAGCCTGGCCCATCCGGCAAAAGCCAAAGCGCGGATGAATTGAGTGCGTTTTTGCGTGCCGAGAGAAATCGCTGGACAGAGCGCGAGTTGTTGACTGGTCGGGTTGACAAATGAGCCATGTGCTGCTGCTCGATACCAATGTGTGGAGTCATCTGGTTTTGGGAGGCGAAGAAAAACGCGTGAAAGTGCAGGCCGATCTGGATGCCTTGTTGGTGAAATATCCCGGTGCCGCACGGGCTACCAGCCGCATTTGCGTTGCGGAATGCCTGGTTGCCGCCAGGCGCTTGCTTGACCCCGCGGAGCGGGCGACGGTGGAGGCATGGTTCGCCGCGGAGTTCGATAACCCGCTACTCATCATCGTGGAAGTAAGCGAGGTGATTGCCGACTTGGCCGCCACCACCAGAGCGGAGGTATTGCGCCGTGCCGCGGTCCCAGGCGGAGTTGCCGCCGGCCCCGATGGTGGCCGTCTGAAGTTGCCGGACGCGTTTGTCGCCGCCAGTTGCCTGGACTTTGATCCGCCGGCAATCCTGTTGACTGAAAACGTCGATGATTTCCGCTACACCGAAGACGGGATAAAAAAGACAGTTGCGGGGCTGGTCGTAGAAAGGGTCGGGTAGTGCGCAAAGATTTGGATCTGTCCTGGGCGGGAAAACCAAGGAGCTTGCCAGTAAGCTTGCGAGCTGAAAGTGAGGAGCACGAACGATGAGTACAAAATGGAGCATCAAGTACAGGCATCCGGACAAGGGCGTTCCGGGATTCCACCTTTACACCGATGTGATGGATGGTTTCGGCGATGACACCGAAGAAACGCCTGTGTACCTTCAGCTGGATGGGGTGCATGTGACCGAGATGGCGACACTGCCTCGCGGTGGCGCATCCGTGACCTTGCGGCTGTCGCGCGAACTCGCCTGTGCGCTCAACCTGATGTCGCCCGACGAATCGACGGCCGTGTCCCACCCATTGCCGGAAACGTAAACCGACCCCCTCCGGCCTGGTACCCGCGCCTGCTGGCGCCGGTGGTGCACTACAGCATCTATGCACTGCTGCACGACGTGATGCTGGCGGCGTTCGGGTTCCCGCAGCCCTTGCCGTTTTCACGCGGGATGACGGCGGGGGCGTTGCGGCTGCGGGGGATGCTGGTGCGC
>JAYWBS010000138.1:0-4704 GCA_043781295.1 Polaromonas sp.
GGCACTTTGCTGCAAGAAGTGGCGGGTCAGCGCAAACACATCTTCGCGCCGCTCGCGCAGTGCCGGCAGGCGCAGGCGAATCACGTTCAGGCGGTGGTAAAGGTCTTCCCTGAACACGCCTTCTTTCACGCGTTGCTCCAGATCTTGATGCGTGGCCGCAATCACGCGCGGGTTGGCCTTGATGGCATTGTGGCCACCGACGCGGTAGAAGTGCCCGTCACTCAGCACGCGCAGCAATCGGGTTTGCAAATCAAACGGCATGTCGCCGATTTCATCCAAAAACAGCGTGCCACCTTCGGCTTGCTCAAAACGGCCACGGCGCATGGTTTGCGCGCCGGTGAAGGCACCGCGCTCATGGCCGAAGAGTTCACTCTCCAACAAATCTTTGGGAATGGCCGCGGTATTGATGGCGACAAACGGGCCATTCGCGCGGGTCGAATGCTTGTGCAGCGCCTTGGCAACCAGCTCTTTGCCCGAGCCGGATTCGCCGGTAATCATCACCGTCACATTGCTCTGGCTCAAGCGGCCAATCGCTCTGAATACATCCTGCATTGCGGGGGCCTGGCCGAGCATTTCAGGCGCGGCGGCCATGCGTTCTTCGGCGACTTCTTCGCGCTGGCTTTCTTCAACCGCTCGGCGGATCAGCTCAACCGCTTTGGGCAAGTCAAAAGGTTTGGGCAGGTATTCAAACGCGCCACCCTGAAAAGCCGACACGGCGCTGTCGAGATCAGAAAACGCCGTCATGATGATGACGGGCAGGCCAGGCAGTTTGGCTTTTACTTTTTCCAGCAGATCAAGGCCCGAGCCTCCGGGCATACGGATGTCGCTGACCAAAATTTGCGGGCCGTCTTCTTCGGTTGCTGATTCAAGCGCCGCCAACACCTCACGCGGGTTGGTGAAACTGCGGGTGGGCAGGTCTTCGCGCAGCAGGGCTTTTTCAAGCACAAACCGGATGGACTGGTCATCATCAACAATCCAGATCGGTTTCATGTGTTTCGTCTCTCAATGGGGATAACCCCGTGATCGTTCAGAAAATTGAAGCTAAAGACGTCAAGGCAACGGTATCAGCAGCTTGAAATCTGTTCGCCCCGGGACACTATCGCACTCGATCAATCCGTGATGCTGCTGTACAAAAGTTTGCGCCAATGTCAGCCCCAGCCCGGAACCGCCTTCCCGTCCCGATATCAGCGGATAGAAAATTCGGTCTTTGATGGAGTCCGGCACGCCCGGTCCATTGTCAATGACATGCAATTCCAGTGCCAAGCGGTAGCGCTGCTTGCCAAACGTTACTTGCCGGGCGATTCGGGTCTTGAAAGTGATCTGCGCATCACCGATTGCAATGCGTTCACCCAGCGCCTGCGCAGCGTTGTGGGCGATATTGATCACCGCCTGAATCAGCTGCTCGCGGTCGCCCCTGAACTCCGGGATAGACACGTCATAGTCCCGGCTAAAGCGCAGGCCTTTGGGGAACTCAGCCAATATCAGGGACCGCACACGCTCGCAGACCTCATGAATGCTCACATCGCCCACCAGATGCGGTCTGCGGTGCGGGGCCAGCAAGCGGTCGACCAGCGACTGCAGGCGGTCCGCTTCATGAATGATGACCTGGGTGTATTCGGTCAGCGACTTGTCGATGTCCATCTGCAGCAATTGCGCCGCCCCGCGAATACCGCCCAACGGGTTTTTAATCTCGTGGGCCAGATTGCGGATCAGCTCTTTGGTGGCCTGCGCCTGGTCCATCAGGCGCTCTTCCCGGTCTTGCTTGGCCTGCTGCTCCAGTGGCAGCAGCTCGACAATCGCCTCGCCCGGCGTATCGGTTTGCGCCACCACCACGTGCACGGGCACCGGTTCGTGATTCAGGCGTTTCAGCCAGGCGTCATAACGCAGGGCCGCAAACTCATTGCTGCCCGCGCCCTCCAGCGCGTTTTGCAAGATGTGCGGCTCAGTGAAGCAGTCGGGGAGTTGAGAGCCCTCAATCGTGCGGCGCGACGTGCCCAGGGCGTCTTCCAGTGCGGCATTGGCAAACACCACCACACCATTGGTGCGTACCACTGCCACCAGTGTGGCCAGCAGGTCAAAGGCCTGAAAGCGCAGCGCGCTTGCAGCGACAGGCACAGACGCAACTGCCGCTACAGAAGCAAGGGTAAAAAATTTGGGCTTTTTCAAGCTTTCTATTTTGGCGCAGAACCAAAGTGCAAGGGAAAACTTGGCTTATAGCTCGAATTACGGTTTGGCTTAATTGCTGCCCGGCAAGCGTGATATCTCGCGTTTGAGGCCCGCAATATCGCTCAGGTTGCGGGCGATGCTGTCTTTCAGCTCAGCAACGCGGTCAAGGTAGCGTTGGTAGTTGCGCCCTTCTATGCCCTGCTTTTCAGGCTCGCCGTTGTTGTATTCTTTTTGCTGGTCTGCCAGTTTGGTTTCAGCTTTTTTGAGTTCAGACTCCAAAATGCTGCGCGAGTCACTGTCGCGCGCTTTTTGATCCGGGCCGCCATCGGTACGCACACCGGACTGGCCAGCAGCCGCTACGCGTACAGGTGTTTTTTGCACGGGTGTGCTTTGAACCACGGTCACGTTACCGCCCTGCATGGTCTTGCAACCCCTGAGTTGCGCGTCTTTCACGTTGTTGATGTATTCCGTGCTTTTGCCGTCCGCACTGCTACAGCGGTAGACCTCCGCAGACGCGGTGGCGCAGCCGAGTGCCAGCAACAATGAACAGGACGAGATCAGTAAAGTGTGTTTCATGCGTAACCCCAAGCGCCGGTAAAGGCTAGGACGGTCTATAAGTATGCGGCAAACACGTGAAAACTCAAAGCTGTCTGGCAATAACCATGGTGCCTGACGAAAAAGGGACGGCAAAAGCCGTCCCTTTTTAACCACATGTAACTGTGGGTATCAAATTACAGTGAGTAGTACATGTCGAATTCAATTGGGTGCGTGGCCATACGCAAGCGCGTGACCTCACCCATTTTCAGTTCAATGTAAGCGTCGATCATCGAGTCAGTGAACACGCCGCCTTTGGTCAAAAAGCCGCGGCCCACGTCCAGGCAGTCCAGCGCCTGGTCCAGGCTGTGGCAGACGGTCGGGATTTTTGCGTCTTCTTCAGGGGGCAGATGGTACAAGTCCTTCGTTGCGGCTTCACCTGGGTGGATTTTGTTCTCAACGCCATCCAGACCAGCCATCATCAGGGCTGAGAAACCGAGGTACGGGTTCATCAGTGGGTCCGGGAAGCGCGCCTCAATGCGGCGGCCTTTCGGGTTTGCCACGTAAGGGATGCGAATCGAAGCCGAACGGTTTTTAGCCGAATAGGCCAGCTTGACCGGCGCCTCAAAACCAGGCACCAGGCGCTTGTAGCTGTTGGTGCCGGGGTTGGTGATGGCGTTCAACGCGCGCGCATGCTTGATGATGCCGCCGATGTAGTACAGCGCAAAGTCTGACAGACCTGCATAGCCGTCGCCGGCAAACAGGTTTTTGCCGTCTTTCCAGATCGACTGGTGCACGTGCATGCCGCTGCCGTTGTCGCCAACGATAGGCTTGGGCATGAAAGTGGCGGTTTTTCCATAGGCGTTGGCCACGTTTTGCACCACGTACTTGAGCATTTGCGTCCAGTCAGCGCGCTGCACCAGCGTGCTGAACTTGGTGCCAATTTCGTTTTGGCCAGCACCGGCGACTTCATGGTGAAACACTTCAACCGGGATGCCCAGGGATTCGAGCACCAGAGACATTTCAGCGCGCATGTCCTGCGTGCTGTCGACCGGTGGTACAGGGAAATAGCCACCCTTGACAGTGGGGCGATGGCCACGATTGCCGCCTTCTAATTTGGCACCTGAATTCCATGGCGCTTCGTATTCGTCGATTTTGAAAAACGTGCCTGACTGGTCGGTGTTCCAGCGCACGTCGTCAAAAATGAAGAATTCTGGCTCTGGACCAAAGTAAGCCGTGTCACCGAAGCCGCTGGCCTTCAAATAAGCTTCAGCGCGCTTGGCGATCGAGCGTGGGTCACGGTCGTAGGCCTTACCGTCAGTTGGGTCGAGTACGTCGCAGCTTAAAAACAGCGTGGTCTCTTCGTAAAACGGATCAAGGTTGGCGGTGTTGGCATCTGGCATGAGCAACATGTCTGATGCTTCAATGCCTTTCCAGCCGGAAATCGATGAGCCATCAAAAGCGTGGCCCGAAATGAATTTGTCTTCGTCAAAGTGAGACACAGGCACGGTGACGTGCTGCTCTTTACCACGGGTGTCGGTGAAGCGAAAGTCAACAAACTTGACTTCGTTTTCCTTGACCATTTTCATGACGTCTGCGACGGTCTTTGCCATCAAAATCTCCTGTTGCGGGATGGTTGTTAAAAATATTCTCAAGAATGCTTGAATGCACTTTTTATGCCAAAGCCAATAAACTTTCAGCCTTTCAGAGCACGCCTGATTGTGCCGCGAAATTGCACCCCGTCACGCCAAGTTAGAAAGTGAAACACCTTTACTTCAGCCAGCACGCACTATTTTGGTTCAAACCTCAAATGCACCAATATAGTGCTTATTTAACGCACCAATTCTGGTCCCAGCTTCAGGTCAAATTGGCCCAGCCCTGCCAGTAACGCTGGATAAGCCAGCTCAATGGCTTCTGGCTTACCTTTAACACCCAGCTCAATATGCCGCCCATAGGTGGGGTGGTCAACGCTGGGCAAGCTGAAAACCTTGACGCCCGGATGCG
>JAYWBS010000139.1:0-13770 GCA_043781295.1 Polaromonas sp.
GGTCGGGCGCCGCGTAGGCAGCCTGGCGGGTTACACCTATTCCAAAGAACTGGGGCAGTCACGTTTGCGCTGGACACCGCAAACCCTCAATGCCTGGCTTGAAGACCCCGAGGAACTGGTGCCGGGCCAGCGCATGGGTTTTCAGGTTGAAAACGTGCAAGAGCGTGCTGACCTGATTGCGTATCTGATGACGCTCAAATAGGGCGCTGCCCCCGCGCTGGCGACAGGCGGGCTGCCAAGGGCAGTTAAAGCCGTACTTTGCCTACAGCGCATTGAGCAAGGCAGACTTTGCACTGGCCCACACCCTGCATATCGCCAACCATCAGGATGAAATATTGCTGGGTTGATAGCGTGGCTAAAAAAGCGATTCAAAACAGCTGATCATTCGGCGCGTCAGTTGCTATTATTTCAGTAGCTGCTTGCGCCCGAATCGATTGGGCTACAGGCATTTTTGATACCTCAAATATGCCATTGACAGCCATTTTTTCGATGTTCTCAAGCTTTTCAAGCGCCCCAGCCCGCACGCCCAGCAGCCGCAGCTTCTTGTCAAGCGGCACGCGCTTCAGGCATTGGCCCGCCACCTGCCGGATGGTTTTTGCGTCGAAGGTGTAGCCTTCCAGCGTCTGGTCGCGGGTGGCGATTTTGAAGTCGTCATAGCGCAGCTTGATGCCTATCGTTTTGGCCGCATAGCCCTTGCGCTGCAGGTCGAAGGCCAGCTTGCTGCACAGCTCGGTAAATATCTCGCCCAAGTCGGCCTTGTCACGCACCGCATGCAGGTCACGTTCAAAGGTGGTTTCTCGGCTCATGCTGACGGGCTCGCTACTCGTCACCACCGGCCTGTCGTCACGGCCCCAGGCCACCTCATGCATCCACGCGCCTGTGGCCTTGCCAAAGTTTTGGATCAAGAATTCAGGCGTAAGAGCTGCCAGCTCACCAATGGTGTGAATGCCCAGGGCGGCCAGCTTTTCATCGGCCTTCGGACCAATGCCATTGATCTTGCGGCATTTGAGCGGCCAGATTTTGCTTTGCAAATCCGCCTCATGCACGATGGAAATACCGTTCGGCTTGTTGAACTCACTCGCCATTTTGGCCAGCAGCTTGTTGGGCGCTACGCCGACAGAACAGGTCAAGCCCGTCGCCTCCGTGATCGCCTTTTGAATCAGCCTGGCCAGCACGCGGCCACCCTCACGCTGGCCACCTGGCACGTCGGTAAAGTCGATGTACACCTCATCCACACCCCGGTCTTCCATCAGCGGGGCAATCTCAAGAATGGTGCTTTTAAACAGCCGCGAGTATTTGCGCACCTCTTCAAAATCAACCGGCAACACAATTGCCTGCGGGCACAGCTTGGCCGCCTTCATCATGCCCATGGCAGAGCCCACACCAAACTGCCGCGCTGCGTAAGTGGCCGTGGTGATGACACCTCGCCCCACGTAATCTTTGAGTAGCGGGAAATCAACAACAGGAATAAAGCGTGGGTCACGCTCAGGCTGCCCGGCCAGCAAAGCATCATCCGCCTTGCGCCTGCCACCCCCAATCACCACGGCCAAGCCCTTGAGCTGCGGATAGCGCAGCAGCTCGATGGATGCAAAAAATGCATCCATGTCCAGGTGGGCTATTCGGCGCATACCTCGATGCTAAACCCGCTCAATAACTCCCCGCCAGCAAAATCCCTTTGTCCACCGCATTGATATCCGTCTTGCCGCAAAATGCCATCGACACGTCCAGCTCTTTGTGAATGATTTCCAGCGCTTTGGTCACGCCCGATTCGCCCATCGCGCCCAGGCCGTACACCATGGCGCGGCCAATCATGGTGCCGCGTGCGCCGAGCGCCCAGGCCTTGAGTACATCCTGTCCGCTGCGGATTCCGCCGTCCATCCAAACTTCCAGCTTGTCGCCGACGGCGGCCACGATAGCGGGCAGGGCTTTGATGCTGCTGGGGGCACCATCGAGCTGGCGCCCGCCGTGGTTGCTCACCACAATGGCGTCGGCGCCGCTTGCCACGGCGAGTATTGCATCCTCCACGTCCATGATTCCCTTGAGGATGAGCTTGCCGCCCCACTGCGCTTTAACCCAGGCCACGTCTTTCCAGTTCAGCGTGGGGTCGAATTGCTCGTTGGTCCAGGAGGCCAGAGAGCTCATATCGCTGACGCCTTCCACATGCCCCACCAGATTTCGAAAGGTGTGGCGGCGTGTGCCCATCATGCCCAGTACCCAGCGCGGCTTGGTGGCGATGTTGACAATATTACCCAACGTGGGAATGACCGATGCACGCATCTTGTTTTTCAGGTCTTTATGGCGCTGGCCTATTACTTGCAAATCCAGGGTTAAAACCAACGCACTGCATTTGGCCACCTTGCAACGTTCGATCATGCGCGCCATGGCTGCCCGGTCACGCATCATGTACATCTGGAACCAAAAGGGTGCCGTGGTGTTTTGCGCTACGTCCTCGATCGAGCAGATGCTCATGGTGGACAAGGTGAACGGAATGCCAAACTTTTCAGCCGCCTTGGCCGCCTTGATTTCTCCGTCGGCGCTTTGCATGCCGGTCAGACCTACTGGCGCAATGGCCACCGGCATTTTTACGTCCTGCCCCACCATTTTGGTGGCTGTGCTGCGGTTGGACATGTTGACCGCCACACGCTGGCGGAATTTGATCGACTGAAAATCCGCTTCGTTGGCACGGTAGGTGCCCTCTGTCCATGAGCCCGAATCGGCATAGTCGTAAAACATGCGCGGCACACGTTTTTTGTGCAGGACACGCAGGTCTTCAATGTTGGTGATGATGGTCATGGGTTTGTCTCCGTTACATGCATCGTAGCTGGGGCGAGCAAGGCGTGGCGTGAAAACAGCTATTTGTACTTTGAAATTATTTTGAGGAGATCAAAGATGCTGCCTTGATACCCGCGCCGCGCACCTCGATTTTGATCTCGTCAAGCACCTTGCCGCTCCCATTTACCAACTGCACCACATGCCGCCCTGGCCAGGGTAGCCACTGCGCTTGCGTGCCGCGTGCAAACGCTTTACCGTCGATTTGCCATTTGAGGTTTTGACCCTCTGCCTTGAAGCTGACGCGTTGGGCTTTAGGCGGAATGTCTGGGTCCAGCGCGATGATGGTGCCGGATGCAGGGGAGATGATTTTGGCGCTGATTTCAGCTTCAAAAGCGCTTTTTAAGGTATCTTTTTGGCCTGTAGCCCAATCAATTCGGGCGCGAGCAGCTTCTGAATTCATAGCAATCAGGTTTTGTTCTGTGCCTTTGATAAACCACTCGCTGCGTGCTGCCTCGAGTCCGTCAAACGCAATGCGGCTTGGCACCACACCGGGCGGCGGCGCAGGCGCATGGCTAGTTTCAATGCGATGCAACTGGTTCATTAACGCGGCCCAAATCGGCGCTGAGCCGCTGGTGCCGCTCACATCCCACATGGGCGCGCCGCTGGCGTTGCCGACCCACACGCCGACGGTGTAGCGCTGCGAGTAACCCACCGCCCAGTTGTCGCGCATGTCTTTGCTGGTGCCGGTTTTGACGGCTGTCCAGAAACGCGTGGCCAGCACGCTGTCAGTGCCAAAGGTACGAGCGCGCGCCAACGGGTCGGCCAGGATGTCGGTCACGATGAATGAAGCTTCAGGGCTCAATGCAGGTTTGAATTCAGGCCTGGATTGACGCACCAGTGATGTTGCACTGAAGCGCCCGCCATTGGCCAGCGTGCGGTAAGCGTTCGTCAAATTCAAAAGCGACACCTCGCTGCTACCCAGTGCCAGGCTGTAGCCGTAGTAGTCACCTGATTCTTTGAGTGGCAAGCCCACTGCCCGGAGCTGTTTGTGAAAAGCATCGGGCGAGACCATCACCAGCGTACGTACTGCTGGTACGTTGAGTGACGCGCCAAGTGCCGTGCGGCTGGAGATCAAGCCTTTGAACTGGTGGTCGTAATTTTGTGGGATATACAAGCCACCAGCCGTTGCGATGTGGGCAGGCGAGTCCTCCAGCAGCGACGCGGCGGTGATGCGTCGCTCGGCAATCGCCTGGGCGTATAAAAAGGGTTTGAGTGTTGAGCCTGGCTGGCGCAGCGCGGTGACGCCATCCACGTCAGCGGCTTGGCTAAGCTCATTTGACGAACCCACCCAGGCCAGCACTTCGCCGGTGGCGTTGTCCAGCACGACCACTGCGCCGTCTTCAACATGCCTGCCATGCAGCTCGCGCAGGTGTTGTTGCAAGGTTTGAACGGCAAAGCGTTGAAGTGGCGCCTGTAGGGTGGACTGGATTGAAGTCGCAGAGCCCTCACCCCGCAAGGGGCGAGGGAGTAATTCGGGGACGCCACTCTTGCTCCCTCTCCCGCTGGCGGGAGAGGGCAGGGGTGAGGGTGCCTGGAAAGCTACCAGCCGCCGCGCCAGGTGCGGTGCCATGCCCTCGCTCGCATCAAACGCTTTGCGTTGCAATGCACCCGTAGTGAACAAATCAAGACTCTCGCAATCTGCCTTGTTTTGCATGAGTTTTAACACGCCGCAAGCGCGACTTGATACCTGCGCCGCCTTCGCGTTCGGCCCGCGCACCAGCGCCGCAGCCACCGCCGCTTCTCGTTCATCCAGCCCGTTGGCGGCCTTGCCAAACAGAGTGCGGCTCAGCGCATCAATACCCACCAGGTCACCGCGAAATGGCACCAGGTTCAAATACGCTTCTAGGATCTGGTCTTTGCGCCAGCGCGCCTCCAGCACTTGGGTTGACAGCGTCTGCCCGATTTTTTGACCCATGCTGCGGCCACTGGCACCCGCGCGCAAATCATCATCCAACAGCCCCGCCAGTTGCATGCTGAGGGTCGATGCGCCGCGCGTTTTGGTGTTCCACAAATTGCCCCAAGCGGCGCTGGATACCGCCCGCCAGTCCACACCACTGTGTTCGTAAAAGCGTTTGTCTTCACTCAGCACCAGCGCTGTACGAAGCGCTGGCGACACATCAGCCAGAGCCACCCACTGGCCACGCCGCACCGTGTTGTCAGTGCGCAGGCGCTGAATCACTTCACCATCTCTGGCCAAAATCAGCGTATCAGACGGCTTGAAACCGCGCTTTACACTGTCAAATGAGGCCGCAGCCCAACAAACACGGGCGCAAACAGCTATTAAAAAAATAGCGATTAAAAGCTGACCAAAAGCCTTCTGCGGACGCATGTCAGGCGGCCTCGCGATGATGCAAGTAGCTGTCCCACAAACTCTGCACAAGCTCTGCCTGTAGCTTGTCTTTTGGGCGTTTGAGGGGATCGCGCTGCGGGCTCGATGCCAGCTGTGTTTCGATACGGACGAAGTCCAGCGGATGCAGGGTTTGCATCATGGCCATCTGACCGGAGGCTGCCACGACCAGCTGCTGGAATTTGCGGCTAGATGCCATTTTTTCACCCGAACTGACCTGCACGGCCCACAAGTCGTCTTCGCTGCTGCTCATGCGTAGCGGGTGCGGGTCGCCGTCTTTGGCGTTGCGGCGGATGATGTCGACTTCATAGCCGTCGTCATTGACAGCAGTCTGCAACTGGTTGCGCAACACGCGAAAGCTCGGGTCAGCCTTGCGCAAAACGGCTAGCAGGGAGGTGTCAAGGCGGCGCAGGGTGCTGACAAACGCGGTGCGCTGGCGGGTGTCAAAAAGCAAGTCCATGTCGCGCGTGGCCATTGCCTCATTGCCGACTCGCACCCCACAAGCGCTTTCATAAGCGTAAATGGCGTTGGTGCCAACGGTTAAAAATTGGCTAGATATGCCGGTTTTTTGCAGCGCGTTAAGTACCTTGACGATCACGTTAGGCGCCCGGCCCACCGCATACAAGCGATTCAATTTGCGTTGCTCTTCAAGCCGCGTAGCCAGCGACTTAACGCGCGCCGTGGCAGCCAGCTTGCGCTCCATAAAGCGGTCGTAAATGGCCTGCGTGTCCGCGCTGTCAGGGCCAATTGTTTTTTGCGCGCTCGCGGCACTGGTGCGAATCAGGTAGCGCACACCCCGCAGCTCGCGCCAGATCATCGAGCCGCGCACCTGTGCCGCATCGTCCAAAGCCTCACCCTGCGCCCGCACCAACGCCTGGGCGTCGATGTATTGGCGCGACTGGTTTTCGGTGAGTTCCAGGAAGTATGGCATGGGGTTGTTCAATGTAAGTTAATGAAAATTAATATTACATTGAACTTTGTTTAAAATCAACAGTTTATAGTTATAAATTAAACGCCTTTAGGTTTCAGAGCTAGGGTGTTTGGATTTATCACCTTCATCAAAACAGTACGATTTTGTGCGAGGGTAAAATTGAGTCGATCACCTGCCTTTAATCCCAATTTGTCTCTGATGTCTTTGGGTAGAGTCGTCCGGCCATTCGAAGTCATTTTTGCATTTGCCATTGGTTGCCTTTTTAGTACAAGCAGATCAAATTTCTCAACGATTTCTAGCAATCCTCCGTCGTTCCCGCGAAGGCGGGAATCCAGTGCCCGAATTTGCTCGATATCCTCTGGATTCCCGCCTTCGCGGGAATGACATATTTTCTGGCGGCTTGAAGCATTGGGATAGTCAGGCGCATCACTTCACCGCCTCCACCTTCACCCGCGCATTCGGCGCTTCGCCAAACATCTCGGGCGCGTACATCGCCTCTACCCGGCTCGGCGGTAGCGCAAAGTCGCCGACGTTATTGAGGCGCACGGTGTATTGCATCTTCACCACGCCTTTGGGTAAATATTCGTAGTAGCTGCGAAAGGCTTCGAAGCTGCGCTCTTCAAAAGCGGGCCAACCTGAGCCTGATTTTTTTTCACCTTTAGTCGCAATTTCTGAATCGCGGCCCAGGCCGCTGCCCAAAATGGTTGCACCGCCGGGTACCGGGTCGGTGATGGCCACCCAAGTCATGTCTGCGGATGCGTTGACCTCCAGTGTGATACGCACCACATCGCCACGGGTGTAGATGCCTTTGACTGCTTGCTCAACAGGCTCCATCGTTTTCTTGATCTGGTAGCCCGCGTTGAACGGCTCTTTCAGCTGCACTGCCGCCAACGATTGCAGGGTGAGCCATGGTTTGCCGGGGCCTGTGTGTGTCACGTTCAAAGTATCTTTAGCTGCCGTACCTGATTTGGCCCAAGGCAAAAACATCGTGTTGTTGCTCAGGTTACCGGGTGATGTGGGTGCGCCGAAGAAAGTGGTTTGGTTGGGTGCGCCGCCTGCATCGGTGGTTTTAACCCGGTCTACTTTGGCCCAGTCCACGCTTGCAGTTGCTGCTGCCAGTGTGGCTTTCGTCACACCCGCAACCGGTATCGCTTCAAACTTCGCAGAGAACTTGTCCAGTGCCAAACCACCCCATAAATTAGCTGTGGTGGTGTGCCACGCGCCTTTTTGCTGGCGGGCTATAAACCCGTTGGCCAGGCGGGGAATGTCGTCCTTCCAGGCCGGGTCGTTCATCACGGCCAGCATCAGGCGCGCGGTGTTGACGTCGCCATTGACCATCAGCCACCACCAGTAGTCGTCTTTCTCGGTACTGAAAACGACTTTGGTACCTTGATAGGACAGGCGCGATTTCAAAATCTGCGTCGCCTCTGCGATACGTTCGTCGCGTTTGGGCACGTCAGCCACGCGTTTCAAAATTTGCAACCAGTCAATCACGGCATTTGTTGGCCACTGGTTGGGTGCAATCGTGATGCTGCCCAGCATGCGGCCCTGCGCTTTGCCGTAGCGTGACAGTGCTTCAAGCGCCGCCAATTTACGCACGTCCAGGTCTTTGCGCGGACTCCAGAACTCGCGCTGAATACGGCCTTCCACAAACGCCATCAGGCCGCGCTCCATCGGTGCACGCACGTCGTCTGGCAAGGCAAAAACGGGGTTGATGCTGGCGGCCTCGTGGGTGGCTGCCAGCAGATATGCCGTCAGTACGTCACTGCCGCGTGCGGCCTCACCATCACGCGGCGGGAAGTAATTGGCCAGGCCGTCACTGTCGAGGTAACCAGGGATTTGACCAAGCACAGCTTGCCACAATTTCCCATCACGCAGGCCGACCGACTTGCTGGTTTTTTGCTCCAGGCAGATGAATGGGTAACTGGCAAACCAGTCGCGCACGCCGTCCATGCCTTCGGCCAGCTTGGGTTGCAATGACATCTTCAAACCACCTCTACCCGGCAGGGCATCAGCAGGCGGATTCACGTCCAGATTGAACGAGCCATCGACTTGAACCAGCGTGGCTTGTTGCACAGTGAGCGGCACGGCAGGGATGATGCGCTGCCTGGCTTTCAGGCCATCACGCGCGCCGCTTATCGTGTCTCTGGCTTCAATCTCCCAGAGGATTGTTTCTTGCCGCGTAAAGGCAAGCTGCGCGGGGGCTGTCACCATCCACGCGACTTCACGCGCTTCACCAGCGGGAATATCTATGGTTTGCGGTTTGAGTTCAAGCAGCGTCGCACGCGGCGCAACCGCAACCTTCATCGCCGCCTTGGTCGTGTTGCGCAGCGTGATCTGTGCACGGAACTGGTCGTCTTCCCGCACCAGCGGCGGCAGGCCGCTGATGATTTGCAAATCTTGCGTGGCCTTGATGGATGTTTGCCCGGTGCCGAACAAGCCCGTAGCTGCATCTGCCACAGCGACGATTTTGAACGTGGTCAGCGCGTCATTGAGCGGCACCGTCACCACCGCCTGGCCATTCGCATCCAGTGCCACGCGGGGGTTCCACAGCAGCAATGTATCAAGCAGCTCACGCGTGTTGCTGCGGCCACCGCCGCCACCGGCTGCCACGGCCTTACGGCCATAGTGTCTGCGGCCAATGATTTCCATCTGCGCGGTGGACGTTTCAACGCCCCAGGCACGGCGTTGCAGCATGGCGTCCAGCAAACCCCAGGAGGTGTTGGGCATCAGCTCCAGCAGGGCCTGGTCAACGGCAGCCAGGGCCACCTCCGCATTGGCAGCGGGCTGGCCGTTGGGCAGCTTGACTTGAATCGTCACCTTGGCCTGGCTGCGTACCGCGTAGCTTTCTTTGTCGGTCTTCACTTGCACATCCAGCTGATGCGCTTTGGTGCCGACACGGATTTCAGCCAACCCCAGCCTGAAGGCGGGTTTGCTCAAATCCACCAGCGCGGTGGGGGCTATATATTCGCGGCCTTCGTACCAAAAAGATGTCCACCACTCTTTGGGCGCTTTAAAGCCCCAGGTAAAAAAGCTGTACCAGGGCACTTCACGCAAGCGGCCACGCAGCGCCAGCACACTCACGTACACATTCGGTCCCCAGTCTTCCTTGATTTTTAAACTGATGGTCGGGTCTTGCCCATTGAGCTGTACCACCTGCGTGTCAATGATGCCTTCACGTTCAACGGCGACCAGCGCCGTCGCAAACCTGAATGGCATGCGTACCTGAAACTTGGCCACGTCGCCGGGCTGGTAGCTTTTCTTTTCGGGCAATACGTCCATGCGGTCATGGTTCTCCCCGCCAAACCACAGCTCGCCTTGCCTGGTCACATACACCGAGCTGGCCGCTTGTATGGTGTTGCCATCCTTGTCTTTGGCGGTGACGATCAGTTCGACCTCGCCCGCCTCGCCAAGCTTGGTTTCACACAGCAGCAGCCCGCGTGCATCGCTTTTACCGCTGCACACTTGTCCTAAATCTTTGGTCTCGGTTTTGTTGTCGTAGGTGTAAAAACCGCCCACCATGCGCTTGCGGCTGGTGGTGACGATGCGGGCTACGGCTTTGACATCGAGTGCCACATCGGCTGCGGCCTTGCCAGTCAAATCAAGCGCCAGTGCTTGAAACTTTATTTTCTGACTGCTAGACACCCAGCCCTCAGTCTTGATGCCCGCCACTACGCCCGCAGGCCACAACGTGTTGACGCTGCGTATGGTTTGCACCTCGCCGTTCGGGTCGGCGTAGGTGGCTTCCAGCAGCAGCTCTTGCGGTTGCTTGGCGGTGGGCACTTCGGCGATGGTGACTTTGCCTGCGCCGTTTTTATCCAGCGTCAAGGGCAGCTTGTCGGCAATCACGCGCTGGTCTTGGCTGGCTGTGGCTTCTTCTTCGCCCTGCGAGTTGCTGGCCTGTTTGCCGCGTGGCGGGTTAAAGCTGAAGTCGTCGTAGTCGCTGTAACTCAAATATTTACCGCGCACCAGGGCTGACACACGCACGGGTAAATTAACCGCACCACCACCTGCCACGTAGTTAATTTGCACGTCGGTGGGTATGGCCGTGACATTGATCAGTGCCTTCTTGTCGGCAGGCGTGACTCGGCCTTCAAGCACCGGCAGGCGGAACTCTTCCACCCGAAATTGCCCACTGGTGAAGCTGCGGTTTTTCTCGGGGTCTTGCGCCCGCAATTCAACCGAATACATGCCCAGCTTGGCTGCTGGCGGTATGGCAAAGGTGTTCTCTGCACTCTGCCCACCAGTGGCTGTCTTGCGCCAGACGATGGGCTGGGTGTACTGCTGGCCACTGCCTATGTGGGTGACGGCAAGCGTTGTAGGCTGCACCGCTGCAAGGCCGAAACCCTGAGAGTTTTCGGTGCGCAAAATATGCTTCATTGACACGGTTTCCCCAGCGCGTAGCAGCGTACGGTCAAAAATCGTATGGGCGCGTTCCTCAGGCCGTGCCTCGCGGCTGGTCGGTACGTTAAAGCGCCATGGCTCAATGCCTTTGTGCCAGTCGCTCCAGGTAAAGGCTAAATCGTCGAGGGCACGAGCACTGACGAAATACGCATTCCCGCTGCCACCACTGCACTGCACTGGGTCGGGCGACAAGCCTGTTAAGTTGGCAATGCCTTGCGCGTTGGTGTCAGCTTTGGCAAGCTGTTTGCCATTGCAGTCAGACACTGCCACCTGCGCATTGGCCACGGGCACACCTTTATCCAGTGTGGTCACCCAGGCCATCGCGTTTTCACGCCCCAGCTTGAAATGCACTGCGAGATTGGTGACCAGTGCTGACGTACGCACGTACATGGTCCGGCTTGTGCCGTGGCGCACGTCCAGCAATGAGGTGCCGAGTTTTTGCGAAGTAATTTCAACCACGTGAAAGCCGGGTGTTAACGGTATGCCAACAACCTCGAACGGACGCGGGTCAGTACTGACGGGCTTGGGCAAGTCTAAAGTTTTGACACCGGGTTGACCTTGCAGCAACGACACCATCCGCGATTGCACCGAATCTTTATCGCGCTTCTCAAGCACCTTGGGCAACGCACCTTTCACATCGCTAGAGGCCATTTTGCGCGGCACTTCGTAGTTGTCATAGCGCTGCACTTTACGGAACCACGCAATGATCTCTGCGTCCGTCTTGGGTTGCAGGTCACTGACTTTTCCGGGGGTGAGGCCTTTGATTTGAAGAGCCGCTTCAACATTGCGCAGTGTCACCGGCAGCAGCGCCATGTCACCCGGCTTGCTACCCGGCTCGGCATAACGCTCCACAATGCCGAATGGCGCAGCAGCAAACTTGGCCAGTGGCGGCATCGCGCCTGTGGCTACTTTTAACGGGAAGCTGTCGGCATTGCGCAGCGCGCGGCCTGATGCGTCTTTGAAGTCTTTGGGCAGCTCAAGAACATACGGCGTTGATTCGTTAAACAGTGGCTTGAAAGTAACGTTGTTCACCACCTCCGCTGCATCACCTTCACCTTCAAACGTTGGTTTCAAAGCATCTTTGCCGCCCGTCAAACGAATGCTATCTGCCAGCTTGCGCGGCACGGGCGCGTTGAAGTTCAGGCTCATGGGTCGAATCGGCAGGCAGGCCGACTGGGCGTTTTCGCGTTCGCAGTTAAAGCTGGCTGAAAAAGGCTCGCGCACCTGGAAGTTGTAGCGTTTTTCAACCGAGTTGGGCACGCCGCTGGGCGTACTGACGCCTTTGCCATAGACCAGCTGTATTTTGCTGGCAGGTGTTAAGCGGCGGTTGCAGGTCAGGGTGACGAACTTCAAAGGCTCAATGGCAGCGGCTTTCTCCAACCCTTGTGACATGAGCAGCGCATCGCGCTCTTTGCCGTCAATCAGCTTCACGGGAACCCGTTCGCCCAAACCTTCAACGCTGCACCACACGTTGTCTTGAATGCTTTTGAGCGTGGCTGCACCATTGAGCTGAAGCAAAAAATACTGCTCTTCGTCAATCCGCTCGTAGGAGCCTGGGCGCAGGCTTTTGACAAATGGCCCGCCGCTATTGAATTTATAGCTGCTTGCGCCCGTCAACAGGGCGCCAGAGACCGATTTTATGCCTGTGCGCAGCTGCAAACTGCAATTTACACCCGGTGGCAAGTCGTTTTCAAACTCAAAAGCCCATTCGCGGTCACTGATCCATCGGCCCGAGCCTTTGGTGGCTTGCGCGTCACTGCAACTCAAACTGAGCGGCGCGGGCGCTTTCGGGTCACCAAAGTTAACAGCAGACTCGTTAAACTTGGCCACCACCTGGCGTACACGCGCCACCTCGCCTTGTGGTGTGAGGCTGGTGATTTGCAGGGCGTGCGTGTTGGCGGCTAACAGCCCAAGCAGGGCGACGCTTGCAATGATGCGCATGGTCATGTTTTGTATCCCTCCAGATCGTGCTGACAGCATATAGGGAAATGATGAATGAGGTCCGATGAGTTGTTACAGAAACTCTTCAAGGTGTTAACATCTTAATACTCAATTTGAAAGTGTTGTCATGCCTCTCGTCTCAGTCAAACTCCTAGAGAGCACCAAACAGCGCGTGGCGCAATTGGCTACTCTGCACGGCAATACGGCGCATGCCGTGATGGTGCAGGCCATTGAATCGGCGGTAGAGCGCGCTGAAACCTACGATGCATTTGTTGACGACGCCTTGCGGGCGCGCGAGGCGGTGTACCAAACGGGCAAGGTGTACGACGGTGCGGAGTTTGCAGCTTATCTGCGCGCCAAAGCTCGCGGCGAAAAAGTGGCTAAGCCACGTATGAAGTCACTCAAAAGTTACTTGAAAGCAGCCGCATGACCCGTTGGGTATTGGGGGCTGATGCTGCACTTGATTTAACGCGATTGACCGATTTCCTCATCAGGCAATTGCCTGATGAGGCTTACAACACCGTTGATATCGTGCTCAGTGCGTTGGAGATTTTGTCGCGTCACCCCAAAATTGGACGCCCGGTCAAACTCGGTTTGCGTGAGCTGATGATTTCACGCGGTGCGTCTGGCTATCTGGCACTGTACCAGTACGACGAAGCGCAAGACCTGGCTTTGGTTTTGCGGGTCAGGCATCAGCGTGAAAGTGGATATCTGCAGGTTTAAAGCGCTTAGCCCAACCGCGCCCGATGCCGTGCAATCTGCGCCCGTACCTGCACAGGCGCCGTGCCGCCCAGCGTGCTGCGCGCATTCAGCGAGCCGCGCAGGCTCAAGACTTCGTACACGTCTTTTTCAATTTTCGGATTAAAGCCCCGCAGCACTTCCAGTGGCAGTTCTGACAAGTCCACGTTGTGCGACATGGCGGCTTTTACGGCATGGGCTACTGCTTCATGCGCATCCCTGAATGGCAAGCCTTTTTTCACCATGTAGTCAGCCAGATCGGTTGCTGTGGCATAACCGCGCAGCGCGGCTTGCTCCATTGCCTCGGGTTTCGTCGTGATGCCCGCCACCATGTCGGCAAAGATACGCAGCGTGTCAAAATATTACTTACTATATTTTTTGTTCCAATGCTGATGTGGATGCCGAGGAATTAAAAAATATCCCCTTTAATGAATGGTGCAGTTATAATTCCTATACAAGTGTATATTATGCATCGAAGAAAAAGATTTCTGTAAACTTAGTAACAAAAGAGATTAAAAAAATACAGCCGGATGTGCTTTTTATTATTGGTATTTATTCCCCGTATTTTAATTTAGTG
>JAYWBS010000140.1:0-35200 GCA_043781295.1 Polaromonas sp.
ATTTCGACAAGTTTGATGTGACGATAGAAGGACTTGCCTTGGTTGACCGAGCGTTGCAGGCGGGTAAAGGCTGCGTTTTGCTGGGATCACATTTAGGCAGTTTTGACCTGCTGCTGCTAGCCAGCAGTGCCATGGGTGGGCGCCGGGTGAGTGTGATGATGCGCGTTGACCCGCGCGCACGTTTGCGGCGCATCGCTGGCATCGATGACAGCGCATTTAATTTGATTCCTGTGGGTCGGCTTGACAGTTATTTGCGGGCACATGAAGCCCTTTCCCAAGGTGGTGTTGTTGCCATGCTTGCCGACCGAACCGACGGTGCGGCCAGCCTGCCTGTGCGGTTCATGAATAGGCTGACGACCATGCCGACAGCACCGCACATCCTGGCGGCCCGGAGTGAGGCCCCCATTTTGATGTTTTTTGGTCTGTACGAAAACGGCAATCGTTATCGCATCAAGTTCGTTGAATGCGGCACAGCTGCGGCAGCCAACTGTCGCGGCGCCGAACTTCAGCCCGTGGTCGATACCTACGCAGCAGTGCTTGAGCGGTATGCGCGTTGCCATCCTCTGAACTGGTTTAATTTTTATCCTTATTGGAAGTTAGACAGGGGTGATCTATGACGGCACTTACCGCCCGTTTTTTGTGGTTTTGTATCGCATGGATGGGTTGGGGCGTGAGCGCAGCACAGACCATCACAACGAGTGAATTGCAGCGCTTGCTGCAATCTGCGCCGTCAGGCGATATCAGATTTCAAGAGCAACGCCAATCTCCATGGCTGACCGCACCGGTGGAGTCGCGCGGACTTGTCCGTTCCTTGGCCCAAGGACTGGAAAAACAGATCGAATCACCCAAGCAGGAGACCTGGCGCTTGCTGCCTGATCGCCTGGAGTGGCGTGGCCCTGACGGCGCAGGCAACAAGCAGATTCTTTTTAGCCAGGCGCCTGCTTTGGCGGCCCTGTCCAATGCGATGCGGCGCGTGGTTGCGGGCGACTTGCTGGCGTTAGAGCGCGACTTTCGCATCACGCTTCAAGGCGACGCCAAGCTGTGGACGGCACACCTGCAACCAAACACGCCCGAAGTAGCTAGGTACCTGGATTACCTGGAGATGCAGGGCGCAGGATCGCAATTACTGGTCTTAATCGTTGTGGAGCGCAAGGGTGAACGCACAACCACTCGCTTTTACCCCTGATCTAAAACACAACGCCTGGAAGCATATGTACGAAAAAGATACCTTGAGTGCCATCGAAGCGCTGAGCGCCGCGCAGTGGCTGGCCTTTGCGCCGCTGGCATTTCAAGCCACGTCGGTCATGCGGGATCGTGGCGTACTCGCAGCGCTGGCTGCGGCAAAACCAACGCGAGGTTGCACCATTGAAGAGGTCGTCGCAGCCACGGACTTGTCAACTTATGCCGTGCGCGTCTTGCTTGAGGCCGGTTTGGGCCTGCATATCGTTTGGCGCAGCGACAGTCGCTATCACTTGGGCAAGCTCGGGCAATTTTTGCTGGATGACGAGATGACGAAAGTCAACTTTGACTTCACGCGGGATGTTTGCTACCAGGCTGCAGCCCATTTGGGTGAATCTTTGGATCAAGGCCGACCTGCAGGTCTTAAAGAGCTGGGGCCCTGGGCAACGCTTTACGAAGGCCTGTCGGTCATGCCAGAGCCTGCACTGAGCAGCTGGCATGCGTTTGACCACTACCATTCAGATCAGGCATTTCCTGCGGTGTCAGATCGGCTGGCTTTAAATCTGCCCAAGCGCCTGCTGGATGTCGGTTGCAACACAGGCAAGTGGGCTCAGTTGTGCTTGACGCGCTTTTCTACCCTGGAGATCGGCCTGGTTGATCTGCCACCGCAATTGGCTAGAGCTCGTACCCGATTGGATGCTGCCCAGGTGATGGACCGGGTTCAATGTCACCCGCTTGACCTGCTCGACCAAGATGCCAAATTTCCCAAGGGCTACGACCTGATCTGGATGAGCCAGTGTCTGGACTGTTTTTCAGAAGATCAAATAGTGCAGATTCTTAAAAAAGCGCGAGCAGCGCTGGGGCCTGATGGCCGTGTGTGGATTCTCGAGCTTTTTTGGGACCGTCAACGCTTCGAAGCCGCCGCGTTTAGCCTGCAACAAACTTCGCTATATTTCAGTTGTGTCGCCAACGGCAACAGCCAAATGTACGACTCAAGCGTTTTTCTTGGACTGGTCGAACGAGCGGGTCTGGCTGTGACCCGCCAGACCGACGGCCTGGGCGGTAACCATACCTTGGTGGAATGCGGCATTGCTGCTTAACCACCACGCGCCTTTTTGATTGGAGATTTGTTTGCTCAGCTTATCGGCATCCACTGTGGTTCACCCTTCTGGTTACGGCAAATCTACACTTTGGAATGCTGTGGTGCAAGGGCGCTCAGGGCTAAGGCAAAACAGCCTGGACTGGTGCGACTTGCCATGCTGGTTGGGGGCAGTTCCGGGTGTGGGCGATACGCGCCTGCCAGCGCATTTAACGGCTTGGGATTGTCGCAACCATCGACTGGCCTGGCTGGCGCTACAGGACGCGTCTTTTCGTAGCGCAGTAGCGCTTGCAGTCTCACGCCACGGCTCGCACCGCGTCGGTTTGGTGCTTGGCACCAGCACGTCGGGGATGCGTCAGACAGAAATGGCTTACGCGCAGCGGCAAACATCCGGGCAATGGCCCGCCGACTTCAATTATCGGCACAGCCATTCGGTTGATGCTTTGTGCCGTTTTACGGCTGAGGTGTTAAAACTTCAAGGCCCCATGACAGGCGTATCCACCGCATGTTCGTCAAGCGCCAAGGTGTTTTTGACAGCGCAGCGGTGGATAGATGCGGGCCTGATTGATGCCGCAGTTGTGGGTGGCGTCGACAGTCTGTGCTTGTCAACATTGCATGGATTTGATGCCTTGCAGTTGCTGTCGACAACTATCTGCCGTCCGTTCGACGCTGCAAGAAACGGCCTTTCGATCGGCGAGGCGGCTGGTTTTGTGCTGCTTGACCGGCATCCAGCGGCTGTGCAGTTTGCCGGCGGCGGCGAGTCCAGCGACGCATGGCATATGTCAACCCCGCACCCCGAAGGGCAAGGTGCCCAGAGTGCGATGGTCGCAGCATTGACGGCGGCACGAATTGAAGCTTCAGATATTGGTTACGTGAATGCACACGGCACCGCAACACCTGCCAACGACCGCTCAGAAGCTGCTGCCTTAGTCAGTGTTTTTGGTGCGCAGGGTGTACCCGTGTCTTCCACCAAAGGCATCACAGGGCATGCATTGGGCGCGGCGGGCATCGTTGAAGCCATCGTGACCGCACAGGCCTTGGAGCATCAGGTGTTACCACCCGCAGCCAACCTGGTTGTGCCCGACCCCTTGTTCGCTTTAAACCTGGTGCTGGAGGCTCAACCCGCCTTGTTTCAATACGCCATGAGCAACAATTTTGGTTTTGGTGGCAGCAACTGCACGCTTATTTTTAAAAAAGCGGATTGATGTGAGCTCGCTAAATTTTCATCTCCACGCAGCCAGCGTCCTTGCGCCGGGTATGACATCGTTGGCGCAACTGCGATCCATCTGCCGTAACAATCAGCCCCCTGTATCGGCTGATGCCCTGCCGTTACCCAGCCCGGACATGCTGCCAGCCAATGAACGTCGCCGGGCCAGTCAGGTGGTTCGCTTGACACAGGCCTGCATTCAGCAAGTTTTAGAAGACTGCCCTTTTCCAGTCGAATCCTTGCGTTCAGTATTTGCCACGGATGAAGGCACCGGGGAAGTTTGTCAGCAGGTACTGCAAGCGGTGACGACCACACGGCAAGTGTCGCCTTTGGTATTTTCCAATTCTGTGCAGAACGCGCCGTCGGGGTATTTTTCAATTTCCTGGCGCAACCGGCAGTCGTCCACTGTGGTGAGTTTGGGGCTGGAGAGTTTCGCCAGTGGTCTTTTGTGTGCCGTCACCGAGGCTATCGCTTGCGCACAACCCGTGTTGCTCGTCGCCTACGATCCTCCTATAGCCGCTCCGATGGATGAATTGCTGTCGATACGCGAAGCGACCGCAACAGCGTGGATCATCAGCAGTGGGGCAAAAAGTGACAGCACGCCGAGGCTTGCCTCTTTTGCACTCGAACTGGAGAACGCAGGTAGCCATGCCCCTTCGGCCTGGCCCATCTGGCTACCCACCAGGTGGTCGACGCACAGCAGCGCTTCAGCACTTGCAGCCTTGGGCCTTCTGGAGGCACCACTAGCAACCAGTTACCGAATGACGTTCGGGACTCAGCACCTTTCTCTGCAGCGCTTGGGCTGAGATCTCCCATGAATTTGAGTCATGCCGATATTGAACGCCTTTTGCCGCACAAAGGTGCGATGTGTTTTCTGGATGCTGTGACGGATTGGGACCATGAGAACATATGTTGTAGCGCCACCGCACCTGGCGCAGGGCATCCACTCATGCGCCATGGCAAAGTATCGACACTTGTGGCTGTTGAATATGCGGCGCAAGCGACAGCCTTGCACGGCGCATTACTTGACGCAGCAACCCGCCCCCAAGCGGGTATGCTGGCCAAACTCCGTGATGTGGATCTTCATGGCGCGTGGTTTCCAGCCAACAAAAACTGCCTGACTGTCCATGCGAAATTGCTCTCCCGAACGGCTGGCGGGTGCGCGTATTCGTTTAAAGTCAACAGTGCTCAGCAACCTGTTGCCAGCGGTTGTCTGCTGGTGGCCTTTCAGTCTTTAATCGAACCATGAATAAACAGTCAAACTCTCCGCCGCGCAGCGCGTTGGTGACTGGCGGCAGCGGTGCCATAGGCGCCGCCATTTGTCATGCCCTTGCGGCCGACGGTGTGCACGTGTTTGTGCATGCCAACCGCGGGATGGAGCGTGCCAAGGCGGTGGTGGCTGAAATAGTCGCAGCTGGCGGACTGGCAGATGCCGTCGTTTTTGATCTGACGGATGCGGCGCAGGTGCAGGCCTGTGTTGCTACCTTGCTCTTGTCCGGCCCCCTACAGATACTGGTCAACAATGCCGGGGTACACAGCGACGCGTTGATGGCCGGCATGGATTCAGCCGCCTGGCATGAGGTCATCGACACCAACTTGAATGGGTTTTTCCGGGTAACGCAGCCGCTGTTGATGCCCATGGTGCGTACCCGCTGGGGCCGTATTATTAACATCAGCTCCGTTGCTGGGCAAGCAGGCAACCGGGGTCAAGCCAATTATTCGGCTGCCAAAGCCGGGCTTCACGGCGCCACCAAATCATTGGCCATGGAGTTGGCGGGGCGCGGTATCACGGTCAATGCTGTCGCGCCTGGCGTGATTGACACCCAGATGGCTGCGGATGTTTTTACGCCTGAAAAAATCAAAGCCATGGTTCCCGCTGGGCGCGCAGGTCGCCCCGAAGAGGTTGCTGCGTTGGTTGCCTTCCTCGCATCTGACGCGGCAAGCTACATCACGGGTCAAATCATCGGGGTTAACGGGGGGCTGTACTGATGATGGCAGCAGAACAAACCAGGTCGGCAGATCTTTCATGGGACGGCGTGTGGATTGTTATTCCCGCTTATAACGAGGCACGAACCATTCGCGTTTTAGCCCAAGATGCACTGGCGCAATGCGCCCGCGTGATTGTGGTGGACGATGGATCATGCGATGGAACAGCCGAGAAACTACAGGGCTTGCCCGTCACAGTTTTAAGCCATCCAACCAACCAGGGCAAAGCCGCCAGCCTACGTACAGCATTTCGGTACGCCCTTGAGCGAGATGCTACATGTGCCATCTCCATAGACGGCGACGGCCAGCATGGTCTGGCAGATGCCGCCGGGTTACTCAGTGCCTGGTCAACCCACCCTCAACGCATCGTGATCGGCTCGCGGCTGCATGATCGTGCGCAGTTTCCACCGGCGCGCTACCGAGCCAATCGCTTCGCCTGTTTTTGGATATCTTGGGCAGCGGGTCATCCGATTGCAGATTCCCAATCCGGCTTTCGCGCCTATCCACGCGAGGTGATGCGCCTGGCGCTAAGTAGCAAGGTTCGAAGTAACCGCTTTACATTTGAAAGCGAGATATTGATTGTGGCCGCACAACACGGGCATCCGACATTGGCGATGGCCATCCCCAGCAGTTATCCCGTCAATGCCCGTCCCAGCCATTTCCGTCCTGTCGCAGATATTGCCAAGATTGTGGTGATGGTTGCGGGCAAGTTGTTAAAGCAAGGCATGGCGCCACTCGGGTTGTGGCGCAGCCTAAAAAGCGCGAAGGTGTTACCAGGCAGATCAATGGTTGAGAAAAAACCCAATGCTACAAACACACGTGAAGTGACAGGTAAAGTGACTCTGCAATGAGCACTGCCCAAGGGGTTCTGGTTGCAGAGCAATTGGTCTATCGATACCCGGGGCAGGACAGCCCTGCGCTATGCGGTGTGGACCTGAAACTCCAGCGCGGTCAGGCTGTCGGGCTATTGGGGCCGAATGGTTCGGGTAAGTCAACATTGATCAGCCTGTTGATCGGTTTGCGAACGCTGCAGGGCGGGCATATCCACCGCGCCGACGGTGGCTCACCTGTGATTGCGTGGGTTCCACAAGAGTACGCCTTTTACCCTGAACTCACCTGCAAAGAGAACCTGGATTTTTTCGCCGGCATGCTGGTTTTGCCTGCGGCTGAAGCATCAGGGCGTATCGAGGCGGCCATCAGTAGCTGCATGTTGCAGGAGTTTTCCAGGCGCAGGGCACGCTATTGTTCCGGTGGCGTGCGGCGGCGATTGAATTTGGCCATCGCACTGCTGCAACAGCCCGATGTGCTGCTGCTCGACGAACCGACGGCCGGCGTAGACCCGCAATCGCGCGCATTCCTGCTAGACCGTGTCCAAGACCTGGTGAGCGCCGGTACGTCTGTGCTGTATGCCACGCACTACATGGAGGAAGTCAGCAAGGTGTGTTCGCACATCCTGCTCCTGGACCATGGCAGCGTGTTGGCTAGCGGTGACCTGAAGACACTGCTCCAGGGGTCGGGTCCTGTTCCTTTTGAGAACCTGGAGTCCTTATTCATGCACCATACCCAGCGTCAGTTGCGCGACTAAAGCGTCAAGCATGCCAACCCTCAAGCACCGACTGATTCAAATTTCGCGGCTCGCAGTCAAAGAGTGGCGCTTGCTGGCGCGCAATCCGCATGGACTGGCCGTCCTCTTTTTCATGCCTGCCGTCTTCGTGCTGGTCATGTCATTCACGCTAAAGAACACCCTGCTTGTTCGGGTGAACATCCCCGTCATCGGCTGGGTACTAGAAGACACAACTCCAGCAGCCAGGCAGTGGACACAAGAATGGCTTGAACGAAACACAGGCCACCGATTTGAAACACGTGAAGCACTGTTGCTGGCGTTGAAAACCAGAAAGGTAGAAGCTGGCGTGATCGTTCGTGCGCCATGGCTGGGTCAGGACGGTCGTCCGAGCAGCGACAAACTCGAAATGTGGCTGGGTAATCGTATTCAGCCAGCCGTTGCTGCGCGGCTTCGAGCCGAACTGAATTTTTCATTGCTGCAGGTACAAATGAAAATGGCTGCAGCTGAGGCTGGCCCCTTCGCGAGTCTCTTGTTAAGCGGCGCCACAGATGCCGAACTGCTGCCCAATCAGGGGATGCCTAAAGTCCGCTACCTTTACGAGATTGAATCAGGACGAGTCATGACGGCGGTTCAGCAAAGCGTGCCTGCATGGCTGGTCTTTGGCATGTTCTTCGTAGTGATTCCGATTGCGGGCGTGCTGATCCAGGAGCGTAACGACGGCACCTTGGTTCGACTGGGGACTTTCGGCGTATCGCCAAGCACCGTACTGGGTGGCAAACTTCTGGCCTTCATGCTGTTGAACTGGCTGCAACTTATTTTTATGCTTCTGGTTGGGCATTGGCTGGTGCCATGGCTAGGCGGCGACGCATTGCAGTTGACTATTGCATGGGGCTGGTTTTTCCTGATGGTCGTAGCGACCAGTGCTGCAGCGGTAGGTATGGCATTGTTGATCGCCGTCTACACACGTAGTTTTGAACACGCTGCGGCCTTGGGAGGTGGGCTGAATGTGATTCTTGCAGCCATCGCCGGCATCATGGTGCCACGCATGCTGATGCCGCCAGCGCTTCAAACTATTTCTGAATGGTCACCGATGGGGTGGGCGCTGGATGGCATGCAGTCCGTCTTTCTGGGTGACCCGGATATGGCGTTTATCCTTCCACGTGCCGGTTTGTTGTTGATTTTTTCAGCTGGCTGTTTTGCATTGAGTTGGTGGTCTCTTTGCCGCCAGGAGCCAGGCCGCTAATTTTGCGTCCGCCTACACGACGAGCGTACTGAGTCATTCCATTTTTTGCTATTTTTTTAATAGCTGCTTGCGCCCGAATCTATTGGGATAGAGGCATTTTTTATAGGGAATTGGTGCACTTTTTTGCTTGCAGCCCAATAAAACGCGCAAGCAACTCTGATTTTTACAACATCAAACGGCTACAGAATCAAACTGGCGCGCATTCAGCGTGCCGCGCCAGTCGCCTTCAAACACCAGGTCACACACCACCGACTGCGCCTGGCCCACCAGCTCCAGCCCGCCAACAGGTGCGGTGGACTCATCAGCAAACACATGGCTCAATCGCGCCAGCAGCTTTTGTTTGTAATCGGTGTCGTTGTTACCCGCCAGGTGCAAGCCCTTGGTCTCCAGCACCACCAGCTTTTGCTGGCCGTCGTTGGTCAGGCGGGCAAATACAAAGTCGGGGTAAACCTTGTTGCGCTTCCAGCCTTGCAGGCCGTACTGCGCCTTGGCCACGTTGCGGTGCCACCAGCGCAGCGCCGCCTGGCCGTCCAGGTAGCAGGCCACGTCGCGCTCCAGGCCGCTGTCGGTCAGCGCGGTCAAGGCAGGTTCAAACAGGCTTTTTTCAATCAGGTGGCCATCATCAGGGCGCGTCAGATGCTCAGGTTTGCCCGACAGTTCCAGTTCAAAGTTACGCGGAATTTCATAGTCAGTCGCGTCTGCCCGCAGCCTGAACTCAATGTCGCCGCTTGACACGCAACCATCAAAGACGATTTGCGCCAGGCGGTCCCGCTCCGTTTCCATGTCAATACGCAAGCGCTCCAGCAGCGACGCGCTGCTGCCAGCGATGGCTTTTTCTGCATAGGTTTTTAGCAGCCTTGCCAGCACGCCATCAACCCAACTCCACACCCACCAGGCGTTCGGCGCAATGTCCAGCAGGCCGCGTACCAGGCGGGCACGGTCAAGCTGTACGTTCATCAGCCCGCTGCGCACCAGTACTTGTTCAGGGTGCTCCAGCACACCCAGGCCGACTTCAAATTGCTGCCCGCCAAAACGCCCTGGGTGCGCTACCCCCGGCGCATCGGGTGCCCACTCAGCCGCCAGTACGTCAGACTTTAATTCAGCCCAGTCAACGCGCGACAGAATGTCACTTTCATAGGCCAGCTCGCGGCGGCGCTTGCGGCCTTGTGCATCGGGCTCCACCCAAGTGACGCGCGGCAAAAACAGACGTAAATCAATAAATTTTTCGCGCCGCTTGAAGGGCATCGCTTTGGTCACGGCCGTACCACCCTCACCCTGCACAGACAGTGCCAGGTCGCCCATGCCTTCGGTCTCTAACGACTGTTTGATGGCTTTGATGACCTCGCCCGTTTTAGCGTCGTGGCACAGCACATAGCAGGCATCCAGCGCGGTACGGCCTGTCTTGGCCACATGCGGCAGCCGCAATATACGGCCCATCAGCTGCGTCATCGAGCGCACCTCTTTACCCGCTGCCAGCGCGCACAGCACGTAGGCAAACGGGCAGTCCCAGCCTTCTTGCAGCGCCTGCTTGGTGATGATGGCGCGCACCTCACAGGCCGGGCTTAGCAGGTCAATGTTTTCAGGCGATTTCAACTCGTCTTTGTCCGACGTTTTAATCGCAATTTGCGCCTCGGTCAACCCGAGTTGCAGCAAATAAGCCTTGGCATCTTCAGCATGGATGTAGCCACTGTCACGCATGTCTTTGCCCGTGCGCTCTACCTGCACCAGCAAGATGGGGCGAATGTAGCGGTTGGTTTCGGACTGCAGGCTGGCGGCTTCAAGCGCTAGGCTTTGCAGTCGGTCAACACTGGCGGCCAGGCAGCTCTGCCAGTCGCTCCAGCCGCGCATGTCAACGTTGATCGGCAGCTTGATCATCTCGGCCTCGTCCAGGTCCGTGCCGCGCACGTCCACCAGGATATTTGAGCCTGACAGTTGCACGCCCGCTTTCACGGCAGACACACGCGGCGTGGCCGACAGCTCAAGCATGAAGCACGGGTTAAAGCCGTCCAGCGTGCGCAGCGCGTTCTCGGTATAGGCGTGGTGGCCTTCGTCTATCACCACCATGGGCCGTACCAGCCGCAGCACATTGCCCAGCGAGCTTTTAACAATGCTGCCTTTGGTGGCACGCACCTCGGCCTGGCTCGCTCCCCAGGGCGCATAGGCATCCAGATTCGGCACATCGGCCAGCAGTTGCCAGTGCGCGTCAATGTCGTCTTCACGCGGGGTAAAGCCCAGCACATTGCCCCGGTCTCTGAAAGCTTTGAGCTTTTTTTGTGCCTCGTCTTTGCGCGCCGCAGATTGCAGCATCAGCAGCATCACGCACAGGTGCGAGTCAATGTCCAGCCGCGTCAAAGGCGAGTCTTTTTCAAGTATCTTGACCCGGCCCGCGCCAGCGGTGTTCAGCATCTGGCGGTACGGGTGGTCACGGTTGGCCAGTGTTTTCAGGGTCTGACGGTAAATCGCCTCGTTGGGCACGATCCACAGCACCAGCCCGGTGTGCTGGTTCAAGTAGCTTGAAAACACCTGCCCCACACTGGCCGCAGCCAGCAGCGTTTTACCGCCCCCGGTGGGGATTTTCAGGCACACATTGGGGATGGCCCGGCCTGCACCGTCAAAGCGGCTGCTGTGCGGCTGGTCTGCAAAGGCGGGTGGCAAAGCGTTTTGGGTTTTTAGAGCAGTCCAGGTTTTTTTAGGGAAATCAACAATCTCTTCTGGCACGTCCACATCTGCCGCGCGCAAGGCATTGGCCGCTTTGTCAGCCTGCGTCCGGTGCTTTTTCAGCTCGGTGATGTACCCGCCAAGCTGGCCCAGCACCCGGGTTTGAAACACCTTGAGCTGCGTAGCGCCGACGGATTCAATGTCCGCGCTGCGGCGGCGCGGTTGCCAAAAGACTTTCCGGTCACGCTCAATGCGCTCGGCAAAAGGCTGTGTGAGCTTGTCCTGCCAATGCACGGCATCCACTGAGTAAACCAGAGGCAACCTGACCAATGCATCTGCAAATGAACGAAAGTCTGCCTTGCTCCATGTGGGCGCATCAACCGCCAGGTCAATGTCAGAGCGTTCGCGCCAGTCATCACGCGCGCGCGACCCGAATATCCACACCTGCTGCAAGCCCGGCGTGCTGTCACACAAGGCACGGTACTGCTGCAAGGCATGTTTTTCAATGCCAAACTCACCGCTATGCGCCTGCGTTTTCAAATCGTCGCCTGGCAAGCTCATTCGCTGCGCTCGCGAAGGGTATCTAGCAGCGCTTCAAACAGCAGAACCGAGTTGTGCCGCGCAAATGCAGCCACTTCCAGCGCGATGTCCTGGTCATAAGTATGCGAAGTCTTGTTACGCGCTTTGCGCATGTCGCCCCAGGCCTTCACATCAGAAATGAGACGCCGCTCAAACGCCGCAGGAATGACTGAATAAGCCTCTTCATCCACGTCGTTGCCACGCTTGCGCAACCAGCGGTACATGGCTTTCCATGCTGTTTCAAACGTAAATTCAAAGCGCTGAATGATGGAGTCGCGCATGAACTCGTCTTCGCTACACGCGAGAGATTCTTTCAAGCGTGCAAGCGATTTTTCAAAATGATCCAGCGCCAGGTTAAATCGGTCTTCAGCACTCATACCCTAGCCCTCCCTATAAAGCGCAAACGGCAGCGGCGCAAAGTCCACGCCGTGCTCCAGCAACTGCTTGTTGCTCAGGTACTTGGCGGGTGCAAACACCAGGTGGCGCTTGCCGTCACCCTTGCCGTCATTCAGAGCATGGCCCCAGGCTGCAAAGGTTTTGGCGCGGCTTAGCGTTAGCGCGGCCTCGGGCGACTTTAAAAACATCAACGACGGCTCGTACACCAGCCACACATGCGCGTCTTTGGCCTCACCCAGGTACCAGTCAGGTGCGCCCTTGGGTTTGGCCAGCAGCGTACCGCCCGTGGCGGTATGAAACAGCCACGCGCCCAGCGCATCAAAGCCGGGCAATGATTCGCCCGACAGCAGCTTGTCAATGTTCAAAGGTTCGCCCAGCGTGCAGTACGTAAACTCACCGCCCAGCCCGTCGGCCATCTCTGAAATGCGCTTTTCACCTTCAACCCGCAGCACGCCGTCTTTGAGCTCGACGTGAATCTTGTCAAAGCGTTTCTTACTCCCTCTCCCACCGGGAGAGGGCAGGGGTGAGGGCTCCCCGGATTCAGCCGCACCAAGCTCCATCTGCGCAACCTCTTCAGCAAACCCCTCTTTAATCTTGATGGCCTCTATCTTTTTAAGCCACTCATCGGCTTTTTTAAACTGCGTGAAAGTGATTTTTTCTTCCAACAAAGTCTCACGCTGGTTGCCCGCCCACGCATAGCCCTTGATGGCCCGGCGCACGCGCTCGGCAGTGAGCTTGTCGGCATATTCTTCACCCTCGACCAGAATAAATTTGCGATGACCGCCGTCTTTGGCATTGGCTTTGAGGACGGCATGGGCTGTGGTGCCTGAGCCTGCGAAGGAGTCGAGGATGAGGGAGTCATCCTCAGCAGCTAGCTCAATGATTCGTTCGATCAAAGCCACCGGTTTAGGCGTGATGGTGGTGTTCTCGCCATCTTTCAGCATACCCATTTCGATTAAGGTTTTTTTGGCATCTTGGGTGTGTCCAACTTCGTCATAGAACCAAAGAGTCTGCGGTGTGCGTCCTTGTTTCACATCTGAAAGAAACCGTTTGATCGCTGGTACGTTGTTGCCCTCAACACCCCACCAGATTCGTCCATCCTCAACCATCTCAAGAAATTTTGACTCTTTGACACGCCAGTAACTTCCGGGTGGTGGGTGCGGTATCACTCGTCCACTTGGACAGGTGATCGCGTAGGTGCCTTCACTGTAAAAGTTACGAGCAGCCAAGTCGCTCGCTTTCCATGGCCCGCGTTTATCCTTGTCCTGATTGCTATAGCGTGCGTCCATTTCGTCAGTACGCTCTAACAAGTTCGGTCGCCAAAGATTCCGGTCCTTAGCGATGACCAGAACGTGATCGTGATCTTCGCTAAAAAACTGTGTCGTACCCTTAGGCGAGTAGTTTTTTTGCCAAATCACATTTGCGATGAATGCCTGTTCCCCAAAAATCTCATCCAGCACCATCCGCGCCCGATGCACCTCGTTGTCATCCAGCGTGATCCAGATAGAGCCCTTTTCACTTAACAACTCCCGCAGCAGCACCAGCCGGGGCCACATCATGCACAGCCACTTATCATGGCGCAGCATGTCTTCGCCATCCACCGGGTTGGTCGTCAGCCACTCTTTCATGATGGGGCTGTTGACGTTGTCGTTGTAGCACCAGCCTTCGTTGCCCGTGTTGTAGGGCGGGTCAATAAACACCAGGTCCACCTGGCCGGCGTAGCGTGGCAGCAGGCTTTTCAGCGCATGCAGGTTGTCGCCATGAATCACCAGGTTGCTGCCCAGGTCGGCCGGGCCTATGCCTTTAGCCGCATCAACCTCCAGCGGGCGGTAAGGCACCGTCAGGTGGTGGTTGTAAACGTACTCTTTGCCTTTGAAGACGATTTCAGACATGGTTTTAGTTAGGGTAGAGCGGAAGCATTTTTGATTATCAATGCAATTGCAAGGGAATCAAGGCAACTTGTTTGCTATTTATTCAGGAGCTGCTTGCGCCCGAATCCATTGGGCTGTAGGCACTTTTCATACCTGAAAATGACCTGGAAACGTCTTTTCAGGGTTTGGGGTGAGGCTTTTTTCAGTTTTGCGCCTGTTTTTGATGTTTTTTGAGCATTTTTAGGTGCCAAATGATGCTGTAGCCCAATGGATTCGGGCGCAAGCAGCTCCTGATTTAGGAGCAATTAGCTCACCGTCTCTTACTGCGCCTTGCGCAGCGTCTCCACCACTGGCGTGTTGAGCACCGAGCGCAAACCCCACCAACCCGCCGCCAAGGCCAGCGCAGCACCGGCCAGGCTGCCGAACAGAGGTACTGTCCATGACCCCGTCCAGGCAAAGTCAAACACGTACCGGGCCAGGCCCCAGCCGACTGCCAGTGCCACGACGGATGCCAAAAAACCTGCCAGCAAGCCAACGCCCGCAAGCTCGGCCCGCTGCACTTGCCGCAGCAGAGACGCCCGCGCACCCACTGCCCGCATGATGGCAAACTCTTTGGCGCGTTCTTCTCGCGTGGCGGTGATGGCAGCAAACAGCACCACCAGCCCAGCCGCCAGCGTAAAGCCGAATAAAAACTCGACCGCACGAATGACCTGATCAAGCACGCGCTGCACTTGCGCTAATGTGCTGGTGGTATCAATGTTCGTGATGTTGGGGAAGGCTTTGACCAGTTGGTTATCAAAACTCTGCATATTTTTGCCGCTGGTCGCAGGTGGCGCTTTAAACGCACTGATGTACGACACCGGCACATCCGCCACATTGGCTACCGGATACATGACAAAAAAGTTGACCCGCATCGAGCCCCAATCGACCTTGCGCAGGCTGGTGATTTTGGCACTGCTGACTTGCCCGCCAATGTCAAAGCTCAAGGCATCGCCGAGTTTTAAGCCCAGCGTTTTGGCAATGCCTTCTTCAACGCTGATGGCGCCTTTTTCTTCTACTGTCCATTGGCCCGCCACGGTTTTGTTGTGTGCCGGTTGCTGGGCGGCGTTAGACAGATTGAACTCACGGTCAACCAGGCGCTTGGCTCGGTCGTCCGTGAAATCATCCGGCGTGATTGGCTTGTTGTTCACGGCTACCAGGCGCCCGCGAATCATGGGATACCAATCAAACTTCGTCACGCCACCATCGCTCAACGCTTTTTTAAACGCCGCGCCTTGGCTTGGCTGCACATTGATGATGAAACGATTGGGCGCATCAGGCGGTGTGGCTTTGCGCCAGCTGTCTACAAGGTCAGTTCTCAAGAGCACCAGCAGCATCAGCGCCAGCAAGCCAACCGCCAGTGCGCTGGTTTGCACCACCGCGTACGCTGGCCTGGCCGACAACTGGCGCGTTGCCAATACCAGCCAGCGCGGGGCTACGTCTTCATTCACGCTGGCTCTTAAAAGCTTGACAGCCGCATAGCTGCTAGCGGCAAATACCAGCACCGCAACTGCAAAGCCGCCAACGGCAATCAAGCCCAGCTTCAAATCACTGCTGGCAGCCACCAGCAGCGCCGCAAAGCCAAGCATGCCCACGCCCAGCACGGCGATAGATGCAGGCTTTAAATTGCCAACATCGCGGCGAATAACGCGCAGTGGCGGTACAGACGCCAACTGCAACACAGGTGGCAAACCAAAGGCTAACAACAGCGTCAAGCCCATACCCATGCCGAAGATGACGGGCCACACAGTCGCAGCGGGCAGCGCGGTCTCCACCAGCCCGGCCAGCAGCAATACAAAGCCGTAATGCACGGCAAAACCAATCGCCACGCCCAGCGCGCTGGCGAACAGGCCCGCCAGTACAAACTCAAACGCGTAAGCCGCTGCAATGGTGCGCTGCGGCTGGCCGAGCACGCGCAGCATGGCGCAATCGTCCAGGTGCTTGGCGGCAAAGCCGCGCGCCACGATGGCTACGGCGACGGCACTCAGCAATGCGGCCAGCAGTGCCACCAGGTTTAAAAACTTCTCGGCCCGGTCCAGCGTTTGCCGCATTTCAGGGCTGCCTGACTCCAGCGATTCGAGCCGCACACCGCGCATGCCTGAAGCTTCATACGGCTTTTTAATCTCCAGCGCAGCCCACTTGACGTACTCGGCCACGGCCTTGTCGTCCCCCGCCACGGCAAAGCGGTAATTGGTGCGGCTGGCGGGTTGAATCAAATTCGTCGCGGCCACATCCGCTGCATTGATCATGGCGCGCGGTGAA
Organism: Polaromonas sp.; assembly: GCA_043781295.1. Classification (GTDB taxonomy): domain Bacteria; phylum Pseudomonadota; class Gammaproteobacteria; order Burkholderiales; family Burkholderiaceae_C; genus Polaromonas. The sequence goes on from JAYWBS010000140.1 coordinate 16,084, forward strand.
AAGCTGATAAATCCCGCGCCCCGATCCGGCTCTTGCGTGATGATGCGGGTGACTTTAAAACTCGCATCGCCCATCAGCAAAGTCTGGCCAATTTTCAGGCTAAGTGCGTCGAGCAGCGATGCATCAACCCAGACCGTGCCTGGGGCAGGAATGTCGCGGGTGCCCTCGCCTTTGCCATCCGCCGTGCTACTAACATGCAAGCTTCCGCGCAACGGATAGCCAGAAGGCACAGCTTTAAATGCTGCTAATTTAGTAGCGCCACCATCAGCATCGGTAGCCCGCGCCATGGTGGGGAAGCTGACACTGGCAGCCGTTTGCAAACCCAGTGCCTTGGCTTTGGCAATAAACATGGCAGGCGTGGCCTCGTCACTGCGCAACACTGCATCACCGCCCAGCAACTGCCGCGCATCACGCTGCAAGCCGCCTTTAAGCCGGTCGGCAAAAAAACCAACGGCTGTCAGTGCCGCCACAGCCAGCGTCACGGCAACGATCAGCAGCCGCAGTTCACCCGCACGCAAATCGCGCCACAAGGTGCGCCAACCCAGTTTGATGAAAAGTGTGTTCATGGCGTTACCTTAACGCAAACCACCCGCCCCTATTTGGTGGCTGACTGCAGTGGGCGGTGTTTGGGGCAAAGCTTCGAGCCGCTGCTCCAGGCTCTTGAGGAGGGGACGAATACTTGTGCCCACCGATATTTGCGGATTCGAAAAACCGTCGTCTTTGCCCGCGTCAATCTCGCGTTGCTTGATAAGCGGCACCGCCTTGGCAAAGGCCTGCTCAAAAGAGCGGGTTTTGCGCAACTGCTCATCAAACATGGCGCGGCCAAAGTAAGTGAGTTCTGACAAACGCCCGCAGCCGTAGGAGGTGTGGGTGGCATCAGCCGCAGTCATCACCAGCGTGTTGTCGCTGGCCAGCGGGGTGACCCAGCCGCCTGAATAGCAGGCCGACACGGCAATCACGCGGTTGCGTATGCCTGCTTTGTCGAGCGCCGCGCGCAGCAATTGCGGCGTGAGCGGTTCAACATCCAGCGGCCAATGCGACGCTGCCAGTTTGAAGTCGCTACCGCCATGTGAGGTGAGGTAGACCACCAGCACGTCGTTGTCTTTATCCATCCGCTCGGCCAGTGCTTGTATCGCACGTTCTGCATTTTGTGGTGTGGCCCACAAATGCGATTGCGCGGTACTGCCATGGTTCAGCAAGTGGAGCACCCTGCCCTGGGCGTCAAAGCGCTGGCTCAAAATATCTGCGACCAAGGTGCTTTCGCGCTTGAAGACATCTTCAGCGGCGTAAGGCGCAAAGACCAGGCCATAAACATCGGTAACGCCGTCTCGCTGCGGAGCCAGTGCGTTGACTTTGCTTGCCCACAGCGCCTGCTGCGCTTCAAAGGTCTGCTGGCTCAAGCGCAGGCGCGGTTTGTCGGCATTCGCTTTGGACTGGCTTGAGTAGTCTTCCTGCCAGGCGCGCTGGTTAAATTGCCAGATGGATACGCCCGTGCAAGCCACCATGAGCAATACAAACAGAGCGGTTTTAGCCGTCCAGCCACTGAAACGCCGAATCAACATCGCCAGCACGCCAACCGACCACAACATGAACACGCCATAAAGTGACCAGTAAACCCAGGCAGAAGACTTTGCGCTTGGCTTGATCCAGCGGTGCGCCAGTGCAGCCATGAGCAGTTCATAAATCATCACACTGGGAATGGCGGCCACCAGCGACAGGGTAAAACACGTAGCGACGCGGCTCAGCCGTGACCCATTCAGTGCGTTGGTTTCAGGCGCAGAAAATACCCACCAAGCTGCGCCCACGAACACCAGCGACGACCACCAGCCCGACAGCCAGGCCTGCATGTCAAAGAGCGCCGGACCAACAATCTGAAGCCGCGACAGTGTCAGCTCAAACGCGGAGTAGGCAACAAAAATCAGCAAAGCTTGCAGCGGCACTGGCGAGCGCCCAGCCGTACGCGGTGGCAAAAAGAAACCAGCGCGCAGGCCTTCAATGAGCCAGTTTTTGAGAGGCAGCGATGTCGCGCTGATGGCGGCCTGACCATCAGGCTGCTGGTATAAATTATTCATGCGCGCATCATGCCATGAGGTTCATGCAGGTTTGACGACTTCAGGTTTGATGCCTGCCGAGCCCGGCTCCAGCACCAGGCGTTCGGTGCTGGTGTAGCAAACAAAGCGCTTGTTGGTGGCACGGCCAATCGCACACAGGCCCACCGTTTGCGCCACCTGATGGCCCATTTGCGTGATGCCGCTGCGGGACACGACGATAGGTACATTCATTTGGGCGGATTTGATGACCATCTCGCTGGTCAGGCGGCCTGTGGTGTAGAACACCAATTGACTGGTCTTAGCAAAAGAAGCTGATGAACAATTTTCCGACGGGCCGCCCCTAGGAAAATTAGCCCCCTCGGGGGGTTGCGCAGTACGCGAAGCGACAAGCGTGGGGGCCATATTGATAGACATCCAGCCTGCTATTGTATCAATAGCATTGTGGCGACCCACATCTTCAACAAAAATCAACATTTCAGGCTCAATGCCCGCGCTGTCAAACAGCGCGCAAGCATGGACAGACCCGGCCGATTTATAAGTGGTTTCTTTCAGGCGAATGGTGTTGACCAATGCATACAACTGGCTTTGAGTCATGCAGGCATTTGCAGGTAATCGGATTTGATCAACATCGTCCATCAAACCGCCAAACACACTGCCCTGCCCGCAACCGGTGGTCACCACGCGTTTGGATGTTTTTTCTTCCATGTCGGCAATGCCATGCCGGGTTTTAACGGCCGCCGCACCCACATCCCAATCGACGGTGATGGACTCTATGTCTTGCGCACTTTTCACCAGCCGCTGGTTCAGCAAATAGCCCAGCACCAGCAGCTCGGGGTGTGCGCCCAGCGTCATCAGCGTGACCAGCTCGCGCTTGTCGACATACACAGTGAGCGCCCGCTCTGCGGGGATGGACACGCTGATGTGTTCGCCGAATTCATTGAGGGCCGACACCTTACAGGTCAGGGGTGCTTGGGCTTGGGTGAGGTGGGGAAGCTGCATACACAGAGGCTACAACAAAAAAAGCCGACACCTTTCGGGTCGGCTTTTCAGGTTGGATAAGTTACCGGTAATCAGATTTTTTTGGCAGGTGCATTTGCCGGATTAACCGCAGCATCAGGCACCTTGGTACTTGGCGGGCTGGCAGCTGTGGCGGCTGGCGAATGCGCACCTGCTGCTTCAATCGGTTTGGCGGCTCCAGGCGGTGCGTAGACGAAGGCTCCAGGGTCAGCACAGGGTGGCGTTGCCGCAGCTGGTTTGGCATCTTTACCCGCAGCTTTGGCTGTTTTGTAATAGCTGGCGGCTGCTTTGTCTTGCGACTTGCACAGCAAATAGTTGTCAACCTTGCCAGCCCAGGTGGCTTTGGCAGCGGCTTCAGCCGCCTTGGCTTTGCCTTCGTCGCTGAGTGCGGGCAGCTTGGCCAGAGCCATTGACGCAGCACCCAGGATGAGCATGGAGATGAGAAGTTTTTTCATACAGCTGTTCTCAAAAAAAGTTAAATCTGTACTGTCTGGCCAGTTGCAACGGGCTCGCTGCGCTGTGCCGGAATCTTGCCAGCCTTGACATCGTCGTACCAATACTCATGGTGCTCTTTGGCCCAGGTCTCATCAACGTAGCCAGTCTTCATGCCCTGATAGGCACCCTGCATACCAATGGTGCCAAGATAGATATGCGCGATAAACATGGCCATCATCAACACGGTGGCCACTGCATGGACCATGTGGGCAAGCTGCATGGTGGAACGCTCATACGCGAGGCCCGGCAGCAGTTTGTCGAGCACAAAGCCCGAAGACACCACCACCACGCCAAGGAAGAAAACACCGCCCCAGAAAACAATTTTTTCACCCGCATTAAAGCGGTTGGACGCAGGTTCTGCACCGCCAAACAGTCCACCACCTTGAAGCAACCAGTTGACATCACCTTTTTGCGGCCAGTTGTCGCGCAAGAAGGTCAAAAAAACAATCACCAGTGACACCGCAAACAGCGGACCCGCAAAATTGTGCATATTTTTAAGCGCGTAAGTCAACCAGCCAAAGAGCGTACCGCCGATGATGGGCTGCAGGAAAAACTTGCCGAAGGCCATGACCACGCCTGAAACACCCAAAACAACAAATGCAATCGCATTGGACCAATGCGCCGCCCGCTCAAAGGGCGTAAAACGTTCAATTTTGCGCCCGGTATCAGGCGCGTGATTTTTGATCATCCCCTTACTGTAGTAAAAAATAGCGAGCGCCAACACCACGATCAGCAGCAAAGAACCGCCATAAGGAATCAGCCAGTTGTTGCGCACTTGCCGCCAGGCTTCACCTGCGTTGGTCAGATTGGAACCCGGGTATTGCACAAACGGCTGAATCAGGTTGCCGGCTTCAGGCGCTTCGTTTTTGGGCAGGCTGCTAATGCCTGTGACGCCAGAACCCACTTGGCGCCACATGGGGGCATTGTTGCCAGGTTGCACCTTGGCTCGCTCGCCGTTGGTTTGCTGTGCATATTTTGGGTCTGCACTGGCATCGGGCTTGACCTCAAAAATGTTTTGCCCCTGAATGCCAGCTGCGGCAGGCGGGCTGGCTGGTACCTGCGCGCCAACCCATCCAGCAAAACAAATCGCTATTGAAACTATAGCTAGTTGCGCATTTTTCATATGGCCTCCAGCTGTTATTTGGTAACAGTTATTTTGGAATATTCATTCTGGGTGTTTTGCATGCGCGCTTTGAGCGCCTGCTCCCAGCTGGTTTTGTCACCGGCTTTCCAGCCCGGCGCAGCAAACTTGTTGTCGACGCCCTGGTAAGCAGCAACATCATTTTTAACACCGCCTATTGATTGCGGTTTTTCCCCGCAGGCTGACAAGCCAGACAAAGCTGCCAAAGAAAAAATACACACGGTCAAGCGCATCATGATTTGGCTCCCACAGGTGGCTGGCCAGCCTGTTTTGAGCCATAAGCGGTACCCCAGCCCCATACCTCGGCACCCTTGCCGCGTTGTACCACGCGGTTGCGAAAAATGTCTGCCACCACATCACCGTCACCAGCCAGAAGTGCTTTGGTAGAACACATCTCAGCACATGCCGGCAACTTGCCTTCTGCCAACCGGTTGCGGCCATACTTTTCAAACTCCGCCTGACTGCCATTGACTTCAGGACCGCCAGCACAGAAGGTGCATTTATCCATCTTGCCGCGTACCCCAAAGGTGCCTGCTGACGGGAATTGCGGTGCGCCAAATGGGCAGGCATAAGAGCAGTAGCCGCAGCCAATGCAGATGTCCTTGTCATGCAACACCACACCTTCATCGGTACGGTAAAAGCAGTTGACAGGGCAGACAGCCATGCAGGGCGCGTCGCTGCAATGCATACAGGCGACCGAAATGGATTTTTCACCCGGAACACCGTCATTGAGCGTCACTACGCGGCGGCGGTTCACACCCCAAGGGACTTCGTGCTCGTTTTTGCAAGCGGTAACGCAGCCGTTGCATTCAATGCAGCGCTCTGCATCACAGACAAATTTCATGCGTGCCATGGTGTCATGCCCTCTCTACGTTACAGACCGTCGTCTTGGTTTCTTGCATCATCGTCACGCTGTCGTAACCGTAAGTCGTTGCCGTATTGATCGCCTCGCCGCGTACCACAGGTGCCGCACCATTCGGGTAGTAAGGCAGCATGTCAACGCCCTGCCAGCGGCCTGAGAAGTGGAATGGCATAAACACCGTGTCTGGCCCGACCCGCTCAGTCACCATCGCCTGCACATTCAGGCGTGCACCCGTTGGTGTGCTGACCCAGGCGCGCTCGCCATTGCGAATGCCTTTTTCGCTGGCTACTTTCGGGTTGATCTCAATGAACATCTCCTGCTGCAGCTCGGCCAGCCAGGGGTTGGAGCGGGTTTCTTCACCGCCGCCTTCATACTCGACTAGTCGGCCAGACGTCATGATCAGTGGGAACTTCTCATGCACTTTGTCAGCGATGTTTTTCTGCTGAATGGTTTTGTACAGGGTGGGCAAACGCCAGAAGGCTTTTTTGTCGTCGTGCGTTGGGTACTTGGCCATCAGGTCAGCACGATTGCCGTACAGCGGCTCGCGATGCTGAGGAATCGCATCCGGGAAGTTCCACACCACAGCGCGCGCTTTGGCATTGCCAAATGGGTGGCAGCCGTGGTTTTTCATCACAACACGGATAATGCCGCCAGACGAATCGGTCTTCCAGTTTTTACCTTCAGCGGCAGTTTTTTCAGCATCTGTCAACTCGTCCCACCAGCCGAGTTTTTTCACCAGCATGTGGTCAAACTCTGGGTAGCCGGTTTGAATGTCGGCGTCTTTAGAATGCGAGCCGTCTTCCGCCAGCAGATTTTTACCGTCTTTTTCAACCCCAAAGTTGGCGCGGAAGTTACCACCGCCTTCCATCACGTGTTTAGACGTGTCGTAGAGGTTGGGGGAGCCGGGGTGTTTCATCTCAGGCGTGCCGTAGCACGGCCATGGCAAGCCAAAATAGTCACCGGTCGTGTCGTAACCTGTTTCTTTGTCTTTGCCACCCTTGGACTTGAGCGTTTTGACGTCAAACAGGTGCATGTTGCGCATGTGGGCCTTGAGGCGCTCCGGGCTTTGGCCGGTATAGCCAATACTCCAGCAGGTCTTGTTGATTTCACGCAGGATGTCTTCGGGTACAGGCTCGTCCATGCCCTTGACCTTCTGCATCTTGTAGTTCTTGGACAGCTCTTTGGCAAAGCCCAGCTTTTCAGCAAACTGGTGCATGATCATGTGGTCACTGCGGCTTTCCCACAATGGTTCAATGACTTTTTCGCGCCACTGTATCGAGCGGTTCGATGCGGTGACGGAGCCACTGGTTTCAAACTGCGTGGCTGCGGGCAACAGGTATACCGCGCGGTTCGGGTTCAAGTCTTCGGCCTTGCCGGGCATGGCAGCCATCGCGGCAGTGGCTGACGGGTAGGGGTCAATCACGACCAGCAAGTCCAGCTTGTCCATGGCGCGCTTCATCTCCAGACCACGGGTTTGCGAGTTGGGTGCATGACCCCAGAAAAACACACCGCGCAGATTAGATTCCTGGTCGATAAATTCGTTTTTCTCCATCACGCCGTCAATCCAGCGCGACACCGTGATGCCGGGCTTGCCCATCATGGCAGCTGATGCATAGCGGCCCTTGATCCAGTCGAAGTCAACACCCCAGGTTTTGGCAAAATGCTTCCACGAGCCCTCAGCCAGACCGTAATAGCCAGGCAGTGAATCAGGATTCGGGCCTACGTCGGTTGCGCCCTGCACGTTGTCATGCCCCCGGAAAATATTGGTGCCGCCGCCCGACACGCCGACATTGCCAAGTGCCAGTTGCAAAATGCATGAAGCGCGAACCACCGCATTGCCGGTGGTGTGTTGAGTTTGGCCCATGCACCAGACGACGGTAGATGGCCGATTTTTCGCCATCATCTCAGCGGCCATGTAAACGCGTGCTTCAGGCACACCACAGGCCTCTTCCACCTTGTCGGGTGTCCACTTGGCCATGATGTCTTCTTTGACCTTGTCCATGCCATACACACGATCATTGATGTACTTGGTGTCTTCCCAGCCGTTCTTGAAGATGTGATACAGCATGCCGAACAAAAACGGAATGTCAGAGCCCGAGCGCAGGCGAATGTATTCGTCTGCCTTGGCTGCCGTGCGCGTAAAACGCGGGTCCACCACAATCATCTTGCAACCGGTTTCTTTGGCGTGCAGCATGTGCAGCAAACTGACCGGGTGTGCCTCAGCAGCGTTAGAGCCAATGTACAACGCGCACTTGCTGTTTTGCATGTCGTTGTATGAATTGGTCATCGCACCATAACCCCAGGTGTTGGCAACACCGGCAACTGTGGTCGAGTGGCAAATACGGGCCTGGTGATCGCAGTTGTTGCTGCCCCAAAAGCTGACCCACTTGCGCAGCAGGTAAGCCTGCTCGTTGTTGTGTTTGGACGAGCCCACAAAGTACACAGAATCTGGGCCACTGGCTTTGCGCAGGTCCAGCATTTTTGTTGAAATTTCAGCCAATGCCGCGTCCCAGCTGATGCGTTCGTACTTGCCGTTGACCAGCTTCATCGGGTAGCGCAAGCGGAACTCGCCGTGGCCATGCTCGCGCAGCGCCGCACCTTTGGCGCAATGCGCGCCCAGGTTGATGGGCGAGTCAAACACCGGCTCTTGCCGCACCCAGATGCCGTTTTCAACCACCGCATCGACCGCACAACCTACCGAGCAATGCGTGCACACCGTGCGTTTGACTTCTAGTTTGCCGCTACCGTCACCCGCACCAGGCGTGGCGGCTTTGGCTTTTTTAACCAGCGTTAACTGCGTGGCTGCCAGACCCACGCCAACACCCAGGCCCGAGCGGCGTAAAAATGCGCGCCGGTCCATGGTGGGCAAGGCATTGGACAGCCCGCGTGACAGGCTTTGCACAAACCGTGAAGAGCCGACGCGACGCATTGAATCGCTGTGAATTCCGCTGGATTTTTTCGTGAGCAGCATAAAGCTCTCCGTTAAATTGTGAAGGCTGGGAAATTAGAGACGGGTGGTACGGTAGTAGTGCTTGACGTGTTCTGACAAGCTGTAACCACCACCTTTTTCAGGGGCTGGTTTTAAGGCATTGAGCGCTTGCTGTTCAGGCTCAAGCAGTGGCGCACCGGGCAACGCCACCACGACCGCAGCGGCTGCGCTGGTGGCGACTGCGCCGAAAAAGAAACCTCTGCGAGAGGGTTTTGGCTGGCTTTCCTGCATATTTTTCTCCATGAAAGCTTGGCTGAAATATCGACCGGGGACCAGTTGCCCTATGTACCGATTCGCATACTGTACGCGGGCAGGGCTTACACGACAATGACGATACAGCGCTTGAGGGTTATTAGCTAGGGAAAACGATAGGTATGCCTAGCTTCTGCTGGGCAGTGAAGGCGACGACAACCAGATCGTTTCAAATCTTCAAAGTGACTTCATTCCAGCATGTCAAAGCCTTGCGACTCAACCCCGACAAACGCCTGCGTGAAAGCTGACAGCGCACGGTAAAAGCGGGCTTTGGGGTGTGCCGCCAGTGCTTCACACATCTGCGGCAGCCAGGACTGAACGTGGCGTGTGAAAAATTCGCGCTGACGCGTCAGGTTGGCCACCGCCGCGTCGTCACCCGCGATCAGGTAGCGCATGACTTCGCACAGGTAGGCAACGTGGTCTTCGGTCTCTGACATTGCATCGGCTCTGGCAAGCCCTAACGCCGCAATATCGCCGCGCAAGGCGGCCAGCGGTTTTTCATTTAAAAAGCCACTCAGGTAATGAGAGCCATAAAGATACACCTCGGGCCTGCTGACACCGCCAAACAGGGCATCAAACTCCCGCGTGATGTCTGGCAGGTTTTGCCCGCGAGCAGCCGCCACCAGCTCAGACCAGGAGCTCTCCATCACAGCACCTGCGGCGGGTGCCTCGGTGGCAGCCACGCACAGGTTGTCGTACAGCGATTCTGAAGGCGCGGCGTAGTACAGCGCAGCCAGCAAGCCGTAAACCTCTGCCCGGGCAGTTTCTTCATCCAGCGAGCTGGAAACGGGGATGACGAGTTCGGCTGGAGTCATGATTTTTTAAGGGATGAATTCAATCAGCGGATATCGGTAATTTTGAGTTCGTTGTTTGCCGAGTAAATATCAATCACCCGGCAGTCGCCACACATCTTCAAACGGTCAGCCGCCGCACCCTGAAACATCGCGTGCCCCGCCAGCTTGCCCAGCATGGACTCAATCGCCTTGAGGGTGCCAAACGGCTTGCTACAGCGTAGGCACTGGTAGGGCAGGCTTTCATTCAGTACACGGGCTTCTTTGCGTTGCGACGTTAGCAACAGGCGCGGTTGCAAGGTAATGGCGTCTTCAGGGCAAGTACTGGCACAAAGGCCACACTGCACGCAGTTTTTCTCAATAAATTTGAGCTGCGGATGGTCCGGATTGTCTTGCAGCGCACTGGCCGGGCAGGCGCTGACGCAGCTCAGGCACAACGTGCAGGTATCCTTGTTAACCAGCAAGCTGCCAAATGGCGAACCAGTGGCAGGTAGCGCAACCGATTCTGGCAAAGTAGCTGGCGTGTGGGTGATGAAATGGTCAAGCGCCATGTCGAGCGTACTGCGTTTTTCTTGCGCCACCGCAAATCGCGCCGGGCTGACGGGCACCACAGGCCTGCCGCGTGCCAGCGTTTGCAAACTGGTATCCAGATCAGCCACCGATGGCCCACGAACGAGGTGAAAGTGAACGCCCGTGTAACCCAGTCCATTGAGCAATGCTTGCGCCACATGCATTTGCGAGGCCAGGCCTTCGAGATACGCCGGAGCCTCTTCGTCTGTCACCAGCACAGCAACCTGTGTTGCACCAAAAGAAATGGCACTTAACCACAGGTCAAGCCCCACACTGGCGGTATGCCACAGCGCCAAAGGAATCACGTTGGCGGGCACGCCGCGCACCGTTTTTTGCAGTTGGGCTGCGCGGCCCAATGCTTCAACGGCATGCTGGCCAGCCACCTGGCTGTGGAACAACAAAGTCGCGTTCATGCCGCCCGCCTTGGCATAAGTTGACAACAGCGTCTTGAGCCGAACACCCTGCTCGCTGGCGCGCGGGTAGGCGTAGGTCAGTGCACCCGTTGGGCACACCGTGGTGCACGCTCCACAACCAACACACAAATTCGGGTTGACGACGATTTGCTGGCGGCTTTTTTCACTCTTGACGGCACCTGCCGAGCAAACATCAATGCAGGCGTTGCAGCCAACTGTTTCGTTGCGACTGTGCGCGCAGATTTTCTGTTTGTAATTAAAGAACTTGGGCTTTTCAAACTCGCCGACCATGCCCGATAGCTTGATCACCACAGGCAACAGACCGGGAGACGCCAAGCCTTGCGATGCGTTAAACGCAAAGTAGCCTTGCGGCGGTGCGTGCAGGTCAATGAGTGGCTTGGTGCCCAGGTCGAGCACCATGTCAAACGCCTCGGTGATTGGCAGCGCAACGCGGCTGAAATCAATCGCGCCTGCCACCTTGCAAACAGCCACGCAGTCACGGTGCGATGTGCATTTATTGTTGTCAATCTGATAACTCAGGTCAATCGCGCCCTCAGGGCAAACCGCCACACAGGCATTGCAGCGGGTGCACAAGTCGAGGTCAATCGGGTTGCTTTTGGTCCATGTTGCCTCGAAAGCACCCAGCCAGCCCTTCACGCTGAGATCACTTCCGGCAATCACGGGATACTGCCGCTCTTGGGCAGCAGATTGACCAGGCGACACACCTTGCGCAAAAATGGTGACGTCCAATGTATCGGCCAACAAACCAGCTACCTGCTCGGCCTGATCGAGCGCACCCACAATCAGCAGTCGACCAGCGCTTTTGTAGGTCACGGTTGAAACCGGCTCCGCATCCGGCAGATGCGCCGCTGCCAGCAAGGCGGCGATTTTCGGCATCGCGTTTGTTGCGTCTTTACTCCAGCCACCTGTCTCGCGGATATTGACGAACTTGATGCTAGAGGTTGCCCGCTCGGTCTGCTCGCCCACTTCAGCAAACAAACGCTTTTCCTGGGTACAGGCCACCACCACGTCGTCACCCGATTGAATGGCCTTCTGAAAAGCGCCTGCCTCACGGCGGCACAGCGCTGAATGCAGCGTTAGTGTTTCATTAAGTGCCGCGCCCAGCTTCTGGGGCTGGAGCGGCATGGTCTGGTTGCAGTCGCAAATCAGGGTGGTCATGGGTACTGACATGTTGGGTTTGGCTGGCCACTGAGTTGCTGCCGTCGGGCAACAACTCGGGTTGGCTTGAATTTATCTGCGGCGTAGCATCAGGTTTTGCTATGTCCGCTTGTTCACAGGACTGTGCCACGGTTTGGTCTGTAGGGTTATTCGCATTTTCCCGTGAAGTGGTTTCACCAGCAGGCTTGTCTTCATCTTCATCTTCATCTTCATCTTCCTCGTCATCGAACAGCTTGAGAAACTTCGAGCTGGTCATGGCCCGCAGCATGGCCTCGGGTATCGGGTCAGACTTGGAGTAGTCGTCGATATATGTATCCAGACCATCCATCACATTGAAGTGCGGGTCCTTAAAGAGTTTTTTCATGGCTGCGTTACGTATATCAGCGCCCACGTTTTGCGCCATGAAGGGTTTGAAGTCTGAATCTTTTGTTAGCAGTTTGACGTCATCAAGGGACAGTGCTGGCGGCTTTTCAATGGCCTGTTCAGGGCCAGGTTTGACCTCGTTTGCAACAGGCTCAGGCAACACGGGCTTGGCAACGACGACGGGTTCGTCAATGACCTTACCCTGCAACACCTCCGTCTTGCGGCGTGCCCAGCGGCCCAAAAATCCGGTGGGCTCTTCAGCCACGAGGCACACCTCCACCAAAAGTCTTGTCGGTGCTGACGCGCACCGGGTTACCAAAACGGTCTTGCAAAGTTTTAAAGCTTTGTGGGCGCTGGCGACGCTTGGCCTCCAGCACATGGTGCTTGTCAACAAAGTCTTGCAGCCACTGCGCCACACTGGCAGGCATGGGCACTTGCTCAACGGTTTCCTGGGCATCTAGCCAGCGCCCGGCGTCGTGGTAACTCACCGTCACGATTTGCGGTACGGCCATGGGCTCCACAGTGATGGTTTCAGTACCCAGCGTCGGTTCTTCTTCCATCCGCCAGACCACCCAAAAGCAGGGTTGCTGCGTGGTGACGTTGAGGTAATAGCCTTCCGCATCACCGACATGCAACTCGACCTTGAAGCCAGGGTGTAGCCAGCGCTCTTCAGCATCGCTTTTGATCAGCAAGCGCGGCTGGCTTCCAAAGCCTTCTTCATGCGGCACTACATCGCCAAGGGTCCAGCGCCAGGGCTGCCAGCGGTTGTCAATGCGCTCGCGACGCATGACCACGGCTGCGCTCAGGCATGGCCGGGCAACGGCGTCACCGTTATCAGGTGACTGCATCAAAAAATCAGACATGCCCGAAGTGTACGGCGGGCCCCGCCTTATGCCATGCTTTCAATGACTGGCCAAATCGGCTGTGCCGTAGCCCGACACCGCAGCAAGCTCACCACCCCGGCGAATCGCCACTGCGCAGTATTTGAATTCAGGAATTTTGCCAAATGGGTCAAGTGCGGCATTCGTCATCAGGTTGGCGGCCGCCTCGTAATAGGCAAACGGCATAAACACTGCGCCCTGCGGCGTGCCGTCATCACGACGGACGTGAATAGCCACTTCACCACGACGTGACTGCACAGTAATCACATCACCCGCAGCCAAGCCCATCTCGGCCAGGTCAGCCCCGCACATGGAGGCGGTAGCCATCGGCTCAATCGCGTCCAGCACCGTCGCCCGCCGCGTCATGCTGCCGGTGTGCCAGTGCTCCAGTTGGCGGCCTGTGATCAGCACGAATGGGTAGTCCGCATCAGGCCGCTCGTTGGCCGGAATGATGTCGGCGGGTACCAGATGCACACGCCCATCGTTTGTAGGAAAGCTGTCAATGAACACCGTAGTCGCACCGGGGTCTTCGGCACTCAGGCAAGGGTAGGTCACGCTGGATTCACGCTCCAGGCGCTCCCAGGTGATGCCTGAAATGGCAGCATGCATGGCCTGGCGCATTTCCTCATACACAGCCGCCACGCCGTCGTGCGCGCCTTCGTAGCCGCAAGCCAAAGGCCGAACGCCGCCGGGCCGCCCCAAGGCGGGCGACGCCCCCTCGGGGGGCAGCGACCCGTACAACGGCGGAGCGTGGGGGCCAATACGTTCACCGATTTCCTGAATGATCCACAGGTCGGGCTTGGCATCACCCGGCGGGTCAATCGCCTGTTTGCCCATTTGCACCATACGATCGGTATTGCTGACGGTACCGGTTTTTTCGGGCCAGGCGGTGGCGGGCAACACCACGTCAGCCAGCCAGGCCGTTTCAGTCATGAAAATATCCTGTACCACCAGATGAGAAAGGCTGGCCAACGCGTGCCGCGCATGGTTCAAGTCAGGGTCGCTCATGGCGGGGTTTTCACCCATCACATACATGCCGCGAATCTTGTGCGGGTCGCTGTCAGGGGCCAGCGCCTTGTGCATAATCTCCACCACGGTGTAGCCGGGCTGGTCGTCCAGCTTGACGTTCCAGAAGTTTTCAAACCAATCGTGGTTGGCCTTATTGTCGACCCGCTGGTAGTTGGGGAACATCATCGGAATCAAACCTGCATCACTGGCGCCCTGCACATTGTTCTGGCCACGCAACGGGTGCAGGCCAGAGCCGGGCTTGCCGATTTGTCCCGTCACAGTGACAAGTGCAATCAGGCAACGTGCGTTGTCGGTGCCGTGTACGTGCTGGCTGATGCCCATGCCCCACAAAATCATCGCGCCTTTGGCTTTGGCAAACTCACGTGCCACTTCGCGGAGGGACTCAGCCGGAATGCCACAAATCGGTGCCATTGCCTCGGGGCTGTAGGCCTTGACGTTGTCACGCAGGGCTTCAAAGTTACTGGCGCGGTCACGAATGAAGTCAACATCCGTCAAGCCCTCATCAATGACCGTGTGAATCAAAGCATTGAGCATGGCCACATCGGTGTCAGCCTTGAACTGCAAGGTGCGCCAGGCGTGCTTGCCAAGGTCTGTGATGCGTGGGTCGGCCAGTACGATTTTTGCACCACGCTTCATGGCGTTTTTCATCCACGTCGCGGCTACCGGGTGGTTGGCGGTTGGGTTAGAGCCAATCACAAAAATCAAATCAGAATGCTCAACGTCGTTAACCTGGTTGCTTACCGCGCCAGAGCCCACGCCTTCAAGCAAGGCCGCCACACTGGACGCATGGCATAGCCGGGTGCAATGGTCGACGTTGTTGCTGCCAAAGCCGGTACGCACCAGTTTTTGAAACAAGTAGGCTTCTTCGTTGCTGCCCTTGGCGCTACCAAAACCAGCGAGCGATTTTTTGCCCTTTGTATCGCGCAAGTTTTTAAGGGTGTTGCCGCTGAAATTCAGTGCTTCTTCCCACGTCGCTTCACGGAAAACCTCAGACCAATCGGCTGTGTTGCGGTTGAGTTTTTCCAGCATCGCTGGGTCTTTGGCAACGCCAGCTTTGCGAATCAATGGCTTGGTCAAGCGCTGCGGGCTGGCTGCATAGTCAAAGCCAAAGCGGCCCTTGACACACAGGCGGTTATGGTTGGCTGGGCCGTCGCGGCCGTCGACGCTGACGATCTCGTTATTTTTGACGTTATAGGTCAGCAGACAACCGACACCGCAAAACGGGCAAACTGAATCGACTTTTTTATCGACCACTTGCGAGCCGATTTGCGTCTTGGGCATCAGCGCCCCGGTTGGGCAGGCCTGCACGCATTCACCACAGGCCACGCAGGTACTGTCGCCCATGGCATCGCTTAAGTCAAACACAATTTCACTGTGTGAGCCGCGCATGGCGTAGCCAATCACGTCGTTGACCTGTTCTTCACGGCAGGCGCGTACGCAGCGGTTGCACTGAATGCAGGCGTCCAGGTTGACAGCCATGGCCGGGTGCGATGTGTCGGCCTTGGGTTGCTCGCGGCGCAGGGCTTTCAGCTCGGGGCGCACGCTGACATCCAATCGGAAGGCCCAGTCGCTGAGTTCACCATGCTGGCCAGAGTTTTTCTCAGCACCATCGGCATCATTCCATTTGTAGCCCACGTCGGGCATGTCCGACAGCAGCATCTCCACCACCATCTTCTGGCTTTTAATGGCGCGCTCGCTGTTGGCTTGTACTTCCATACCTGGCGTCGCGCTGCGGCAGCAGCTGGGCGCTAAAACGCGTTCACCTTTGACTTCAACTACACAGGCGCGGCAATTGCCATCGGCCCGGTAGCCGTCTTTGTAGCAAAGATGCGGAATATCAATGCCATGACGCTTGGCAGCTTTGAGAATGGTCTCGCCTTCGTAGGCATGGATGGTGTTGCCGTCGAGTTTGAACTCAACGGTCTGCGGCAAAACTTCCACTAACTTTGTTGGCGCGTTCATAAAGCCCCCACTTTCGCCCACTTCGTGTGGCTCTTTGCCCCCCGAGGGGGCTGAACTTGCTTGGGGCGGCCCTGCGCTGCATTCATGCTGTTGCTCCAATTTCTTCAGGAAAATATTTCTGAATGCTGCGAATCGGATTCGGCGCAGCCTGACCCAGGCCGCAGATAGACGCATCACCCATCACTTCTGCCAGGTCTTCCAGCGTTTGCGCGTCCCACACAGGTGCTTGCATCAGGCGGGCGGCTTTGGCCGTGCCGACACGGCAAGGCGTGCACTGGCCACAGCTTTCGTGTTCAAAAAACTTCATCACATTCAGTGCGGCGTCTCGGGCCTTGTCCTGATGCCCGAGGATGATGACCGCAGCCGAACCAATAAAGCAACCGTAGGGTTGAAGGGTGTCAAAGTCCAGCGGAATCGCATTCAGGCTGGCGGGCAAAATGCCGCCCGACGCACCGCCTGGCAAGTAGGCGTAAAAGTTGTGGCCTTCCGCCATGCCGCCGCAATACTCGTCTATCAATTCCTGCACAGTGATGCCAGCCGGCGCTAATTTGACGCCAGGGTTTTTCACCCGGCCGCTGACGCTAAAGCTCCTCAAACCTTTGCGACCATTGCGGCCGAAGCTTGAGAACCACTTCGGGCCTTTTTCAATGATGTCACGCACCCAGTACAGGGTTTCAAAGTTATGCTCCAGCGTGGGCCTGCCAAACAGGCCCACCTCTGCAATATAGGGTGGACGCATGCGTGGCTCACCGCGTTTGCCTTCAATGCTTTCAATCATGGCGGACTCTTCACCGCAAATGTAAGCACCCGCGCCGCGCCGCAGTTCCATCAATGGCAGATGGCAAGGTGGGTCGGCCTGCAGTTTGGCTATCTCGGCCTCCAGCATCTCGCGGCAGCCGTGGTATTCATCACGCAGGTAGATGTAGCAGGCATCGATGCCTACCACTTGTGCGGCAATCAGCAAGCCTTCAAGAAAACGGTGCGGGTCACGCTCCAGGTAAGTGCGGTCTTTGAAGGTGCCAGGCTCGCCTTCGTCGATGTTGACTGCCATCACGCGGGGTGCGGGCTGACCGCGCACAATGCGCCACTTACGCCCGGCGGGAAAGCCTGCGCCGCCCAGGCCGCGCAGGCCAGAATCTTCCATGGACTTGATGATGCGTTCGATGTCGTCTTCACCATTGACCAGACTGGCAGCCAGGGCGTAGCCGCCGTTGGCGCGGTAGGTGGCGTAGTCGGTGTACGCGGGTTCAGCACCACCGGTTTCTCCAGGAATGCTTTTTTCTGCAAAGTCAGACACTACAAAATTAATAGCTGCTTGCGCCCGAATTTGTTGGTCTACAGCACTATTTACTACTGAAATAACGGCTTCTGGCGTCGCAAAAGGCACGGGACACTGGTGTACCACCGCAGCGGGCGCCTGCTCACAACGGCCAATGCACGGCGCAGGTATTACCCGCACATCCTGATTGCCCAAGAGCATGGGCAATCTGGCCAGCAAATCCTGTGCGCCTGCCAGCTCACAGGCCAGGCCATCGCACACACGTACCGTCAGGCCAGGCGCTTTATCATCGCCACGCACCACCTCAAAGTGGTGATAAAAAGTGGCCACCTCATACACCTCGGCCATAGCAATGTTCATCTCTTTGGCTAAAGCCACCAAGTGCCTGTCATGCAGGCAGTGGTAAGCGTCATTGAGCTTGTGCAAATGCTCAATCAGCAAATCGCGCCTGTGCCCGGCGGCTGGTTTGGTGCCAATTAGCGCACGCACTTCTTCAATCGACACATCATCAGCTTGGCGCCCCTTGAGTTTGCTTTTGCGGCGAATTCTTTCGCGCAAATCGTCCACCGTGGCAATGGCCACGG
The DNA here is from genome assembly GCA_043781295.1 of Polaromonas sp. Taxonomy (GTDB): domain Bacteria; phylum Pseudomonadota; class Gammaproteobacteria; order Burkholderiales; family Burkholderiaceae_C; genus Polaromonas. The sequence continues at coordinate 33,942 of JAYWBS010000140.1, forward strand.
CTTTCACTTCATGATGGGGCGCAGGATGATTCATGTTGGCTTAAAGAAAGATCAGTTGGTGTTTACGCAAAAAACTTGGCAACGCTCTGCAAGGTGCGGTACACGCCCCAGGCCAATGGAATACCCACTGCCACCCAGGCAAACGCTACCAGTGCCGGGCTGACAGTGGAGGTGTCGCCGCTGCCGCTGCCAACTTCAGATGCAACGGCCTTTTCATGGGCCAGCTTCTTCTCACTTGCCAGTTCGGCATCGGTCATAAACCATTTGGCATCCAGCGGTTTGACCAGCAGGTTGCAGATCAGACCCACCACCAGCATGCCGACCAGGATGTACATGGTCTGGTTATAAACCTGCTCACGCGGAATGCCAAGACCTAGCTGGTATTCACGCATGTAGTTCACCACCACCGGGCCCAACACCCCGGCCGTAGCCCAGGCTGTCAGCAAGCGGCCATGAATGGCACCGACCATCTGCGTGCCAAAAATATCTGCCAGATACGCCGGCACGGTGGCAAAGCCGCCGCCATACATGCTCAAAATCACGCAAAACGCGCCGACAAACAAGACAATGCTGCCTGCACCCGAACTGCCGGGCACGCTGGCGTACATCAAACCGCCGAGCACAAAAAACACGATGTAAGTCATCTTGCGGCCCAGCTTGTCAGACAGGCTGGCCCAGAAGAAACGGCCACCAATATTGAACAGGCTCAGCAGTGCGGTAAAGCCCGCGGCTACCGTTGCGATAGCAGCCAGTTGGCCTTTGTCCAGCTCGCCAAACTTTTTGGCCACGCCAATCAGCGAGCCGCCAAACACTTCCTGCAACATGGGCGATGCCATACCGATCACGCCAATACCGGCCGACACGTTCATGCACAGCACCATCCAGATCAGCCAGAACTGAGGGATGCCCCAGACCTTGCTGACGTGCACGTGCTTTTGCGTGATCATGGTGTTGCTGACTTGCGCGGGCGGGGGTGTCCAGCCTGCGGGCTTCCAGCCGGTTTCAGGCACGCGGTAGCCGAAAGCACCCGCCATCATGAAGACAAAATACACCAGCGCCATCACGACAAATGTCTGCATCACGCCCACGCTGGTCGGGCTGGCAAAAGACTTCATCAAATCAGCGGCCAGGGGCGACCCAATCATCGCGCCGCCGCCAAAACCCATGATCGCCATGCCGGTCGCCATGCCGCGCCGGTCGGGAAACCATTTGACCAGCGTCGAGACGGGCGAAATATAGCCCAGGCCCAGCCCGATGCC
>JAYWBS010000141.1:0-35115 GCA_043781295.1 Polaromonas sp.
CTTGACGAGTCGCGTTTGAAAGCAGAAGGTTATTTGCATCCAGCGCCCATACGGCAAAAATGGCTGGAACACCTGTCAGGTAAAAGAAATTGGCAGCACCAGTTGTGGAATGTGCTGATGTTTCAGTCCTGGCTTGAATCACAACATCAAGCTGCTGCCAAAATACCGTAACGCCATGAACGACTACCTTCAACTCAAAACAGAGCTCACCCAGCATCCACGTACTTGGTTGATCACAGGCGTTGCTGGCTTTATTGGCTGCAATTTGCTGGAGGCGCTGATAAATCTGGGCCAGCGCGTTGTTGGGCTGGACAACTTTTCGACTGGCAGAAGCATCAATCTGGACCAAATCAGCGCTGCTGTCGGCCCCCAAAAATGGGCGAACTTTCAGTTTATTCAGGGCGATATCTGTGACCTGGCCGATTGCATCAAGGCGGTTCAGGGCGTTGACTATGTGTTGCATGAAGCTGCCTTGGGGTCTGTGCCACGTTCCGTTGCTGACCCCATCGCCACCAATCAGGCCAATATCAATGGATATTTGAACATGCTGGTAGCTTCGCGTGACGCTGGTGTCAAACGATTTGTCTATGCCGCCAGCAGTTCCACCTACGGTGACCACCCCGCGTTGCCCAAAGTTGAAGATTGCATCGGTAAGCCCTTGTCGCCTTATGCGGTGACCAAATACGTCAATGAGTTATACGCAGAAGTTTTTGCCAGCACCTATGGTTTTCAAAGCATCGGGCTGCGTTACTTCAATGTTTTCGGCCCACATCAAAACCCGGACGGTGCTTACGCAGCGGTGATTCCCAAATGGATTTCCGCCATGCTCAACAGTCAGCCGTTGTATATCAATGGTGATGGTGAAACCAGCCGGGACTTCTGTTTTGTGGCCAATGTCATTCAGGCCAATTTACTGGCTGCCACGACCCCAACCCCTGAAGCGCTGAACCAGGTCTACAACGTCGCTGTAGGAGACCGCACCACGCTTCGCGAGCTGCATGTGCTGATTCAAAATGAGCTTCAAAAACGTCTGCCACGGTTGCAGATAGCCGCACCTGAATACCGTGATTTCCGCGCAGCGGATGTACGCCATTCCCTCGCCAGCATCGAAAAAGCCAGCAAATTGCTGGGTTACCAGCCCACCCATGCGATTGGTCAAGGCATGGCCGAAGCGATGGACTGGTATGTGCAAGATTTAACCTCCCCCGTCAATCCATAAACATGTCAAAAATAAAACTCGCTATCGTTGGTCTGGGCTATGTTGGGCTGCCACTTGCTGTGGAGTTCGGTAAAAAACGTCTAGTCACAGGCTTCGACATCAACGTCAAACGCATTGCCGAATTGCAAAAAGGCGTTGACCACACGCTGGAGACATCGCCGCAAGAGCTGGGTAATGCCAAGCACCTCACCTTCTCGACCAACGTAGAAGACTTGCGGGCCTGTAATGTTTTTATTGTCACTGTGCCAACACCGATTGACCAGCACAAGCGACCCGATCTCACGCCGCTCATCAAGGCTAGTGAAACGATTGGCAAAGTGCTCAAGCCAGGTGACATCGTGATTTACGAGTCAACGGTGTACCCCGGCGCGACAGAAGAAGACTGCGTTCCTGTGCTGGAGAAGTTTTCTGGCCTCACCTTCAACCGTGATTTTTATGCGGGTTACAGCCCCGAGCGAATCAACCCGGGGGACAAGGAGCATCGGGTCACCACTATCAAGAAAGTCACGTCCGGTTCTACGCCTGAGATCGCAGATGTCGTCGATGCGCTGTACAACGAAATCATTGTGGCGGGTACGCACAAGGCCAGCAGCATCAAGGTGGCAGAGGCCGCGAAGGTGATCGAGAACACGCAGCGTGATCTCAACATTGCCCTGATCAACGAGCTGGCCATGATATTTAACAAGATGGATATCGACACCGAGGCGGTGCTAAAAGCGGCAGGCACCAAATGGAATTTCTTGCCCTTCAGGCCTGGACTCGTCGGCGGCCACTGCATCGGTGTGGATCCGTACTATTTGACGCACAAGGCGCAGGCGCTGGGTTATCACCCTGAAATTATTTTGGCTGGCCGCCGCCTGAACGACAGCATGGGCAACTATGTGGTGGCACAGTTTGTGAAGGCGATGACCAAAAAACGCATTCAAGTCGACGGCGCACGCATACTCGTGTTGGGTTTGACGTTCAAAGAAAATTGCCCTGATTTACGCAACACACGGGTGGTTGATATCGTTGCTGAGCTGAAAGAATACAACTGCGAAGTCGATGTGTATGACCCTTGGGTCACGGCGGAAGAGGCGGTTCATGAATACGGAATTTCGCCCGTAGCGACATTGAACCCGGCAAGCTATGACGGCATCATCCTGGCTGTTTCACATAACGAGTTTCGTGCCATGGGGGCTGAGGGCATTCGGGCGCTAGGCAAGTCGGTGCATGTTTTGTACGACTTGAAGTATGTCTTGGCGGCTGATGCGGTTGATCTGCGTCTGTGATGTTGTCTGTGGCCACTGACATCGTGAGCCATCCATCTCCGGGAACGGGTGTTCGCAAAAAACTGCTTTTTCTCGTCACTGAAGACTGGTACTTTTGCTCGCATCGCCTGCCTCCAGCGCGTGCCGCGCAAGCCGCTGGCTACGACATCATTGTGGCGACGCGCGTGGGCAGCCGCGGCGCTGACATTGCTGCTGAAGGATTCAAGCTGGTACCGCTTGATTTGCAAAGGCGAAGCCGCAATCCTTTGCGTGAACTCGCCGCCATTGCCCAAATCGTCAAAATTTACCTGAGGGAACGCCCGGATGTCGTTCACCATGTTGCGTTGAAACCCGTGCTGTATGGCTCCCTTGCTGCTTATCTTGTGCGCGGCCCGGCTGTGGTGAATGCGCTTGCTGGCATGGGCTTTTTGTTCAGTTCTAGCACCCGACTGGCAAGCGTTCTGCGTGCAGTGGTGTCGCGATTCTTTCGCCTCCTGCTTAACTCTGGCCGCAATCTGTTGATTTTACAGAACCCGGATGACGAGGCCATGCTGGTCAATGCTGGTCTTGTGGCTGCCCAGCGGGTTCGGTTGATTCGTGGATCTGGCGTTGACGTGCAGCGCTTTGCGCCCACGCCTGAAGCGCAAACAACGCCAGTAGTGATGCTGCCTTCACGCATGCTATGGGACAAAGGGGTGGGTGAATTTGTAGAGGCGGCTCGCCTGTTGCGAGCGCGCGGTGCCGCCGCACGCTTTGTTTTGGTGGGCAATGGCGATCCTGATAACCCGGCCTCCATTTCTGATGGCCAGCTCAAGGCATGGCATGACAGCGGCGTTGTGGAGAGCTGGGGGCATTGCAGCAACATGCCTGCAACGCTGGCCCAGGCCCATATTGTTTGCCTGCCGTCCTACCGTGAAGGGTTGCCCAAAGTTTTGCTGGAAGCCGCAGCATGCGGCAGAGCACTGATCGCAACCGATGCACCTGGCTGCCGCGAAATTGTGCGCCATGCTGAAAACGGATTGCTGGTGCCTTTGCGTGACGCTGCGGGCCTGGCCAATGCCATCGAGCGCCTGCTGGGCGACGCAGACCTGCGGCGCACCATGGGGCAACAAGGCAGGCGTATGGTGGAGTCGGAGTTCTCAGAGGCGAAGGTGGCTGAGCAAACGCTTGCCGTTTACCGTGAGCTGTGCCCACCATGACTGTACCCACCATAAATCAGCGCGTACTGGTCACCGGTGCCTCCGGTTTTGTAGGGCGCTGCCTGGTGGCAACGCTGGTGGCCGCAGGCTGGGATGTCCGAGCTGCGCTTCGGCAATCAGCCGTGATGCCAGCCAGCGCCGGGGCTGAGTCTGTTGTGGTCGGTAACCTGGATGCAACGACTAACTGGCAAGCGGCCTTGAACAATATCGATTGCGTGGTTCACCTGGCTGCCCGTGTCCATGTGATGCAAGACAAGGCAGAAGATCCATTGACCGAGTTTCGTCGTGTCAATGTGTTGGGCACGCTGCAATTGGCCAGGCAGGCGGTTGATGCGGGTGTTCGGCGCTTTGTTTTCATCAGTTCGGTCAAGGTCAATGGCGAAGGCACTTTGAAGAATTGCCCCTACACTGCCGACGACATGCCCGCCCCCATGGATGCCTATGGCATTTCAAAACTGGAGGCCGAACAAGGCCTGCTGGCACTTGCAGCAACCACAGGGCTTGAAGTCGTCATCATTCGGCCTGTACTGATTTATGGTCCGGGCGTCAGGGCCAATTTTTTGAAGATGATGCTATGGCTTGACCGTGGCTTGCCATTGCCTTTGGGTGCGATTGACAATCGGCGCAGCCTGCTGAGTGTGGGCAATCTGGTGAGCCTGATACTGACCTGCATGGCGCATCCGGACGCTGTTAATCAGGTGTTTTTGGCCAGCGACGGCGAGGACATGTCGACGACCACCCTGATGCGCCGTACGGCACGCGCTTTGGGCAAGTCGGCTCGCCTTGTGCCTGTGCCTGGGATGATGTTGACCTTCATTGCAGGCTTGCTGGGCAAGCGGGATGTAGCGCAGCGGCTGTGTGGCTCTCTTCAAGTGGATATTGCCAAAACACGCCGTGTTTTGGGCTGGGCGCCACCTTTGAGTGTTGATGCCGGTCTGGCTCTGGCGGCCCAGGATTTTTTACGCCAGCAGCAGGCGCATTCTTCGGTTTGAAGGCTGACGAGCTTGCGGCACAATTGAATTGGTTTTTTAAATTTCCATCAGTCCATCGCCATGACCCAATCCATTGCAACTGACCCCGACCTGTCCCACGTAAGCCCACGCGACAAAGCCGAAATCCTGGCTCAAGCACTGCCCTACATCCGCAAGTTTCATGGCAAGACCATGGTCATCAAATATGGTGGTAACGCGATGACCGATTCGGCGCTCCAGGCTGACTTTGCTGAAGACGTGGTGCTGCTGAAGCTGGTCGGCATGAACCCGGTGGTGGTGCATGGTGGTGGCCCGCAGATTGAAACGGCTTTGAACCGCTTGGGTAAAAAAGGCGAGTTTATTCAGGGCATGCGGGTGACGGACGAGGAGACGATGGAGGTTGTTGAGTGGGTGCTGGCGGGCCAGGTGCAGCAGGACATTGTTGGCCTCATCAACCAGGCGGGTGGCAAAGCGGTGGGGTTGACGGGGCGTGATGGTGGTTTGATTAGGGCCAAAAAGCTCAGCATGTTAGACAACAAAGACCCAAGCAAAGAACATGACGTAGGCTTTGTGGGCGATATCGTCAGCATTGATCCGAGCGTTGTCAAGGCGCTGCAAGACGATGCTTTTATTCCCGTCATCAGCCCGATTGGCTTTGGCGAAGATAACGAAAGCTACAACATCAATGCCGATGTCGTAGCTGGCAAACTGGCTACGGTGCTCAAGGCTGAAAAACTGGTGCTGTTGACGAATACCCCCGGCGTTCTCGACAAGGCCGGTAATCTGCTGACTGACCTGACGGCGCGCGAGATTGACGAGCTGTTTGCCGATGGCACCATTTCGGGTGGCATGCTCCCCAAGATTGCCGGCGCGCTGGACGCAGCCAGAAGTGGCGTGAATTCGGTGCATATCATCGATGGCCGTGTCCCGCATGCGATGCTGCTCGAAATTTTGACGGAGCAGGCCTTTGGGACGATGATTCGTTCACATTAATTGCTAGTGGATTTTGCCCACTGTTTCGACTTCGTAGTCACCTCTTTGGCCGAAGAAGCAGCATAGAACCAGTCGTATTACGCGCTGACACGGCATACCCTGGCAGAATTTTAATAACGTCAACTCCCAGTTTGAGCGCACTATCTTTGCCCAAGCCGACGAATATGCAGTTCATTGGCCTATGTCTTAGCTGATCTAAAAAGCTGTCAAGGTCACTCTGTAAAAGCATCTCTACATAGCCAGGGCCGGATATTGGCGATGCCAGACCCGTCGCAGCATAGTACGAGCCTTGGCGCAGGCTCAAAATAGCGCACGCATCTCCAGCTGTTGAGTGCTGCCGTATGAACTCTAATTCTGAGCTGACCAAGGTATCGTCAGACTTGTTGCGGCTGGCGAAAGCTTCTACGCCTTCTGTCAACATTCGTGGAACACCAATAACCAAAACCGCAGAAGATATGAGAAGAACGGACAGCCCGGCAATGGGATATGCCAGATGGGCCTTGCTCAATAGACTGGCTTTGACGGCCCGGACGACGCGATCAGACAATATGACAAGCAGCGTCAACGCTGGCCAGCAAACAGAAATGAGATTGAGCGGATGTGATCTGCCCTGATAATAAACAAACAGTCCCAAGCCTAGCAGAGCCAAGTACAGCAGCAATGCCGCTGTTTTTGAGCGCGGATTGAAGGCCCAAAGCTGCACGGCTACGATCAGACTCATCAGGTAAATGCCCAATATGGACATCCACGGAAATAGATGAGTTGGCATAGGGAGCATTCCGAACCCCAAACCGTAAAAAGTTTTTTGATAGATGTAAAGCCATTCAAAATGGAGTGGCTCATTTGCATTGATAGCAAGCCAAGAAAGTGTCAATAACACGCACACGGCAAACGTCGCCACATGCAATCCCAAAGCATGCAGTAAATTTCGCTGTTCTGTTCTTGTATCGCTTAATCCGAACGTGTACAACACGACCCATTTGGCGGTCAGTACACCAGCAAATGCCACGACGATTACCAATCCGGTCTCGGCATTCCAAATGCTTCCAATGGCGCCTGTCAGAGAAACCCAAAATGAGGTGAGCAGTTTCGGGCGATACGCATATCGATAACAAACAAATACTGAAAAGGCGGGCCAGAAAAAGCGGATCGGCCAATATTGAAAACCCGGATCGTCCAGACCAATAAACCACAAAACAGTCCCAAACGTCACGGTAACCAGTGACAGCGTATAAACCGCTAAAAGAGCTTTATCACGGACGATGCGTTGGACAACTGCATATACCGAAGCCAGGGAACAAATTTGTAGAAATGCACACAGCGCCGTGAATGTAAAAATTGACAAGCCAACGACTTTAAATACCGGCTGCATAAAAAGTGCAAAAAAACCATATTGGCTCGGCAGGTCAGCCAAAAGAGTTTTACCTGCTGCGACCTGGCTGATAGAGTAAATAACTGCATCAAAGCTGTCAAACCAAACGGCCCCCCGCGTGATAGAAGCCTCACTAAAAAGCCGCCAGCTACCTATTTGTAACGCTATGAGGAGTAGAAAAATAAACCAATTCACACGTCGATAAGTCGTGTGTGAAATTGTAGAAAAGAGATTGAGCCTATGCGTATGGATGTGCATAGTGGCGTTGCACTTTGGCACACAATCGGCTCGGCTGACATACCAAAAACCGGCAAGCCCCAGAGTTGCTGCTAGACCAGCCAATGCCAGAGATTGATAGGCTAAAAACCGCGACGGACCACCGAGACTGTCTTTCGCCAAGCTGTTTTGAAAACCGGAAAACGGCAAATAAAACAAGGCTGCTCCAAGCAATACCAATGCTGTCATCCATATTCCCGAAGCACTAGTTGCTGTTGCCATCTTGCGGAAAACTATGAGCCCTGCGCAAAACGTACACAGTGGTACTGTCAGGGCAAGTATCAAAAAAACAAAGCGTTCAATGGGTTCGGGCCGAATGACCCTGCGGTACTCAAAAGATAGTACTGTTGGATCAATAGGTGCTTTGGCGGGTAAAAAGCTGTAAAAGGCAGCCAATAACCAAGCTGCGCAAACCGTCAATACGACAACTGAAATAAACAATACATGCAGTTGAGCAGATTGGGTATTAAGAGATTTATTTTTTAAAAAATGCATGAGCGTAAAAAATATTCTCGGTGTTTTATGCTTATCCGTAAGCCCTGTCAGCTCGAAGCTGCTTGAATGTCGTGTGTTGATCGACTGGTGGAAGTCTGATTTTTTCGCCAAAATTCGTTTGCATTTTTACAGGTTGTCGACACTGGCTCAATATATGTTTTTGGTAAATGTTGTGGTTGATGTTCGGCTTTCCAAAGGATGTCCATCGCACTCAGTTCTGACTGCTTGACTCTGATGATGGTTTTGCAATCTTGGTCATTTTGCACGTAGTCTCGCATAACATTCAAGTTGGCAATGACAGGTAATCCATTGGCGATCTGAGCCAGTTTTAACTGCCTTTCTGCATTTCCCCAGTCTCGTACATTGGCTGCTTCCGGCACCATTAGAGCTGCCCAATGTGTGCTTTTATAAGCCAGGTAAAGCAGGTAATTTGTTTCATGCAGATCGCTGACATAAGCTGTATGTCGATCAAGAAGAATATCAACTTGACCAAAAGGTATTTGAGGTTTGCCAAGCAGGGTCTGCACCAAAGCGCGTTGATTGGCAATCCGCTCTAATTTTGCCCAATGCCCAGGAACACCAAACGCGAGACTGATGGCGATCGTTACAGCAAAAGTGCCACGTAGCGTTTTAAGCAGAACCTTTGATTCAGGCGCCAGCGCCTGCTGGCCTGCTGCTACGAGCCAACCTGCAAACAGAACCAGAGGCACCAGCATCAATAGCATGTGGCGGGCTCCCCATCCTCCATACCAAACGCTTAACAGTCCTGATGCCGAATTGCTGGCGAGTGCTGCTGACACAGAACTCGCAGATGAAAAATTCATCACAAACAGAGGGCTGCCAAGACCCACCGCAATGTAAGGAAAGCTGGCCGCAATTGCTAAAAAAATAAAAAGCAATATGGTTTTCCAGTTGCTTTTTAATGTGCGCGCTATTTTTCCCTCTGACCTGGCGTTGCGGGTTGAAGCAAGCCACAGACCAGCGAACACGGGTAAAAGCAATACCAGCCAGGTTGAAAATAGCAGTGAATATTTGGCGTAGGTTACCCAGCTTGAAAACTGCAGCGGGTTTAAAAAGCGGTTGTATCCCACATAACTCCCCACCGGCGGCCAAATGATGCGCGTCGCAGCAAATAGGACAACCGAAAGCAACAGAAGCAGGCCTGAGCGTCGATAGGACCACAGCGTTTTTTCTTTACAAACACACCACCTGCCAAGTTCCAGGGCAAGAATAAAGGCGCAGTTCGAGGCAAGTTGATACGAGAGAGTGATGACAACAGCGCCTAGCGCCGCAATCCAAGTCTTGTCGCTGTACATAAGGCGGTATCCAGCCAAGGCCAGCCAGACGCAAGTCAGGTGTCCAATCATGCATGTATAGCTAAAAAATACGTACCAAATGGGGAAACTGAACACCAGCGCGGGCAACCAGGCAGCTATGTAGTCAGGTATTCCAAACACTCTTCTAGCCAGCAGGTAGACCTCTGCGGCAATGCCAATAATGACAACCAGAGTCCATAGCTTGAAGGAAATCCATAGCGGAAATCCCAGGACGTGTTGGAGGTAGTCGATCAATGAAAATATGGCGTAGGTCAGGTACCAGTTGCTATCCAGTACCCAGCCCTTCATGGCTGACCAGTCGTTCGCAGTCATGGCGTGAATGGCCACCACGCCATCCCACATTTCAGTCGATGACAAACCTAGCGGCAAAACGCCAAAAATGAACGCTATCGCCGTCCAAAGCCGTATTGCATACATAGATTTATCAGCCTCTAGCCTCTAGCGTCAGGCCAATATCGAGGGTTTCATTCCAACTGTCATGGCATTGCCCACATTGACGCTCAATTTTGTTTTATGCCAGCCGAGGAAGTCGAACAACCGGGAAGCAGCTGCTTTGACAAATTTGGGAGCAGGCGAGATGCGCAGCCAATAGCTGAGTGCATAGGTATTGGCAAAAGCCTTCACTTCAACTTGCTCAAATCCCGCCGTGCTAAAAAGTTGCTCAATACTAGTTTTGGAAAAAAGCTGCATGTGTTCAATGTCAATGATGGGGGATCGCTTGCCAAGAAGCCGATTCACGAAACTGTGGTAGTCGTGCGTCACAGTAACAAAAGCACCCCCCGGTCGTAAGAGTTGAAATGCTGAATTGGCGATGATCTTCGGGTCTCTGACATGCTCCATCGTCATGAAGCAGCAAATCAAGTCGAAAGAAGCTGGCTCGAAGTCAGCCTCATGAAACATGGCGTGGCGTATCCAGGGCTGGCGATCCGCCGGTGCGGCTGCAATAGCGGCAGCCGAAGGTTCAACGCCTACAAGTGTTTGGAAACCAGCGCTTGATAGATGCTGAAGCAGCACGCCCGTGCCAGTTCCAATTTCCAAGGCAGATACTTTGCTGGCTATGTTTTGAAGGGCCGATTGCATGGCTTGCATGTAGGCTGCGGCCGCATCGTTGGCCTCTTCCGAGCTGTCGTAGTCTGCCGCATGGTAAGCAAGTGAAAGCTCTTCTTCACTAGGAGGTTGATTCGCGTAGACCAGATCGCATGTGGTGCATCGAACCAGCTGATGGCACATGAATTCAGGAACTTTGCGCGATGCAAAGCTGAAGCTGGAAAGCTTCTCGGCGCTAATATTGTTTTCTAGAAAAGGCGTAGCAGTTTCATGGCCTGCACCACAAACCGGGCAGGATCTGTAGGCTACCGTCATCGTGCTTTCCCATCGGGCAAAAGTTCGGTGGTTTTACCGCGACGGATCATGGCTGTCCGAATAAGACGGGGTCGTCCTTTGACTTCAGCCATGATTTTGGCGACATATTCGCCCACGAGACCAATTGCAAAAATATTGAAAGATCCAAACATCAGTGTCACGATCAGCAAAGTGGTGATGCCTTTTGGCGCAATTTCAGGAATCAGCAAACGGAGCAGGGCCACAACGATAGCGACTGTGATCGACAATAAAAGCAGCACGACTCCCGTAGCCGTCAACATGGTCAAGGGCGTATCGCTGAATGAAAAAATCCCTTTTTTTGCCCAATCAAGATTTTTCATCAGGCTATTTGTTGAGGTGCCGAACATACGCTCAGGTCGCACATAGTCAACCCCAGTTTGCCGAAAGCCTACATAGGCTCGCAGCCCTCTTACAAACAGATCTCTTTCCGGGCATTTGAGAAGCCAGCCAACGACGCGCCTGTCCATCAAAGAGAAGTCACCAGCATCGAGAGGAATAGAAACATAGCTGAACATCGCGAAGATGCGATAGTAAAGCTTGTACATCATCCCCCAATACCATGGCATTTCACGCCGCACACGCCTGCCGTAGGTGACATCGAATCCAGCCATCCACTGCTGGTAAAAAGCTTCTATCAGTTCAGGCGGGTCTTGAAGGTCACCGTCAAGCAAGACCACGCCGTCTTTTGTAGAAATTTCCATGCCGCTTCGAAACGCCATCTGGGATCCGAAATTGCGGGAATGCGAAATGCCGATAACACGGGTGTCTTTTTCGCTGATGTCACGAATGACTTGGGCGCTGTCATCAGGGCTACAGTCGTTGATAAAAATGATTTCATAATCAATGCCCATGCGCCCAAAGGTATCGGTCAAGCGCTTGTGCATCACCGGTATGGCTTGACCGTCTTTGTAGCAGGCGATGATGGCAGAAATGCTGCGCTTGCGCGTTGGGTTCAGACTTTTTGTACTACCTGAAAAATCATCATCATTGAGTTTGGCCACCCAATCTGTCGTCTGGCGAAGTCCTTGCTCAAGAGAAATAGTGGCCTGCCATTGCAGCAAATCCATGGCCTTTTGCGGATTTGAATACCACTCCGCCAAGTCCCAATCACGACCACTCATGGTTCCAAATTGTGGCGCTTCCTGAATGTTGAAAAGACGTTTTGCAGTAGCCGCAAGGTCACCTATTGTTGTCTTTTGGCCGCTGCCGATATTGAGATTCTGCCCGTATAAACCAGGATGCATTTTGGCTGCAGCCAAAATAAAAGCACGGCAAACATCATCCACATGAACAAAGTCGCGAGATGTGCGCGCATCTACCAGTGCGGGGAGTTTTCCGGCCAGTGCCTGTCGCGCAAGCATAGGAATCAGACGGGCCGTGTCTTCCAGTGGCCCATAGACTGAATAAAGCCTCAAATTGATACAGGGAAAGGCTTTGCTCCTCCCCATGAATCCCAAATAGTTTGCGATGGCAAGTTTTGATACCGCATAGTCGCTGTTGGGCAGGCATTCGCTTTCTTCTGTAGGTGCGGTGCAGTTGGTGCCGTATTCAGACGAACTGCCAGCGTGTATGTAAGCTGAAAAAGGCCGCTCTGACAACAATTCAATCAGGCTCGTAGCCGCAAGAAAATTTGTCTTGTAGATTAATTGATCATCTTTTTCAAATGAATAGGCGCCGTAGGCGACGCAGTCGAAAACGGTTTGCGGCGTGACGCTGGTGACCAGATTTTTGACCGCTGCATGGTCGTTGAGATCAACCGCCATGACTTGCTCGTCGCCAACATTTGTCAGGCGCCAATTTTTTTCACGCTGCACGACTGCAAATACATCTTTACGCACCGCCGCCAGCATTTTAAAAAGATTGGCGCCTATAAATCCCGATGCACCTGTCACCAGGATGGGACCTCGCAAAGCGCCGATAAAGTTGTCTATGTCAGTCATCGTTTAGCCCTTTCAGAGCCGACACCATACTTGGTGCGTCGAGTGACGAGAGCTTTCGCAAGAAGGGTTGGGAGCCATAACGGCTGTAATGGTGCGCAAGCGCATGCAGGTGAACGAATCGGGGTAACGCTACCCCCTGATTGGCTAAATAAAGCACAAGTTCTGACGCAAAGCCTCCCCGGCGCACGTGCTCTTCAGCCACGCAAAGTAGCGAGGTGGATTGAATTTGCGCAAGCAATTCCGCCGGGAAAAGGTTTTTTTCAATAGGCAACTCGCTGACGGCCCAGAAGTTGGGCCGGGTGGAGGGGCTCATTTTTTCGAAGGTTTCTATATAAGTAGTCGCCAACGGCCCGACTGCAATGACAACGGGCCCATAGCCACTGCACAACTGACGCCACGGCGCATAGGCAGGAACGGCATAGCCCTTTGGTGGCTCACCCCGACCTAGCCTGATGTATGCGGCCGTTGTGCAATCTCCCGCGCGCGCGATGACTGCCGGGATATCTTCGTCAAAAACCGGCACAAACACACACATATTTGGCAGAGTCAGTAGCACGCCGTAATCTTCTATGGCGTGATGCGTTGGCCCCATCACGCCATATCCGTAGCCGCCACCGTTGCCGATTAATTTAACGGGTAGCGCATGAAAACAGATGTCGTTTCGGATTTGCTCAAACGGCCTTGCATAGCAAAACGGCGCGATGCTGTAGAGCCAAACCTCCAGACTTTGGTTGGCAAGCCCGGCAGCGACGGACACCATATTTTGTTCTGCAACACCTGCATTGATAAAACGCGGCCCCATGCCTTCTTGCAGTGGCTCTAGCGCCATGAAGCCCAAGTCGCCCGTCAGAAACACCATGTCTGGTTTGCTGGACCGCTCAAGCAGAGCGTCACAAAGCTGCTTTCTCATGGTGCCTCGACTTCTTCAATTTCTTGAATTGCTTTTTGAAAAAGCTCAGGCGTCAGCGGCAGATAATGCCAGGCCATCTGGTTTTCCATAAAACTCACGCCATGTCCTTTGATAGTCTGCAACACCATGATGCGCGGCTTTTTGCTTTTGACGCCAAGTGCTGCGCGAATGTCGTCCAGCTTGTGTCCGTCAACGATTTGAATATCAGCATCAAAGCCTTTTAGTTTGTCCCAAAGCGGCGCCATGGATGCCACCTCGTCAGTGCTTCCAAAGCCTTGAAACCGGTTGTGATCTATCAATACCGTGAGATTGCCCAGTTGCTGGTGGCAGGCAAAAATCAATGCCTCCCAGGTCGAACCTTCTTGCCACTCACCGTCTGAGGTGATGCAAAAAACCTGGCGATCTTGTTGTTTAAGCCTGAATGCCAGCGCCGTGCCTGCGGCTAGCGACAGCCCGTGCCCCAGGCTCCCCGTTGCAAAGGCAATATCAGCGATGCTGCGAGCTGGCGGATGGCCTGCCAGCAGCGTGTTGTCTTTGTGAAATTGCGCCAGCTCATTGTCTTGCAGCTTGCCAACACTCCACAACGCAATATACAGTGCGCCGGCAGAGTGTCCTTTTGACAAAATAAAGAAATCGTCAACATTTAAAAATTCATTGAAAACCAACAAAATGGCATCAAGCACCGACAGATTTCCGCCGATGTGACCAACGCCGCTTTCAAAATGCATTTGCAGCAATCGCTTTTTTGCCATGGCGACTGAACTAGAATCAATTTTTGACTTGCAAAGCATAAGTATTGAGCAGCTTTTTTGCCTCTATGAATAGTAGTGACCAGTATATTTGATGTCACCCCAGCGTTGAAAAAGTGCAATGACAACAAAACAAAAAATAGCAGATCAAAGTGAAGATCGGCATGCACATCGCGAAGAGTTTCGGCCTATTCCAGTCACATCACCCGTTGACCGTCCGCTGGCTTTTTTTCTTCGTTGTCTGGTTGATCTGCAATTGGCCACCATCGTCCAGCATCTGCGTCCGGCCTTGGCGGATTTAAATGGCCGTGTTATTGATGTCGGGGCGGGTGAATCGCCGTGGCGGGGCTGGTTGCCCCAGCACGCGACATATCAAGGTATTGACATCAACAGTGCAGCAAATTTCCGCATGTCAGTCCAGCACCGCGATGTCATTTATTACGACGGCAATATCATGCCATTCGCCGACGCTACTTTTGATGCTGCACTGTGCATCGAGGTGCTAGAGCACGTCCCGGACCCTGATCTTTTGCTGCGGGAAACGTTCCGCATCCTGCGATCGGATGCCCCATTCATATTGACCGTGCCGTGGTCGGCTCGCAGGCACCATGTGCCTTACGACTTTCACCGTTTCACGCCTGAAAGTCTTGGCTGCATGTTGTCCAGAGCTGGTTTTGTGAATATTGACATTCGCGAGCGAGGTAATGACATAGGCGCCATTGCCAACAAGTTGACATTGCTTACTTTGCGGCTTTTGTCCCCCAAACGATATTGGCACTGCTTGATGACCTGGCCAGTGGGGGTGATTTGCGGTTTACTGGCTGCCAGTTTCATAGTAGCTGCGCACCTCTCCGTTGCTTTTGGCCTGGGTTCAAAGGATGATCCTTTGGGCTATTTTGTACTGGCGCGAAAACAGTAACACGCTGTTTGTAAAACGCCTATATTTCTGACGTTTTGCTTTCACATGCAGCAACGCGGGTGTATTCCCGTACAAATGACCTGAGCTGCAAGCTATATGCTCTTTAGCCATGCGCCTGCTTTTAGTTGAAGACGATGTGATGGTGGCCAGCGGCATCAAGCTGGGCCTGTGCGATGCTGGCTATGCGGTGGACTGGGTCGGTAGCGCCGAGCGCGCCGAAGAGGTGTTGCAAAGCGAAACCTTTGATGCCGCCATCATCGACATCGGCCTGCCCAAAATGGACGGGCTGGCTTTAACGCACAGCATCAGGCGCAGCGGGCAGGTGATGCCGGTGCTGATACTGACGGCCAGAGATGCCTTGCAAGACCGCGTACAGGGCCTTGATTGGGGTGCTGACGACTACATGGTCAAACCTTTTGAGCTGCCTGAACTGCTGGCACGTTTGCGCGCCCTGCTGCGCCGTTCGCAAGCTGCCACCAGCGCTACTTTGAGCTTTGGTGCGCTGGAGCTGGACTCCGCAAACCGCGAAGCCCGAGCCAACGGCCAGCTGATAGAGCTGGGTCCGCGCGAGTGGACGGTGATGGAATATTTGTTGATCAACGCGCCCAAACCTGCCAGCAAAGACAAGCTGCTGCAGGCTCTGACGGGTTGGGACAAAGAAATCACGCCCAACGCCATTGAGGTGTATATATCGCGCCTGAGGAGCAAGCTGGAGCCGTATGGCATTGCGGTGCGCTCGATACGCGGTTTTGGCTACCGCCTCGAAATAGCAGAGGCAGCTTCAAACAGCGGGGTTGAATGATTCCGGCCGCCATGCGGTCGGGTCTGCAGCGCAGACTGCTGCTGCTGCTGCTGTTGCCGCTGGGGCTGCTTGCACTGGTCGGTATTTATTTTGACTACCAGACTGCAGGCAGTGTGGCCCTGCAAAAAGACCAGCAGCTGTTGCGCTTGATACCGCTGCTGGCCGATTCAGTACTGTCCGCTGGCAGCCTCGACAGCGCTGCGCCTGTGCTGTTGCTGGCCCCGGAAATTGAAGGCTTCGTCAAAGACCGCCAGCGCTTCGCAGGGTTTCGTATTTCAGATTCGGCGGGTGGTTTTTTAGCTGGGGAGCCGTGGATTGACAGCGTGCTGCCCGCCACCAAAGAGCCTGAGTTTCACAGCATCGAAGACAACGGCGTGACCTACCGCATCGCTGCGCAGCGGGTTGAAACGGCGGCCGGCGAGCTGATCGTGCAACTGGCCGACGGCTCGGACGCGCGCCAGCAATGGGTGCGTTCCATCTGGTTCAAGGTGCTGCTGCCCAACCTGGTGCTGGTGCTGGCAGCCGGGTTTGCAGTCAACTGGGCTGTGACACGTGCGCTCAAACCGCTGATGGAGCTCACCGGGGCCGTCGAGCGGCGCAGCCCACGCGACCTGAGCGCCATTGACCCCTTGAGCACCCCCGCAGAGGTGCAGCCGCTGGTGATGGCGCTGAACCGCCTGTTTGGCCTGGTCAATGACCAGGCCGAAGGGCAGCGCCGCTTTGTGGCAGACGCCGCACACCAGCTGCGCACCCCACTGGCGGGGCTGCAAGCCCAGGTAGAAGCCTGGGCGCAAGCCGCCCTTGCAGCCCAGGGCATGAACCAGGAGCCTACGGGTGCAGGCGCCACCATCACCTTGGCTGCCGACAAAATCATCCAATTGCGCAGCGCAACCCGGCGAACCTCTCAACTGGCCAACCAGCTGCTGGCTCTGTCGCGCGCGGATGCCTTGAGCGTTGCCGCCCAGCTCATGCAATGCGTTGATCTGAAAGACTTGTGCGAATCCATTTTGGCGCTGCACCTGGATGCCGCTACCCACAAGGGCATTGACCTGGGCCTGGAGGCAGAGCCTGTGCAGGTGCATGGCCATGAGTGGCTGCTGCGCGAATTGCTCGGTAATCTGGTGGACAACGCGGTGAAGTACACGCCGCCCCGCGGCTCGGTGACGATCCGCTGTGGTGGGGTGCCTGGTCAGCCAGACGCTGTTTTTTTAGAAGTGGTTGACGACGGCCCTGGCATCGCACCGGACGAGCGCGTCAAGGCTGTGCAACGGTTTTATCGCGTGCTGGGCACAGCGGGTGAAGGCAACGGTCTGGGCCTGGCGATTGCCGATGAAATTGCCAAAGCCCACAAAACCCAGCTCGTGCTGAGCGATGCACATGACCCCGAATCAGGTCCGCGCGGCCTGCGGGTGCGTCTGGTGCTTCAGCAGGAAAACCCCCATCCCGCCGCCTGAAAAGCGCCACAGGCCTGTGAGAGAATCATTTGCATACGTACTAGCTGTTTGACACACCCTTACTTTTCTAATCCACTATGTCCGATCTAGCGCTTGATGCCGACACCCCGCCGCAGGGCGCAACTGCGCCAGAGCCCGCAGTGCGCAAACGGCCCAAGCCCGGTGAGCGCCGGGTGCAAATTTTGCAAGCGCTGGCCACCATGCTGGAGCAGCCTGGCGCCGAGCGCATCACCACATCGGCGCTCGCCGCCAGGCTGGATGTGAGTGAGGCCGCACTTTACCGCCACTTCGCCAGCAAAGCGCAAATGTTTGAAGGCTTGATTGAGTTCATCGAGCAAAGCGTTTTCACGCTGGTTAACCAGATCGCCGAGCGTGAGGCTGACCCCGCTATACGCACACGCCGCCTCGTGGTCATGGTGCTGCAGTTCGCCGAGAAAAACCCAGGCATGACCCGCGTGATGGTGGGTGACGCGTTGGTGTTTGAAAACGACCGCCTGCAAGAGCGCATGAACCAGTTTTTTGACAAGCTGGAATCCAGCCTCAAACAAAGCCTGCGTGATGCCGCCACCGCCAACGGTGCGGCTACACCAACGGTTGATGCACAGGTCAGGGCCTCGGTGCTGGTAGCCTTCATGGTCGGCCGCTTGCAGCGCTTTGCCCGGTCTGGCTTCAAGCGCCTTCCGTCCGAGCATCTTGAAGCCAGTCTGGCGACGATTCTTGGCTGATGGTTAGTATTGGGCGCTACAAATTTAGTAGCTGCTTGCGCCCGAATCTATTGGGCTTCAGGCATTTTTGGCAGCTGAAAATGGCTTGAAAAGACTAAAAACAACCCATCTGAGGCGTCAATCGCCCAGTCCCGTGCCAGAAAAAAGCCCCGCCATGGTCTTGCGCAGCCAGATGTTGCCAGCGTCCAGGTTGAAGCGCTCGTGCCAATGCTGTTTGACCTTGTACGTGGGTAGCGGCAAGGGCGGCTCCAGCACCTTCACCTGCTCCTGCTCTGCCAGCGCCCGGCCCAGCTGGCGCGGCACGATCACCAGAAACTCGGTTTGGGCGACGATGCGGGCCACGCCCAGAAAGCTGGGCACGCGCAGCACGACACGGCGATGCACCTTGTTTTTAGCCAGTACCTTATCCACAATCGAATGGCCCGTGCCAGAGGCGACGACCAGGATGTGCCCCTCGTTTGAGAACGCTTTGCGGGTGAGCTTTGTGCCAATGCGCGGGTGGTTGCTGGCGGCAAGGCAGACAAAGTCTTGCGCAAACAGGGCTTGCTGGTAGAAGCCTGCCTCCAGGTCAGGCGTGAAACCCACGGCCAAATCAATATCGCCAGACTCCAGTTGGCGGCGGCTGTCCGGGGAAATCTTTTCGGCCTCAATGACGAGGCCTGGTGCTGCTACTTGAAGATGGTTGATAAGCCGCGGCAGCAACACAATTTCGCTGATGTCGGTCATGCAGATGCGGAATTCGCGCGTGGCCTGTTGTGGCAAGAAAGCCCCGCTGGCGCCTCGTGCTTTGTCCAACCGGTGAAGTGCCTCCAGCACATCGGGGTAGATGGTTTGTGCGCGTGGCGTGGGTGCCATGCCGCCAGACGTGCGGCAAAAAAGCGGGTCATCAAAATGTCGGCGCAGCTTGGCAAGCACCATGCTGGCGCTGGCTTGTTCCATGCCGAGCGCCTGCGCTGCGCGCGAGACGCTTTGGGTTTTGTAGACTTCAACAAAAACACTGAGCCAGTCCAGGTCAAGTTTTGCCATAAAGCAAGTGTATCGCTGTATATCAAAACAATATACCCAATATTCGATTGTTGGCTTTGACGAAATAGTCTGGGCCTGCGACAGTCTCAGCTCACCAAATCAAAAAGTAGGAGACAACATGCAATTTCACTTGAATGGGTTCAGAACAGGCGACCCCAGCTTGCTGGATGCAGCAGCTTCTGCTCAAACACAAGGTGCAAGCCTGCCCAGCGAAGCCGATGTCTTGATCGTTGGCTGCGGCCCGGCTGGCCTGACGCTTGCCGCACAGTTGGCGGCCTTCCCCGACATCCGCACTGTGATCGTGGAGCAAAAGCCGGGTCCCTTGCAATTGGGCCAAGCCGACGGCGTGGCTTGCCGCACGATGGAAATGTTTGAAGCTTTTGGCTTTGCAGACAAGGTGCTGAAAGAGGCGTATTGGGTGAACGAAACCACCTTCTGGAAGCCTGATGACGAGAACTCGGTAGATGGCGCTGGAAGAAGCCGCATCGTGCGCAGCGGCCGCGTGCCCGATGTGGAAGAGGGCCTGTCGCACATGCCGCATGTGATTCTCAATCAAGCGCGTGTACATGACTTTTATCTTGAAAAGATGGGAAAGTCAGCCGCGCGTTTGGTGCCGCACTACAGCCGCCGACTGGCGAAGTTGGAGCGTGATGCTGATGCGTCCAATCCTTTCCCTGTGACGGTGCAGTTCGAGCGACAAGATGATGGTCACAAAGGTGAGTTAGAAACCATTCGTGCCCGCTACGTCGTTGGCTGCGACGGTGCGCGTAGTGGTGTACGTCAGGCTATGGGTTTGTCGCTCAAGGGCGAGTCTGCCAACCATGCCTGGGGCGTGATGGACGTGCTGGTCAATACCGACTTCCCCGACATCCGTTTCAAGGTACTGATCCAGTCTGCGAGCGAGGGTAGCCTGTTGATTATTCCGCGCGAAGGCGGCTACATGGTTCGTATTTATGTGGAGATGGACAAACTCGCCGAAAACGAACGTGTTGCAGGCCGCAACATCACCCTGGAGCAATTGATTGCCGCAGCACAGCGCATCTTTCACCCCTACACGCTGGAGGTAAAAGAAGTGCCCTGGTGGTCGGTGTATGAAATTGGCCAGCGCTTGTGCGATCGGTTTGATGACCTTAACGGCGACATGACACCAGAAGAAATTGCAACGCGCCTGCCACGCATCTTCATTGCAGGCGATGCCTGCCACACGCACAGCCCCAAAGCCGGGCAGGGCATGAATGTGTCCATGCAAGACGCTTTCAATATCGGCTGGAAGCTGGCTGCCGTGCTGCAAGGGCGCAGCCCGGCCAGCCTGCTTCATACGTACTCGGCAGAGCGACAAGCCGTCGCCAAAGAGTTGATCGACTTTGACCGAGAATGGGCTGCCATGCTGAGTGACCGTGCCAGCAACGACCCGGCTGCGGTGCAGAAGTACTTCGTACAGCATGGCCGCTACACAGCCGGTACGGCAACGCATTACAAGCCTGCGCTGCTAACGGGCGAATTGACACATCAAGGCTTGGCTGCGCGTTTGCAAATCGGCAAACGCTTTCATTCCGCGCCTGTTGTTCGCATCGGCGATGGCAAGCACATGCAACTCGGCGAGACACTGTTGGCCGATGGCCGCTGGCGCTTGCTGGCGTTTGCAGGCCAGGGGGATAGGGGCGCACCAGGCTCACCGATGGCCAAGCTGTGCCAATTTCTCAGCGACTCGCCTGAATCCCCTATCAAGCGCTACACGCCTCCAGGGGCCGACGTGGATGCCGTGTTCGACGTACGCGCTGTGTTCCAGCAAAGCCATCACCAGCTCGCTGTCACCGCTTTGCCCGAATTGTTGTTTCCGCCTAAAGGCCGCTATGGGCTGCGCGACTATGAAAAAGCGTTTTGTGCTTTGGCGGGCGCTGCGCAGAACTTCTACGCTCTGCGCGGCATCAACCGCGAACAAGGCTGCCTGGTCGTGGTGCGACCTGACCAGTACATTGCGCACGTCTTACCGCTCAGCAATACAGACACACTCACCAAATTCTTTGCAGGCTTCATGCTGAAGTCCCACAACGAGTAACTTACAACCAACAACCCACGACGACTAACCAACAGGAGACAATATGAAAACACTTCAATCACGCTTCACCCGCATGACAGCTGCCGCTGCTTTGCTTGCCCTGGCCACATCCGCCTTTGCGCAGAGCAGCTACCCCAACAAACCCGTCAACATCGTCACCGCATTTGCAGCAGGCAGCGGCCCAGATGCAGTGCTGCGCCAGGTGTCAGAGAAGCTTTCCAAGTTATGGAATCAGCCTGTGCTGATCAGCAACAAACCGGGTGGTGGCGGCTTTATTGCCATTGAAGCAACTAAAAACGCGCCAGCCGATGGCTACACCCTGCTGCAATTGGACAGCGAACACTTGGGCGCATTGCCTCATCTGTACAAGTCGAAAAATTTTGTCACGCTCAATACTTTTGATCCGGTGGCCACTTTGTTTAGAACGCCATTTTTCGTTGCCGTAGGCACCGATTCAAAATGGCAAAACATGAAAGACCTGATTGCCGCCGCCAAAGCAGCGCCAGACAAGGTGAGCTTTGGCTCTTGGGGTATCGGTAGCCCCGGGCATTTGGGTGGCGAGCAGTTAGAGCTGCTCACTAGCACAGAGATGACCCATGTGGCCTACCGCGAAGTTTCGCAACTTTTTACCTCTGTCGGCGCAGGTGACGTGCAATGGAGCTTTGGCAGCTTGCCATCCAGCTCGGGCATCTTCAAAGCTGGAAAGCTGCGTTACCTTGCCGTTGCCGCTGCCAAACGTGTCCCGCAAATGCCCGATGTGCCCACGATTGGCGAAGCCGGTGGCCCCGCAGGCTTTGAAGTCAATTCCTTCGTGGTGCTCGTCGCACCCAAAGGCTTGGCCAAAGATGTACAAGCCAAAATCAACGCCGACGTGCAAAAGGTACTGGCTGACCCGGAAGTAAAAGCACGGTTCAATACCTTTGCGTTTGAAACGATTACCTGGTCGCCTGAAGAGATTCGTAAAAACGCTGATGCGAAAAGCAAAACTTACGAAGAGCTGGTGAAGCGCAAAAAAATCAGTCTTGATTAAAAAATTGCATCTTGCAGAGGGTGAGATTTTTCCACCGTCTGCTCCTTAATCAGGAGCTGCTTGCGCCCGAATTTATTGGGATAAAAGCCTATTTGATACCTAAAAACAGTTCAAAAATACCTCAAAACGAATAAAACAACTTAAACGCATCGCGCTAAAGCGACACGCCAACTTTTTTGCCTGCGGCAACGATTTCTTGCCAGGTCTGCTCGTCCACTTCAATGCCGCCTGCCTCACGCTCCATGCGCGCCAGGCGTTCTGCATCGCCTGCCATTTGCACGGCATCAAAGCCAGCCGCTGCCGGGCTTTGTTTGATCCAGCCGATGAACGCCGCCGCCTCTTGGTCAAACGCGGCTTGCGTGCCCAGCTTGGCGGGGTCGATCAGGATGGTCAGCATGCCGTTGATAACTGCCCGCTTGCTGCTGGCCGGGCCGCGCCAGGTGCCGCCGCCCGTCAGTGCGCCGCCCAGCAGCTCGCACGCTACAGCCATGCCGTAACCTTTGTGTTCTCCAAAGGTCATCAGCGCACCCATCAGCCCGCCCGGCTGCGGCACGACCACTGCGGCGGGGTTGGTTGTGGGGTTGCCGCGTTCGTCTATCAGCAGGCCGGGTTTGACTTGTTGGCCCTGGTTGTAGGCCACGCGCACCTTGCCATGCGCAACGATGCTGGTGGCAAAGTCCAAAACAAATGGTGTGCGTCCCGCCAGCGGTATGCCCACACAAAACGGATTGGTACCAAAGCGGCCATCGGTACCGCCCCATGGGGCGACCACAGGGCGGGACAGCACGTTCACAAAATGAATCGACACCAGCCCCTGAGCGACTGCCATTTCGGCGAAGTGGCCGATGCGGCCCAGATGGTGCGCATTGGCTAGCGTCATGATGCAACTGCCATGGGTTTTGGCGCGCGCCATGCCCAGTTGCATGGCCTGCTCGCCCACCACCTGGCCATAGCCGCGCTGGCCGTTTAGCGTCAGCATGCTGCCGATGTCAAGCAGCGTGGCGACGGACGCATTGGGTATCAAGCCGCCTTCGAGTACCGCATCCACATAGCGCGGCAGCATACCCACGCCATGCGAGTCATGGCCGCTCAGATTGGCCATGACCAGGTTGTTGGCAACGGTTTCGGCTTCTTGCGGTAAAGAACCAGACGCTATTAATACAGTAGCTGTTTGCACCCGTAAATATTGGACTGTAAGGGTTTTTGACATGCTAAATCGCGTTAAATAGAGTGCAAATAACCATTACATGACCGCACCGACTTGCCATGGCACAAACTCATTTTGACCATAGCCGTGCTTTTCGCTTTTGCTCATCTCGCCTGAAGCTGTGGCCAGCACCATCTCAAAAATACGTTGACCCATTTGCGCCACCGTTGTACCGCCATCGATGATCTCGCCGCAGTTGATGTCCATGTCTTCTTCCTGTTTGCGCCACAGGGCGGTGTTGGTGGCCAGCTTCAGTGACGGTGAGGGTGCGCAGCCGTAGGCCGAGCCTCGGCCAGTGGTAAAGCAGATCAGGTTAGCGCCGCCCGCCACCTGGCCAGTAGCGCTGACGGGGTCATAGCCCGGTGTGTCCATGTACACAAAGCCATGCGCTGTGACGGGCTCGGCATATTCACACACCGCCTGCAAATTGCTGGTACCGCCTTTGGCCACTGCGCCCAGTGATTTTTCTAAAATCGTCGTCAGGCCGCCGGTCTTGTTGCCCGGTGACGGGTTGTTGTTCATCTCGCCGCCATTGATCTCGGTGTAGTGCTCCCACCATTTGATGCGCGCTATCAACTTGGCGGCAATGTCGGGGCGCACGGCGCGGCGGGTCAGCAAATGTTCGGCACCATAAATCTCGGGTGTCTCGCTCAATATCGCCGTGCCGCCATGGGCCACCAGCAAGTCAACCGCTGCACCGAGTGCCGGATTGGCACTGATGCCTGAATAGCCGTCTGAGCCGCCGCACTGTAGGCCAATGGTGATGTGCGCCGCGCTGCACGGCTCGCGCTGCACAGCGTTGGCGCGGGGCAGCATGTCGTTGATCAGCGCAATGCCTTTGGCCACGGTTTTGGCGGTGCCGCCTGTGTCTTGAATGCTGAAGACGCGCAGGTTGTCACCTTCTGTCAAGCTGCCATGCGCCAGCCAGGCGTTGATCTGGTTGGACTCGCAACCCAGCCCCACCACCAGCACGCCCGCAAAGTTGGGGTGGGTGGCGTAGCCCGTCAGGGTGCGCTGCAAAATCTGCATGCCCAGCCCGTCAGTGTCCATGCCGCAGCCGGTGCCGTGGGTGAGTGCCACCACGCCATCGACGTTCGGAAAGTCTTTGAGTGCTGCCGGGTTGTTGTGGCGTGAAAAGTGGTCGGCAATCGCCCGTGCCGCCGTGGCCGAGCAATTGACGCTGGACAAAATACCGATGTAGTTGCGCGTGGCCACACGGCCGTCGGCTCGCTTGATGCCCATGAAGCTGGCTTCGAGCTTTGCAGGCTCAGGCTTCACGTCAGCGCCCACGGCGTAGTCGCGTACAAAGTCGCCCTTGTTGGCACCCATATCCAAGTTATGGGTGTGCACATGCTCGCCTGCTGCAATCGGCTTGCTGGCAAAACCGATGATCTGGTTGTAGCGGCGAACTGCATCGCCTGTGTTTAAAGCCTTGGTTGCAACTTTGTGGCCTGGGGGGATCAGGCCTTTGGTGGTTATGTCTTCTATTTTTGTGCCGCTTATCAGCTGAGTTCTGGCGATGACTACGTCGTCTGCTTTGTGGAGTCTTATGTAGGGGGTCATAGATTCAGGTTGTGGTTTAGTTTTGTGTTGGCCTGGCAGGCCGGGGTAAGTAGCTCCGCGAATGTCCCCCGCGCGGCGGTACTGCGAAACCGATGTAGCGAAACGATGATGAAAGTGATGGATTCGCGCCCAAGGCAAGGCGCAAGCCGCAGTGAAGGCCGTGAGCCTTCGCAAGGATTGCAACGCGGCATTGGGTGTGAAGACGCGCTTTCATGTTTCGATGCATCGGTTTTGCAGTACACAGGCCGCAGATCCTCCTTGATTTCGCTGCGCTACGCACCCCAACCTCACAGGCTCGTTAACAGTCGTCATTAATTCAGATCGAGGAACACGCACACTGCTTACCAGATCACGTCGATGCGGTGCTTGGTGCAGCGGCATCAAGGAGGAGCTGTCGCTATAGGCGACGCGGGGGACAGCCGCGGAGCCAAGTACCGCGTCGGCGTGATCCCAACCAAATGACAGCACCTTCACATCAAACTTAGTAAAACATCTTAGGCAACCACAAAACCAACTTAGGAAAGTAAGTAATGATCACCAAAGAACCAAGCAAAGGCACCAACCAAGGCAAGATAGCAATAGTCGTCCGTTCAACAGAAAGTTTGGCCACCCGCGCCAACACAAACAGCACCATACCCATGGGCGGGTGCAACAGACCAATCATTAAATTCAGCACCATCACCAGCCCAAAATGAATTAGATCAATACCCAGTTTTTGGCAGATGGGTACCAATATAGGAACAAGAATCGTGATCGCCGCAGTCGGCTCTAAAAAGCAGCCGACAAAGAGCATCAGCAAATTGGCCAGCAGTAAAAACACATACGGGTTTTGGGTAAAGCCCAGCACCCATTCACTGATGGCCGCCGTCACGCCAGTGGCTGTCAGCATCCAGCCAAAAATGCTGGCTGCCGCCACGATAAACAGCACGGTTGAGGTGGTCTCCACCGTGTCCAGGCAGACCTTGACAAACATTTTCCAGTTCAGCGTGCGGTACCAGGCAAAGCCCAACACCATGGCCCACAGGCAGGCCGCTATCGCGCCCTCAGTGGGTGTAAAAATGCCCGTGGTCATGCCGCCTATCAGCAGCACTGGGGTCATGATGGGCAATGCAGCTTGAAACTTGAACAGCTTGTCCATCGCAAACAGAACAATCAAGCCGCCGAACACGGTGATTTGCGCAGGCATGTCTGCCTTCACAATCAGCAGCCACAGCACCACTGGCCAGGCAATCACCACCAGCGTTTCACTCAATGCCTTCAAAACCTGTGACCATGAAAATTTAACATCCGCGCCCCAACCGTTTTTATGCGCATAGTAGGCGACGGTAAACATCATCAAAATTGCCATCAGCGCACCTGGCAAAATGCCCGCCAAAAAGAGCGAACCCACACTGACGTTGGCCATCATGCCGTAAATCACGAACGGCAAGCTCGGCGGAATGATGGGGCCGAGCGTGGCTGACGCAGCGGTGACGCCGACGGCAAACTCCGTGCTGTAGCCGTGGTCCTTCATGGCCTTGATCTCAATCGTGCCCAAGCCGGCCGCATCAGCAATAGCGGTACCGCTCATGCCCGCAAAAATCACCGAGCCCACCACATTGACATGGCCCAAGCCCCCCTTCATCCAACCGACCAGTGCCAGCGCATAGTTGTAGATTCGGTTGGTAATGCCTGCGTTGTTCATCAGGTTGCCTGCCAAAATAAAAAACGGCACGGCCAGTAATGGAAAGCTGTCAATGCCGCTGACCATGCGGTGAATCACCACAAAAGCTGGCAAGCCACCCGTCCACCAGATGTAGATCAGCGCTGAGCCTGCCATGGCAATCGCCACCGGAATGCCGCCACTCATGAGGATTAAAAAAATAATTTTCAGCATGTTTTTCTTGTTGTGTTTAGTGGTCTGCCATCGACGATTCAGGCTGCTCCAGCACGCTGTAGCCACGCCGCCTGTGCAGCACAGCTACTTGTATTGAGCGCAACGCCATCGCCGCAAACGCCAGCAGGCACACGCCGTAAACCCAATTCATCGGCAAGTCCACCATGGTCATGCGCGATGTGCTGCCCAGCTTGAGCATCATCAGCGCGCAAAGCACAGTCGCGGCTGCAAAAAAGCCAATGCGCATCACATCGACCATGCTGGCCGTTGCGCGTGCCATTTTTTGCGGCATGAAGCGGTAGAAAAAATCAACCTGAATATGGTTGTTTTTCACCACGCCAATCGTCGCACCAGTAAACACGGTGGCAATCAGCAAATAGCGGGCAATTTCTTCCGTCCACGCGGCAGAATCGTTCAGCACATAACGGGTGAAGAACTGGTAAAAAACAGTGATGCCCAATAGCCAGAAAAAGCTCAGTGCTACCCAGGCCTCCAGTGTGGTGCTTGATAAATCCACCGCTTCGTCCTGCGCGTGGAATTGCCCGTCAGCCCCCATCACGGGGGCCATGTCGTCGATGATGGACATGCCGACGCTTATTTGATGGACACGATACGGTCCCAGTCTTTTTTATCCATCTTCATGGATTCAAAAGTAATGGCTTTGAGCACGCGTTGCTGAAAGTCGTTGCGGTCGACCGTCACCACATTGATGCCCTTTTTCTTGAACTCGTCGACCAGCTCGCCTTCGCGTTTGCGGATGTCGTTGGTGGCGTTCACGGCGGCTTCCTGTGTGATGTCTGCCAACAGCTTTTGCTCTGCGGGGTTCATCTTGCCCATGGTGCTGGGCGAAATGACGGTCAGCAGTGCGTCTGAAATATGACCCGTCAAAATGATATTTTTTTGCACTTCATAAAACTTTTTCGCCTCAATCGTGGGCAGCGGGTTTTCTTGCGCATCGACCGTGCCGTTTTGCAGCGCCAGGTAGACCTCAGCAAAGGCAATGGGTGTGGGGTTGGCACCGCAAGCGCGCGGTAGTGCGGTGTAGACGGGGGAGTCAGGCACCCGCATTTTGATGCCCTTCATTTCGTCGCAGTTTTTAAACAGCTTGTTGCTGGTGGCATGACGTGCACCGTAGTAGGTCAGCGCCGTGACCGTGTTGCCCGTGGCTTTTTTGTAGCCCTCAGTCAGCTCTTTGAAGATGTCGCTTTTACCATAGCTGATGACATGATTGGCATCGCGGAAAGTAAACGGGTAGTAGCTCACGCCCAGGCGCGGAAACGAGTTGGACGCAAACGATGCGCCGGTCAAAATAATATCGACTGTGCCCAGTTGCAAACCCTGGTTGATGTCACTTTCCTTGCCCAGACTGGAAGCCGGGAAGACCTGAATTTCAAATTTGCCGTTGGTGCGTTTTTTAAACTCCTCACCCGCCCAGACCGACCATTTGTGGTACGGCTCGCTGGTTTCATAAACGTGTGCCCACTTCAACTTGGTTTGCGCCATGGCAATGCCAATTTGTCCTGCAGCCCCCGTTATCAGGGTGCAAGCAGCTATTAATTTGAGAGTGAATTTAAACACGGATGGTTGGCTTGGCATGATGTCTCCTGGTTGGTTTTGTACTGGCTTTGACTACGTTGACGTTCCCGGTTGAAACTTTTCCTTTGACTTGCGGCAGACCCGGCGCAGGCGGATTGGCCAAGTGCCAGCCTGCGCTAAAGCGTGCCAGCGCCTTGGTCATGTGGCTTTGCATGGCCTCGCGTGCAGCGCTGGGGTTGCGGTTTTTAATCGCTTTGAGCACGGCGGCGTGTTCTATCAGCACCGCCCGCCAGGACGCGGGCCTTTCAAAGTAGTCGGCCAGCCGCAGGTACAACGGGCTGCGGCGGGCTTGCCAGTAGCGGCTCACCGTGTCGCGCAGCACCTCGTTGCCGCAAGCCTGTGCAACCGCCCGGTGAAAGCGCTCATCGCCGACTAATGGATCTTGGCCCAGCGTGACTGCTACTTTCATGTGCGCCAACGCGTCGGTCATGGTGGCTATTTGTTCTTTGCTGGCATGGGTGGCTGCCATGGCGGCAGCTTCGCCTTCAATCAGGCCGCGTGCCATGATGAGTTCAAGCGGCCCCCATTCGTCATACGCAGCCTCAGCTTTGGCGGCAGGCGCTTTATTTCTGAGGACATACACACCCGATCCGCTGCGCACTTCCACCCAACCCTCTACCTCCAAGGCAATCAGCGCTTCGCGTACCGATGGGCGGCTTACGGCCAACTGCACTGCCAGGTCACGCTCGGCAGGCAAGCGCTGGCCAATGGCAAATTCTCCCGCTTCCATCAGCGCGCGCAGTTGCTCGGCAATTTGCCGGTACAGGCGTTTGGGTTCAAGAGCTTGTAGCGGCACGGCTTAGGATGGTGATGCGGTTAAGGGTTAGCCAGAATTGGACAAGTGGTCAGACCAATTCATAATCGCATTAAATGTGGACAACAACATCCGGCAAAACCCTAGAGGACTCACCATGCGACTTACAGGAAAGACGGCGCTCGTTACCGCAGCAGGCCAGGGCATAGGCAAGGCCAGCGCACTGGCCATGGCGGCGGAGGGGGCGGTGGTGTGGGCCACCGACGTGAATGAAAAACTGCTGACCAGTTATGCGGGTGTGCCGAATATTCATACGGCGGTGCTGGACGTGATGGACAAGTCAGCGATTCAAAAAATGGTTGGCGGCATGCTAGAGATTGACGTGCTGTTCAACTGCGCTGGTTTTGTGCACGCGGGTACGGCGCTTGATGCAACCGATGAGCAGTGGGACTTTGCGTTTGACTTGAACGTGCGCTCCCAGTTCTGGATGATTCAGGCGGCGCTGCCCCACATGCTGGCCCATAAAAAAGGCAGCATCATCAATATGGCCAGCGTGGTCAGCATCAAGGGGTTGCCAAATCGCTTTGTCTACGGCGCGTCTAAAGCTGCAGTGATTGGCTTGACCAAAAGTGTCGCGGCAGATTTTGTGACGCAAGGCGTACGCTGCAACGCCATTTGCCCCGGTACGGTCGATACGCCGTCGCTGGCAGACCGCATCAATGTGTATGAAGACCCGGTGGAAGCACGTAAAAACTTCATTGCCCGCCAGCCCATGGGCAGGCTGGCGCAGGCGCATGAAATTGCGCCGTTGATTGTGTTTTTGGCGAGTGATGAGTCTGCATTTGTCACCGGGCAGTCGTACGGTATTGATGGCGGCATGACCATATGAACCAGCTGGATCTGGCGGGCCGGCATGCTGTCATCACGGGCGGTGCAACAGGTCTTGGTTTTGCGATTGCCCAGCGCATGCTGGTATCGCAGGCAATGGTCACGCTGTGGGATGTGAATGTTGCTGCGCTTGACCATGCTAGAGAACAATTGGGCGCGGGTGTATCTATCGTAGTGGTCGATGTGGGTGACCCGGCCAGTGTGGCCAGGGCGGCAGCGCACACAGCCACGCTGCATCCGGCAATTGATGCGTTGGTCAATTGCGCGGGTATCACAGGCCCGAATGTGAAACTGTGGGATTACCCGCCAGATGCGTGGCAGCAAGTCATGCAGGTTAATTTGAACGGTGTTTTTTATTGTTGCCGCGCGCTCGTGCCGCTGATGCGCACGCAAAATTACGGGCGCATTGTGAACATCGCATCAGTCGCAGGCAAAGAAGGCAACCCCAACGCCAGTGCTTACAGCGCCAGCAAAGCGGGTGTCATTGCGCTGACCAAATCGTTGGGCAAAGAGTTGGCAGATACGGGGGTGCGCGTGAACTGCGTGACGCCAGCGGCGGTTAAAACGGCGATTTTTGACCAGATGAGCGAAGCACATATTGCGTTTATGCTGTCCAAAATTCCGATGAACCGCTTTGGCGAGCCTGAAGAAATTGCTGCTATGGTGGCGTGGCTGTGTACCGAAGAATGTTCGTTCTCCACAGGTGCTGTGTTTGACCTGTCCGGTGGCCGTGCTACGTATTGATTTTTTTCCATCACTTAAAAGGAAGCTTCATGAAACTCGTTCGTTATGGCAACCCCGGCAAAGAAAAGCCAGGCCTGATAGATGCTGAAGGCAAGCTGCGTGACTTGAGCGCAGTCGTCAAAGATTTCAGCGGCGACCAACTGGGCGACGCTACGCTGGCCAAGCTGCGCAAACTCAAAACCGACAAGCTGCCTCTGGTCAAAGGCTCGCCTCGCATGGGCTGCCCCGTAGCCAACGTCGGCAAGTATGTCGCTATCGGTTTGAACTATCGCGACCACGCTGCCGAGTCTGGCATGCCCATCCCTAAAGAGCCGATCATTTTCATGAAGGCCAACAGCTGTATCCAGGGGCCCAACGATGACGTGATGCTGCCCAAGGGCTCGGTCAAGGGCGATTGGGAGATAGAGCTGGGCATTGTCATTGGTACGCGCGCGCGCTATGTGTCGCAAAAAGATGCGCTGAAATACGTTGCCGGCTACACACTGTGCAACGACGTGAGCGAGCGCGAGTTCCAGATCGAGCGCGGCCCGCAGTGGGACAAGGGCAAGGGTTGCGACACCTTCGGCCCCATCGGCCCCTGGCTGGTGACGACGGACGAGATCACCAACCCGCAAAAACTCGGCATGTGGCTGGACGTGAACGGCAAACGCATGCAGACCGGCAACACCAAGACCATGATCTTCGGCGCCGCCAAAATTGTCAGCTATTGCAGCCAGTTCTTCACGCTGATGCCCGGCGACGTGATATGTACTGGCACGCCACCCGGCGTAGGCCTGGGCGTCAAGCCCAATCCGGTGTTCCTGCGCAAGGGCGATGTCATGACACTGGGTATCGAAGGCCTAGGTGAGCAGCGGCAGTTGGTTGTTCCTTTCAAACTGTAGTTGCGTCTTTACGACTGTTAAATATCAAAAAGTCGCGATTTTTTGATAGTTGACTATAAAATAGTCGCATGAAACGCTATCTTGACGACCTCATCGCCCGTGACCTCGCCAAAAAAATGGTGTTTGTCACTGGGCCGCGCCAAGTTGGCAAAACCACGTTGAGCCGGATGTTGCTGGCCAGTACGCCGGGCCAGTACCTTAATTACGACGTGGCGGATGACCGCGCCGTGATCATGCGGCAAGGCTGGCGACCACAGGCCAAGCTGCTGGTGCTGGATGAAATTCACAAAATGCCAGACTGGAAGTCCTGGCTCAAGGGCGTGTTTGATGGCAAGCCTGCGAAGCAGCAATTGCTGGTGACTGGCAGCGCGCGACTGGACACGTTTCGCCAGGCGGGTGAATCGCTGGCGGGTCGTTTTTTTGCATGGCGTTTGCATCCCATCTCGGTGCGTGAATGGTGTGCCCAGACCGCAGCCACGCCAGATGATGCGCTCACGCATTTGCTCACGCGCGGCGGGTTTCCTGAGCCTTGCCTGGCGACCAGCGACGACGAGGCACAGCGCTGGCGCAGGCAATATTTTGATGGCTTGATCCGCAACGACGTGCTGGAGTTTTCGCGTCTGCACGAGCTCACGGCGATGCGCCTGTTTACTGAGCTGTTGCGTCAGCGGGTGGGGTCGCCACTGTCATTGGCATCGGTTGCGCGCGATCTGAATGTGTCGCCCATCACCCTCAAACGGTATCTTGAAATTCTGGAAGCGCTGTACATTGTTTTCGTCGTACGCCCCTGGCATCACAACATTGCGCGGGCCACCTTGCAGGCTCCCAAGGTTTATTTTTTTGACACCGGCCTGGTGCAAGGTGACGAGGGCATTCGATTCGAAAACCTGGTCGCCTGCCACCTGTTGAAGCACGTGCACTGGCAGCAAGATGCCAAAGGCAAAGAGGTTGATTTGCATTACGTGCGCACCAAAGACGGCGCTGAAGTTGATTTTTGCCTGAGCCACAAAGCCCCTGCTGGCGATACCCTGACGCACCTGATCGAATGCAAGCTAGGCGACAGCAAACCGCATGCCGCCTTGAAGCGTTTTGCCGTGCAATGGACGGATGCCGAGGCGGTGCAAGTGGTGCGCAACCTGCGCCACGATGAAGACTACGGTCGGCTACAGATCAGGAAGGCAGCGCCGTGGTTGCAAGCGCTAGATGCCTGACTGAATCTGTGTCCAGTTTAACTTTCAGGGTAAACCCGATATTTCCCTAGATGACCGCATCTATAAAGCGGTAATTCCCCCAAAAACGACTTGCCATTGTGCAATTCAGTGCAAATTGCTGCAAAATAGAACGACCGTTCGTTTTATTTTGTTTCAACCCATTGGCACATCATGGCCGTCGTCGAACTCTCTACCAAAACTTCTCGCACTGCATCGTCCCAACCAGGCGGTACCATCATGCACAAGGGCCAGCAAACCAAATCAGCCATCGTGGATGCCGCCTTGGGCCTGGCCACGCAGATTGGCCTGGAAGGCCTGAGCATTGGGGCGCTGGCTGAAGTGATGCGCATGAGCAAATCCGGCGTGTTTGCGCACTTTGGTTCGCGTGAAGAGCTGCAAATATCCGTGATTCGTGAGTACCACGCACGCTTTGAAGAAGAAGTCTTCTACCCGGCGCTGGAAAAGCCCAAAGGCATGCCACGCCTCAAGGCGCTGTTTCAAAACTGGATGAACCGTACCTCGGTCGAAATTGACTCTGGCTGCTTGTACATCAGCGGCGCGGTTGAGTTTGACGACAGGCCTGGCCCGGTGCGTGATGCGCTGGCGAGCTCCGTACAGACCTGGCTGGCCGCCATGCACCGTGCGGTGGTGCAAGCCAAAGAAGCCGGGCATTTGCGTGACGATGCCGATGAGCACCAGATGGCGTTTGAGATTCACGGCCTGATTCTGGCGCTGCACTATGAAGCCCGATTTTTAAAAACACCTGGTTCGGTCACTCGCGCCAATACCGGGTTCGCCAACATTCTTGAGCGCTACGGCAGCGCGCTATAACTCAACTATTTTCATTTTTAGGAGCTGTCTTATGCCTGTTTACAACCCACCCTTGCGCGACATGCAATTTGTGATGCACGAAGTGCTCAAAGTCACTGAAGAACTCAAGCCGATGGCCAAGTACGCTGATGCAGATATGGACACCATCAAGGCGGTGCTTGAAGAAGGTGCGAAATTCGCCACTGAAGTCGTGTTCCCACTGAACATCAGCGGCGACGCAGAAGGCTGCAAGCTGGACATCAGCACCCACGCCGTGACCACCCCCAAGGGCTTCAAAGAAGCCTACGCCAAGTATGTTGAAGGCGGCTGGCCTGCGCTCAGTGGTGACCCAGCCTTTGGTGGCCAGGGCTTGCCGCTGGTCATCAACCAGTGCTTTTATGAAATGCTCAACAGCGCCAACCAGGCCTGGACCATGTACCCCGGCCTGACGCATGGGGCGCACGCTGCGCTGCACAGCCACGGCACCGAAGAGCAAAAGCAAACCTACCTGCACAAGATGACCAGCGGCGAATGGACCGGCACCATGTGCCTGACCGAGTCCCATTGCGGCACCGACCTGGGCCTGATGCGTACCAAGGCAGAAGCCCTGCCTGACGGCACCTACAAAATCACTGGCAACAAAATTTTCATCAGCGCTGGTGAGCACGACATGACTGGCAACATCATCCATCTGGTGCTGGCCCGCCTGGCTGATGCGCCCCCTGGCATCAAGGGCGTGAGCCTGTTTATCGTGCCCAAGTTCATGGTCAACAAAGACGGCACGCTGGGCGCACGCAACGGTATTTACTGCGGCGGCCTGGAGCACAAGATGGGCATTCACGGCAATGCCACAGCGCAAATCGTGCTCGACGGCGCCATCGGCACGCTGGTTGGTGCACCTAACAAGGGCATGCAGGGCATGTTTGTGATGATGAACGCAGCCCGCCTGGGCGTGGGCAACCAGTCACTCGGCCTGACCGAGGTGGCCTACCAAAACGCACTGGCTTATGCCAAAGACCGCATTCAGATGCGCTCGCTGTCTGGTCCCAAAGCCAAGGACAAACCCGCAGACCCGATCATCGTGCACCCCGACGTGCGCAAAATGCTGCTGACTGCCAAAGCCTATGCCGAAGGTGGCCGGGCACTAGCAATCTACTGCGCGGTGCTGCTGGACAAAGAGCATCAGCACCCTGATGAAGCGGTGCGCAAAGAAAGCGGTGAAGTGCTGTCATTGCTAACGCCGATTGTCAAAGCCTTTTTGACCGACAACGGCCACATCGCTACGAATGCCTGCATGCAGGTGTTTGGCGGCCACGGCTACATCAGGGAATGGGGCATGGAGCA
This sequence comes from Polaromonas sp., assembly GCA_043781295.1. GTDB lineage: Bacteria > Pseudomonadota > Gammaproteobacteria > Burkholderiales > Burkholderiaceae_C > Polaromonas. Next base: position 34,984 of record JAYWBS010000141.1, read on the forward strand.
ATTCGTGCGCGACAACCGCATCAACATGATTTACGAAGGCACCAACACCATCCAGTCGCTGGATTTGCTGGGCCGCAAGATTCTGGGCAACAACGGCGCCACACTGAAAAAGTTCGGCAAGCTGATTGCTGC
>JAYWBS010000142.1:0-35000 GCA_043781295.1 Polaromonas sp.
CTGGAACTTTTTAACCTGGTACTACGGCATTCCCAGCAGCTCATCGCATGCGCTGATAGGCGGCATTGTGGGCGCGGTGATTGCCAAGGCCGGGGCGCACGCACTGATCTCTGGCGGCATCATGAAAACAGTGGCATTTATTTTCATATCACCGCTGCTCGGCTTTTTGCTGGGTTCCATGATGATGGTATTGGTGGCCTGGGTGTGCCGACGGGCTACCCCGTCTAAGGTGGACCGCTGGTTTCGCCGCCTTCAAATTGTGTCTGCTGGTGCCTACAGCCTTGGCCACGGTGGCAACGATGCGCAAAAAACCATCGGCATCATCTGGATGTTGTTGATTGCCACCGGTTATTCATCCAGTACCGATGCTTTGCCCCCGACCTGGACCATCGTCAGCTGCTATCTGGCCATTGCTGCGGGCACGATGTTTGGTGGCTGGCGAATCGTTAAAACGATGGGACAAAAAATTACCAAGCTCAAGCCAGTGGGTGGGTTTTGTGCTGAAACTGGCGGTGCGATCACGCTGTTTTTGGCGACCGGGCTGGGCATTCCGGTGTCTACTACCCATACCATCACGGGTGCGATTGTGGGTGTGGGCTCCACCCAGCGCGCATCGGCGGTGCGTTGGGGGGTGGCCGGTAATATTGTCTGGGCCTGGATATTCACCATCCCTGCATCGGCTTTTGTAGCAGCAATTGGCTACTGGGTTAGCCTGCAAATTTTTTAACCAGTCACTGGCTTATTTTCTTGGCTTCTTCGACCTGGTATTCAAAGTAGCGCTGAAAGCTGAAAGCGATGCTGGACATCAATGAGATGGCGCCAAATAAAAGCGCAAACACGACCGCGCCAATCGTGAGCCAGTTGGTGTCGCCCGACGTGGTTTCCGGTAATTCTGCGTTGTACTGGGCATTCCACTTTTCGGTTGAGCTCAAGCCGTAATAGATCGCAGTGATGGCCGTGGCCGCCACGGTAAAACCGAGCAGCGGCACCAGCAGCCAGGCCAGCTGGTCGTCCTGTCCGTACATGCGCACGCGGTACACCCCCCACCAGCCCAGCGCTGCAAAAGCGGGGTGCAGCCAGGCCAGGCGGTCTTTGATGCCAAACAGGTACAAACGGTGCAAGCCAAGCTGGCCGAAAATAAAGGCTAGCCAGGCAGCGAGTGTTTTGTTTTTGGCGATGGGTGTGGACATGTCTTGATTATCGGGGCGGCATCTCAGTGGGCGGCTGGGTATCTCCTAATCCCAGTGTTTTTTGCATGATGACGATGTCGCGCCAGGCACCAAACTTCCAGCCGCAGGCATCAATTTTGCCGACCTGCTCAAACCCCAGTGCCAAATGCACGCCGACAGATGCCGCATTGGCTGAATCGCCCACAATCGCCATCATTTTGCGAATGCCCACTGCCTCGCAGCGCGCCATCAGTTCGGCCAGCAGGGCGCGGCCCAGGCCTTTGCTGTGCTGGCTGGGTGCCAGGTAAATCGAGTCTTCTACTGAATAGCGGTAGGCGGGCCGGGGCTTGAACCAATTGCCGTAGGCAAAGCCGATGACTGTCTCCTTTTCTACTGCCACCAGATACGGCAGGCCTTTACCCAGCACATCAGCGCGGCGCATCGTCATGTCTTGCACGCTGGGGGCTTTGGTTTCAAACGTGCCGGTGCTGTTTAAAACGTGGTGCGCGTAGATGGCGGTGATGGCGGGAATATCTGTATCCAGACTGGGGCGGATGATAGGCATAGTTACAACGGTATTTCAGAAAAATGCATGATAACGACACATTCCGTTTCCATTTCAAAGCGAGATTAGGCGCGAAGCCGTAGATAGTGCTTAAGCACGGCAAGGCGAAGCAACGACATATCGCTTTGAAATGGAAACGGAATGACGGGCTATAATCTAAGGCTTTGCGGCAGTTCGCTGGCCGGGTGGTCATGTCGAGTGTCTCAACCGCTGCAAGAACTTTTTGGGCATGCATAACGTTTGGTTGGTATGCCCTCCACCCTGGGAATACATCATGGTCGTCATCCGGCTTGCACGCGGCGGTTCTAAGCACCGTCCATTTTTTAACATCGTTGTGGCTGACAAACGCGTTCGCCGCGATGGTCGCTTTATCGAGCGCATCGGGTTTTACAACCCGATTGCCAAGGGCGGCGAAGAAGGCTTGCGCATCATGCAAGACCGCCTGACCCACTGGGTTGGCGTTGGCGCACAAGCGTCCCCAACCGTTGAACGCCTGATCAAGCAAGGCGCAACAGCTGCCGCCAAGGCCGCTTGATTTTAAAATGACGCTCAGTTTCAAGTCGTCGGGCTTGCCTGATGATGCTGTTGAAGTTGGGCGCGTTTTAGATGCGTGGGGCGTTAAGGGTTGGCTCAAAATCCTGCCTCACAGCACCAATCCTGAGGCCTTGTTCTCAGCCAAATCCTGGTTTTTGCAGGCCCCCGACGTCAAGTTTCGTCCGGGCTTTAACGCCTTCACGGGCACCGTGGCCATCACGGTTGACGAAGCAAAAACCCATTCTGATTCAGTCGTTGCCAAGTTCGATAGCCTGGATGATCGCAATGACGCTGAAGCCTTGCGCGGTTGCCGTATTTTCTTGCCGCGCAGTGCCTTTCCAAAAGCATCCAAAGACGAGTATTACTGGGTTGACCTGATCGGCCTGAATGTAGTCAATCGTGAAGGAATCGCCCTCGGCTGCGTGCGCGATTTGATGGCTACCGGGCCTAACTCAGTGCTGTGCGTTGAATACCAGGCCACCCAAGAAGACGGCAGCAGCAAAGCTGAGGAGCGCATGATTCCGTTTGTGTCGGCTTATGTTGACTCGGTTGATATCGCTGGCAAGCTGATCACGGTTGACTGGCAGCCTGATTACTGAGCTGCTTTGCCTTGACATGCAAAAATGTCCTTTATGCGTTTTGATGTCGTCACCCTTTTCCCTGAACTTTTCGCCCCGTTTTTAACCAGCGGTGTGACCAGGCGTGCCTACGAGTCTGGTTTGGTTGAGGTCAAACTCTGGAACCCGCGCGACTTTGCTGATGGCAACTACAGAAGGGTCGATGACAGGCCATTTGGTGGCGGGCCAGGTATGGTGATGCTGGCCGAGCCGCTGGCGCTTTGCCTGGCTGCCGTGAATGTTGATCGGATCAGCGTTGAGCGTGCGGACGTTAACGATCCTGTTGTGCTTTTTTCTCCCATTGGCGAGACTTTGAATCACGCCGCTGTTGAGGGCTGGTCTTCAAGCAACGGTGCGGTCCTGATTTGCGGTCGCTACGAAGGCATAGACCAGCGTTTTATCGACAAGCATGTCACGCACCAAATCAGTCTGGGGGACTTTGTGCTGTCGGGCGGTGAGATTGCCGCCATGGCCTTGCTCGATGCTGTGGCCCGGCTGCAACCCGGTGTGCTCAATGATGAGGGCAGCCACCAATTGGACAGCTTTAACCCGGCACTAGATGGCCTGCTGGACTGCCCGCATTACACCCGACCCGAAGACTGGCAGGGGCAAACCGTGCCCACTGCGCTGATGTCGGGCAACCACGCGCATATCGAGCGCTGGCGGCGTGAGCAGCGGCTGGGCCTGACCCAGCAGTTGCGGCCAGAGCTGGTTGAAAAAGCGCGCGTGGCAGGGCAGTTGATGGCCAAAGATGAGGCTTTTTTGGCATCTGTGGCGGCGAATCCAGGCCACAAGCCATAAATTGCTATAATCAAAGGCTTTTCGGTCCTCTGGCGGCCACTGTGACTTGCTTTATTGGGGTCAGACACCAATTTCATGACGGTGCATAGCACCGTCCCCTGCGGGGCGTGCCATAGGCACGATGAATTTGGGCTCTGACCCCAAAAAAGCGAGATTTGCGGTCTTTAGCGTAGCGCGTGAATGAACGAAAAAGTATTTTGGAAAAATCATGAATCTGATTCAAACCCTTGAGCAAGAAGAAATTGCTCGCCTGAACAAAACTATCCCTGTTTACGCACCTGGCGACACCGTCATTGTCAGCGTCAACGTGGTTGAGGGCACCCGCAAGCGTATGCAGGCTTTTGAAGGTGTGGTGATTGCCAAGCGCAATCGCGGCCTGAATTCCAGTTTCATCGTTCGCAAAATCTCCAACGGCGAAGGCGTCGAGCGTACCTTTCAGGTCTATAGCCCGCTGATTGCCAAGATTGAAGTCAAGCGCCGTGGTGATGTGCGTCGTGCCAAGCTGTACTACCTGCGCAGCCGCAGCGGCAAGTCGGCACGTATCAAAGAAAAATTGGGCGCCAAGGCCGCTTAACTGTTGCTTGCGTTTTAAACAGGCCACGAACCAAGCCACTCTCCTGAGTGGCTTTTTTTATGCAATTCAGTAAACCCTTACCCCCATTCGACCCGCGCAGCATTCCGGTGCAGGGCGTTGATGACCATCTTGAAGGTGTGGCGTTAGCACACCTCACGCCCGATGCGCTAAGGCGGCGCTTTGCCAACCCGCCTGACTGGACGCCCGAGCACAGCGTCGAAAAGAAGTTTGAAAACCGCGAGCCCGCTTTGGCCGCCGTGCTGATGCCGCTGGTGATGCGCGATGAGTTGATGTTGCTGCTGACCCAGCGCACCACCAACCTGTCTACCCATTCGGGCCAGATCGCTTTGCCTGGTGGCCGCACCGACGAGTCTGACACCGGAGCCATTGACACAGCTCTGCGCGAGTCCACAGAAGAAATAGGCCTGCCGCGCCATCATGTTGAAGTGCTGGGCACGCTACCCATTTACGTCACCGGCACGGCTTACATCATCACGCCGGTGGTGGCGCTGGTCAAACCCGGCTTTGTGCTGCAACCCAACCCGGGTGAAGTGGCCGACGTGTTTGAAGTGCCGCTGGCGTATTTGATGAACCCTGCCAACCACCGCCGCCACGCGGTCGAGTTTGATGGTGTAGCGCGGCAATGGCTGTCTATGCCTTATCTGGATGCTTCAGTGCTGCTTGAGAACGGGCAATCAACCGAGCGTTTTATCTGGGGCGCAACGGCTGGCATGTTGCGTAATTTGTATCGTTTTTTGTCGGCTTGACAGTTATCATTTGGCATGAGCTTTTTTGCTGTTTTGTTTGCGTTACTCATCGAACAAGCCCGTCCACTGGCGCGCGGCAACTGGATTCATGCGGGTTTCAGGCTTTGGGCGCGTTGGACCAGTCGTAACCTGGATGCCGGGCAGCCGCACCACGGCTGGATAGCCTGGTCGGTTGCTGCCGTGGTTCCCACACTCGTCACCTTGCTGATTCACTGGCTGCTCTGGGGGGTCAGCCCGCTGCTGGCTTTTGTCTGGGGCGTGGGTATTTTGTATGTCACGCTCGGGTTCAGGCAGTTCAGCCACTACTTTACCGACATACGCGACGCGCTTGACGACGGTGATGAAGACGCGGCCCGTGAGCTGTTGGCGCAGTGGCGGCAGGTGGATGCCAGCGACCTGCCGCGCAGCGAAATTGTTCGCCACGCGATTGAGTATTCAGTCCTTGCAGCGCATCGGCATGTGTTTGGTGTGCTGGGCTGGTTTTCAGTGCTGGCGGCGCTGGGTTTGGGCCCGGCGGGTGCTGTGCTTTACCGCGTGAGTGAATTCGTCGCACGTTACTGGCGCTACAAAAGTAAAGCTTTCATGGCTTCAGGTGCGGCAGGTGAAGGTGCCAGTCCGGCCCTGCAAGCGGCGGCTGCCAAAGCTTGGGGCGTGATTGATTTTGTACCCGCCCGCGTGACCTCGCTCGGGTTTGCCGTGGTGGGCAGTTTTGAAGATGCGATTGATGCCTGGCGCAACTACGCGCAACGCTTTTCCAGCGATGCAAGCATCACCCTGGAAAACCGCAACGATGGCATTATTTTGGCGGCCACCTCGGGTGCAGTGAATGTGCGTCTGGGCGGTGCTGCACTGCAAACCACTTTTGACCCGAACGCATCGGCAGGCTTTTTGGCAGCCAATGCCAGCACGCTGGATGGGGCAACACCGGCCACGCCAGGCCGCGAACCTGAACTGGCCCATCTGCGTAGCATCGTGGGGCTGGTGTGGCGTTCAGTCGTGCTGTGGATGGTGCTGCTGGCGCTGCTGACTTTGGCGAAACTGCTGGGCTAGCCAAGGAATGCTCTTCATAACCCCATGCGATGTGTGATAGCGCAGGCTTGGGCGATCTGCGGCGTTTCATGTCTTGCCAATAGTCCAGCTATTGGACTGCAACATGCGCCTTGCAGCTCATCCCAACCTGCACTACACCCATTCGCAGCGAGTGATGCAGAGCATCCTAACTTTTCTAATACCGTGTCTGCGACAATTCAGCAAACAGCTCGCTATATAAACGATAGCGGTTTGCGCCTATTTTGATTGGGCCAGCGCCTGATTTAAGCTCTGAAATCACACCGCAACCTGGCTCATGCAGGTGCGTACAGTTGTAGAACTTGCAGTTTTGCGCATGCGCTTTGAAGTCCGGCATGAACTGCGCCAGCTGCATGGGCTCAATGTGATGGAGGCCAAATTCTTGAAAACCAGGTGAGTCAATCAATGCGGTGGTGCGCGCCGCATCTACCCAATACAGCGTGGTGCTGGTGGTGGTGTGTTTGCCAGAATTGAGCGCCTGCGAAATCTCTGCCGTCAGTACTTTTGCCGCTGGAATGAGCAGGTTGGTCAGGCTGCTTTTGCCAGCACCTGATGGGCCGAGCACCAGCGTCTTTTTACCTTGCAGCAAGGCCATCAATGTGGTTGTTTGTTCGGCGTTGGCAGATGTATCCGTTTTGGGCTTGATCGCCAGCGGCAGCATTTGGTAGCCCATTGCGCGGTACGGTGCCAGCTTGGCCCACGCTCTGCCAAATGGCTCGGCCAAGTCGCTTTTGTTCAGCGCAACGATGGGCATGATGCCTGCAGCCTCAGCGGCAATCAGCGCGCGCGTCAACTGGCTTTCTGAAAACTCTGGTTCAGCGGCAATCAGCACCAGCACCTGGTCCAGGTTGGCGGCAAACGATTTGGTACGCAGCTCATCTTGCCTGTAGAACACATTGCTGCGCTCGTCAATTTTCTCAATCGTGCCTTCGTCTTCACTGGGCAGCCAGCGTACGTTGTCGCCGACCAGTGCCTGGCCTTTTTTGCCACGCGGGTGGCAGATGATGCGTTTACCCTCAAGAGTTTCAACCAGTACATGGCGGCCAAAGCCGGCGACGACCAGGCCCTGCTGCGTACCCGCTGTGGGGGTGTTAAAGGGGCGTTGGTGTTTGCTCAAGCAAGCAGCGCGTCAGCTTTTGACGCACAGAAAAAGTCGCTGACTGAAATGCCATTCACATCGTGCGTGTTGAAGCGCACGGTGCATTTGCTGTAGCTCACCGCCAGGTCAGGGTGGTGGTCTTCTGCATTGGCAATAAAGGCTAACGCGTTTACAAATCCGATTGTCTCAAAGTAGTTTTTAAAGGTATAGGTTTTCTCTAACGCGCCGTCTATCAGCCGCCAGCCCAGTGCCTGCTCGCCATTGAGCTTGCTGAGTTGCGTCACGATTTCAGTGGCGCTCAAGGCTTTGCGGTTGCTGTGTATCGGGTTGCTCATGCTGTGCTTTCGGCTGGATTCATCCGTGATGAATGCATTCGGGACAAGCGCTCAGACGCAGGTGGGTGTGAGTAATAAAACTTCACAAACACCGGGTCAGGTGTCAGCGTGCTGGCGTTGTCCTGGTAGAGCTTGAGCAGCGCGCTTTGCAAATCCTTGCCATCAGTTTGCGCCACGGCATAGGCATCGGCTTCAAACTCATGCTTGCGCGAGAGTTGCGCAAAAATCGGTGATATAAAAAAGCTGAACAGCGGCACCACCAGCATGAACAGCAGTAGCGCCAGCGCGTCGTTACCGCCATTCAAATTGGGGCGAATGCCCAGGCCGGTATAAAACCAGACTTGCGACGACAGCCAGCCCAGCAGCGCAAAACCCACCAGGCTCATGGCAAACATGCCGACGATGCGTTTGACGATGTGCTTGTGCTTGAAGTGTCCCAGCTCATGCGCCAGCACGGCATCAACTTCAGCCGGGCTCAGTTGTTTGAGTAGCGTGTCATAAAACACCACGCGTTTTGCCGCACCAAAACCGGTGAAGTAAGCATTCGCGTGAGCTGAGCGCTTGCTGCCGTCCATCACAAACAGGCCCTTGGCCGCAAAGCCGCAACGCTGCATCAGCGCCGTCACGCGCGCTTTTAAAGTTTCGTCATCGAGTGGTTTGAACTTGTTAAACAGTGGCGCAATCACGGTGGGGTAAAGCACCAGCACCAGCAGGTTAAAACCCATCCACGTGCCCCACGCCCACAGCCACCACAGGCTGCCCGCGCTGCTCATCAACCACAAAATCAAAGCCACAATCGGCAGACCAATCAGCGCACCTACCAGCACGCCTTTAACCATGTCGGCCAGCCACAGTTTGAGAGTCATTTTGTTAAAGCCAAAACGCTCTTCAATCTTGAAGGTGCTGTACAGCGTGAAAGGCAGGTCCAGCAAGCCGCTGATGATGCCGAACGCAGCCAGCAGCGCCAACTGCGGCACCAGGCTGCCGAAGTTGGCCAGGGACGTAGCATTGATGACCTGGTTTAGTTCATCAATGCCGCCCAGCAATGTCCACCATAAAAGCCCAACAGCACCAAACGCCATCTCCAGCAGGCCAAAGCGCGCTTTGGTGATGGTGTAGTCAGCAGCTTTTTGATGTGATGCCAGCGAGATAGTTGCGGCAAACGCAGCAGGTACAGCGTCCCGGTTTTGCGCCACATGGCGAATCTGCCGCGTCGCCAAATAAAACCGAACCAGCAAGCTAAAGACCAGCGCGCTAGCGAATACCAGCGTAAAAACGAAAGAATAATTTTGCATGAAACTGAGTTTAGGCCATCAGCGAGAATCTCAAGATGACTGAAACTAAAATCCTCTTGAAAAAATCTGACCAAAACCTTGTCTGGCTAGACTGCGAAATGACTGGGTTGGACCCCGAAAAAGAACGCCTGATCGAGATCGCCATCATCGTTACCGGCCCCCAGCTCACCCCCCGCATCGAAGGCCCGGTGCTGGCTATTCACCAGTCTGACGAAGTTTTAGACCAGATGGACAAGTGGAACAAAGGCACGCATGGCAAAAGCGGGTTGATTGAAAAGGTCAAGGCCAGCACCATCACAGACGCGGATGCCGAAGCCCAAATCCTCGCTTTCATCGCACAGTACGTGCCCAAAGGCGTCTCCCCCCTGTGCGGCAACACCATCAGCCAGGACAGGCGCTTTCTGGTCAAGTACATGCCCAAGCTGGAAGCGTATTTGCACTACCGCAACATCGACGTCAGCACCTTCAAGGAACTTGCCAAACGCTGGCGCCCCGAGGTGTACAACGCTTTTAAAAAGCAGCAAAAACACACTGCACTGGCCGATGTGCATGAGTCGATTGATGAGCTGGAGCATTACCGGGAGTATTTTTTGAAGTGATGGGATACGGATGCAGTCGTTCAATCGATCAAGAAAAAGCTCACTCCTAGTACAAACCCGTAACCTGTGCTATAGTCAAAGGCTTGGTTCGGCACACGATTGCGAACCATTTGTACATCTACCTCACACTTGTTGACTCTTTTGATTGAGTCACCGTCTCGGGCAAATTCTTTGACCTGATTCGTATATTCGTTTGATGGTTGATGTTTTATTAACCATGAACGAAGCGGCCTTCAACAGTGGGCCGTGCAAGTTCTGCTGCGTTCTGTCAAAAACAGACACGTAGCTGATTAGTGAGAAAAAACATGACTGACTCTTTTGAGGCTCGCGGCGATTCTTTTGCCGAAGCAAACCTAGACGCTGAAAATATTGGCGCCTCTGACTTTTTAAACACGCCTGACTTTTCTGATGCGTCTGGCGTGCTGGAAACATCTCTGGATGCCATCGCTCCTGAGCCAAACGGCTTTGTAAAGCTGGGCCTGGCCAAAGAACTGCTGCAAGCTGTGGCAGACATGGGCTTTACCCAGCCCACCGCTGTGCAAATGGCGACCATCCCCAAAGCCATGCAGGCGCTTGATGATGAGAATGCAGACAAGAAAGCAAAGTTTACCGACTTGCTGGTGTCCAGCCAGACCGGTAGCGGTAAAACCGCTGCATTTTTGTTGCCTGTACTGCACACGCTTTTGAAACAGCAAGAGCAGGCCGAGCGTGATGAGCGTGCCGAGTTTGAACGCTTGAGCGCCGAAGCCATTGCCCGTGGCGAAGCACCTGCCAAAAAGCCCAAGCGCAAAGACCCCACCAACATGCGCAACTTCAAAGCTGCCACGCCGGGCGCGCTGATTTTGTGCCCCACGCGCGAATTGGCTCAACAGGTTTGCGCTGACGCGATTGACCTGGTTCGCCATTGCCGAGGCTTGCGCATTGCTAACGTGGTGGGCGGTATTCCATACCAGTTGCAAATTGCCAAGTTGCAAAACGCCAACCTGGTGGTTGCCACGCCGGGCCGTTTGCTTGACTTGCAGCGCAGCATGCAAATCAAACTCGACCAGGTTCAATTCCTGGTGGTTGACGAGGCTGACCGCATGCTCGACCTCGGCTTTGCCGATGACCTGACCGAAGTCAACCAGCTCACCATTGAACGCAAGCAAACCATGATGTTCAGCGCCACGTTTGCGCCGCGCATCATGCAACTGGCCACGCGCGTGATGCGCCAGCCGCAGCGGGTTGAGATTGACTCGCCTCATGAAAAACATGCGTCGATTACCCAGTCGCTGCACTGGGCTGACAACATGACGCACAAGCGCAAGCTGCTTGACCATTTGTTGCGCGACACCACGATGAATCAATCCATTGTGTTCGCCTGCACACAGGTCGAATGCGACGGCCTGGCCAATGACCTGGTGCAAGACGGCTTCAGTGCTGTGGCACTGCACGGCGCGTTGGGCCAGGGCTTGCGCAACCGTCGCTTGATGGCTTTCCGTGATGGTCGGGTTCAGATTTTGGTGGCAACCGACGTTGCTGCACGTGGCCTTGATGTACCGACGATTACCCACGTCATCAACTACGGTTTGCCGATGAAGGCTGAAGACTACGTTCACCGTATTGGCCGTACCGGCCGTGCGGGCCGTGAAGGCAATGCGATCACGATTGCCGAGTTTCGTGACCGCCGCAAGATTCAGGATATTGAACATTATTCGCAGCAAAACCTCAAAGCCAGTGTGATTGCTGGTCTGGAGCCACAGCAGCGCTTTGCACCGACGTCTGACCGCCCACGCGGCAATTTTGGTGGCCGTGATGACCGTGGTGGATCTCGTGGTCATTCTGGCAGTAACTTTGGCGGCGGCGGCGGCGGTGGTGGCTATGCTGGTCGCAAGCCTGCTGGCGGTGGCTTTAATGCCGGTGGTGGTGAACGTAATTTCGGCAGTGATCGTGGCGGCTTCGGCGGAAATCGTGACGATCGTGGTGGCAACTTCCAGGGCCGTCCTGCGCCGCAAGGTGGCTACGCTGACCGCAGTGGTTTCAATGACCGTGGCCCACGCCGTGATGACAACGGTGGCAACTTTGCACCGCAAGAGCAGCGCAGCTTTGCGCCGCGCCAAGAGCGTTCGTTCGCACCTCGCGGTGATGGATTCGCTTCACGCGAAAGTGGGTTCGCCGCACGCGGCGAGGGCTTTGCGCCTAAGCCTGCTTTTGCAAAACCAGCATTCGCCAAGCCAGCCGGCAAGGTGTTTGTACCGCGCGATGCCGCCAAGAAATCAGCCAAGTTTTCAAAAGCTGCACGTGACTGATCAAGCCAGATGATCTTTGCGGCCAGTCCGCAAAAAAGCCGCTACACATCGCAATGATGTTTAGCGGTTTTTTTATTGTCATCCCCCGCAATGACAACTTGTGAATCAAGAAGCAAATTCCGTCAATAACTTGCCAGCCAGCGGCGGCTGAGCCAACATGCCCTGGTTGTCAGCCACTTGCTGACCATTCACCCAAACGCCATGCACGCCCACCGCATCAGTCGTCAGCCGCGCCGCACCACCGGGCAAATCAAACACGCGGCGCTTGGGGCCACGGCCAACGGTTGCGGGGTCAAACAGCAGCAGGTCAGCGGCCATGCCTTCCTTAATGATGCCGCGATCCGTCATGCCAAAGATGCTGGCGGGTTGCGATGTCAGGCGGCGAATGGCTTCTTGCAGGCTCATGGCTTTCAACCCGCGTACCCAGTGGCCGAGCAAGTGCAGACCAAAACCAGCGTCATTGAAAAAGGTTAAGTGCGCACCTGCATCACTCAGCGACACAATGCTGTGCGGGTGGTTGAGCATGCGGCCCACTGCATCAGCATCGCTGTTTAGCAACTGAGCGGTGAAGACGGTTTGCAGGTCTTCAGCCAAGGCCAGGTCAAGCATCAGGTCCAGCGGGTCGCATGCCTGTTCTTTTGCAATGTCTGCCACGGTGCGCTGCTCTAGCGCGGCGTTGGTTGGCAGCGCGCATTCGACGACATGCACTTTGTCCCACTCACCGTTGAACAGGCGGAAAGTCGTAGGCGCTGCAATCTCCGCGCGTACTGACTGCCTGAACGCCTTGTCTCTCAGTACGGCCAGCAGAGCCTCGCCTTGCAGGCCAAGGGCAGGCTTCCAGCTTTGCAAACCTTCCACAGGGTAGGGCGATGCCAGGGTGAAGTCCATCGTCAAGGGGCAGCAAGACACCTGGCCTATCAGGCGGTGGCCGCGTGTGTTGGCGCTGGCAATATTGTCAAGGTCTTTGAAAACCGCCTCGGGGTTGGTGCTGTTGTGCAGCAGCGCGGCAATCATCACTGGCCGACCAGATTGTCTGGCCATGTCTTCCAAGAACGGCACAGGCATTTGCCCGCCCTTGGTCACCATGTACACGCCTTTGCCGCGCTCACCCATGGCGGTAATCAGCGCCATCATTTCATCGTTGCTGGCCAGGCGCGACGGCATGGGCAAGCCGCCTTCACCGTTGTGCGCCGGGCTGGTGCTGCTGGCAAAGCCGACAGCGCCTGCAGCCATCGCGTCGCGCACAATGGTCTGCATCTGTTCAATCTCAAGCGGCGTTGCTTCGCGCCTGGATGCATCCGCACCCATCACCCAGGTACGTACGGATGAGTGACCAATGTAGGCTGCGGTATTGACCACACAGCCCTTGCCGCGCAGCATAGCCAGATATTCGGCAAAAGTTTCAAAGCCCCAGTCGATACCGCTTTTTAATACCTCAAGCGACATGCCTTCAACCTGTGTCAGGTTACGCATGGTCATGTCGCGGTCAGCAGGTTTGCACGGCGCAATGGTAAAGCCGCAGTTGCCAATCACGGCGGTTGTCACGCCCAGTGCGGGGGAGGGTTTTAGTGTTGCGTCCCAGGTGATCTGTGCATCAAAATGGGTGTGGCTGTCAATGATGCCTGGCATCAGTGCCAAGCCCGTGCCATCTATGATTTGACGTGCATTTTCAGGCAGATTTTGGCCTGTAGCCCTTATTTTATCGGCGCGAACAGCTACGTTTTTGATAGCAGGCTCGCTGCCCGTACCGTCATAAACCAAAGCACCTTTGATCAGCAAATCATCCATCTTAATTTCCTCAATGCATGCCATTACGGCGTGCCAGTTCGACAAATAAACCCGAGTGATCAAGATCGGCCAAACCGTGTTCAATACCGTCCGCATAGAGCTTTTCAAACAGCTTTGTGACGGGTGCCTCAAAGCCGATTTCTTCAGCCGTTGCCAGTGCGTTGCGCATGTCCTTGAGCTGAATGCTCATGCGGGCGCGCGGCGTAAAGTCGCGCTCCACCATGCGCTGGCCGTGCACATGCAAAATACGGCTGTCGGCAAATCCACCAGTAATTGCTTCTTTGACTTTCGCCATATCTGCGCCGCCCCGGGCTGTAAACAGCAGGGCTTCAGCGATGGCACCAATCGTGATACCCACAATCATTTGATTGGCCAGTTTGGCGAGCTGGCCGCTGCCGTGTGGGCCTACGTGCGTCGCGCGTCCAAAGTGCTGAAATACTGTTTGTGCACGCGCGTAGTCTTCAGCCTTACCGCCCACCATGATGACCAGCTTGCCGTCTTCAGCGCCTAATACGCCGCCCGACACCGGCGCATCCAGATGCGCAATGCCTAATGCACTCAGGCGCGCCGCATGGTCGCGCGCTTCACGCGGCTTGATGGACGCCATGTCGATGAACAGCGCGCCAGGCCTCATCGCTTTAGCCACCCCCTGGTTAAACAGCACGTCTTCAACAACCGGGCCGCTTTCCAGCATGCTGACCACGATGTCTACACCTTTGACGGCTTCGCTTGCTTGTTGATGAACGACTGCCCCCAATGCAGCCAGACTGTCTGTTTTGCCAGGTGAGCGATTCCATACGTTGACGCTATGGCCTGTAGCGCACAGCCGCTGGCTCATGGGCAGGCCCATGTTGCCCATGCCCAATACAGTGATATTCATGAACGTTTTCAAGCAGCTTTCTGCAAGGGCGTTGCAAACATTGTTTCCATCTCATGCCGCACTTTGTAGGCATCGGTCGATGTGTCCATCGCCACATCGGCCCAGCTCAGGCTTTGGCCTTTTTTGACGGCACGTACGACCTTGACGTTGTGTGCCAGGCCGAGTGGCAAACCGCCCATGCGCATCGATGTATCAGCGGGTAACAGCTTGCCCCACACCGTGTAGCCGCCTTCGCCATCCAGCATGTCGCCGGGTTTCAGGTCACGCTTGGCAGTGGCTACCACGTCGGCATTCCAGCAGGTGGCCACGCCTGTAGGCTCACCGCGCAGCGCCACGCTGGCAACCGATACGCCTACCTCAAGCCCGATCAAATGCCAGCGCTTGTAAAGCGTGAAGTAGCGCCCGCTTGGGTCGGTGTGGGCGTTGTACTCTTCAAAGCAGTTTTTGATGTAGTCGGTTTCGGCCTCAACCGTCACCCACACGCCCATGCGGATGTCGTAGGGGATTTTGCGGCCATCAGCTTCAAGCGATGAAATAACCTCGACCATGCCTTTGCGCTCCAGCACGCCGCCATCGCTAATCGGCCTGGTCACAAACGGAATGTCTTCAACGCTGGCGGGTGGGTACAGCAGCCCGTTGCTGGGCACTGTCAAACCGGTGGCGTTGGCCACCGCTGTGCATTCAATCGACGGCTTGGAACCGTCCAGAAAGCTGTTGAACATCTTCGGGTTCAGCCCGCCGCGTGCGGCTTGCTCGGGCGTCAAGCCATAGTTGCCCCACACCGTCTCGGGTGTGCTTTCTGAAAAATGCGGCAACCATTTATGGCCACGACCCGCCGCCACAACCGGGAAACCGCAGGTGCGTGCCCAGTCCACCAAATCGCAAATCAGCGCAGGCTGGTCGCCAAACGCCAATGAATAAACCACGCCCTTGTCCGCCGCCTTGCGCGCCAGCAGCGGCCCACAAAATGCATCGGCCTCCACGGTCACATTCACCACATGCTTGCCATGTGCAAAGGCCGCCAGGCAATGTTCAACCGCTGCAACAGGGTTGCCGGTGCATTCCACAATGATGTCGATTTGCGGATGTGTAACCACAGCGCGCCAGTCGTCGGTGATCCACGTCGCTCCTGTTTTTATAGCTGCTTGCGCAGATTCAGCTTGAGTCAACAGTGGATTCCACCCCACACGGGCAAGGTTGGTACGCGCTGCATCGGGCGACAGGTCGGCAATTGCCACCAGATGCACACCGGGCGTTTTGGGGATTTGCGCCAGATACATGGAGCCGAATTTGCCCGCACCGATCAGGCCAATACGGATGGGTTTTTTGTCAAGAGCGCGTTGTTGGAGTTTTGTGTAAAGGTTCATAAATTTCAGTCAGTTTTACCGCAAAGGCGCAGAGAACGCAGAGGACCGCCGAGGAATTTCGATTTTCTTTCTCTGCGAACTTCTGCGCTATCTGCGCCTCTGCGGTGAATGGTTTTAGGCTGCGAGTTTTAATTCATCCACAGACGTTTGCAGGGCACTGGCTGGCACGCCATCTTTCCACGGCAAATCAACCGGGTAGTCTTTCAACAAACAATCGTCCGGCAGGCAATCGATCGGCGTGAAGTCCCGGTGCGCAATGTATTCCGGGCGTTTGTGGCGACGAATGTGGTTGCTCACCGCGCACAGGCTCAGGTACACGCTGACCCGGTCAAACGGTGACAGGTTGCTGCCGGACGCATGCACCAGGCAAGAATGGAACACGATCATCGAACCGGCCGGGCCTTTGGGGCTGACGATGCCGCCTTCTTTGCCACCGGCTCTTTGTACCAACTGGCGAATCAGGTTGTTATCGACCGTCCACAGCGGGTAGCTGGTGGTGGTCAGGTCATGCTTGGCATCGACCACGCCTTTTTTGTGGCTGCCAGGGATAAACATCAGCGGGCCGTTGTGCTCGGTCACGTCGTCCAAGAAAATAGCGATGTTCATGGCGCGCTCAGTTGGCATGTGGTCGTCATTCAGCCAGGTGCCGTAGTCCTGGTGCCATTGCCATACGTCACCTTCAAAGGCCATCTTGCCGTTGATTTTGAACTGGTGCATGTAAAGCTTTTCACCCAGCAGGCTTTCTACTGGCTCGATCATGCGCGGGTGCCGGGCCAGCTTGGCAAACGGCTCGCTATACATATGGGCAGCAAAGTTGGTGCGTACCGCGTCTTTGCCTTTTTCGCGAATGTTGTAGTCCTCGTAGCGCGAGTAAAGCTCGGGCACCGCATCGGTCAGGTTTTGGGTTTCTTCGGGTGTGAAGTGGCCTGGGAAAAACAGGTAGCCGTCACGGTCAAATTGGGCGAGTTGGTCAGGGGTCAGGTTCATGATTTGTCTCCTAAAGGGTTGGATTAACAGGTCGGGGAGCGGGTGACTAAGAATTTCTAACAAGGGCTTTGGTGAGCAAATGGGCCAAGTTGCGGCCCGCGTCTTCGCCGTGCTGGCGTATCAGGGTTTCGGCTTTGGCGGCCTCACCGCGTGCGATGGCGTTGGCAATCGCTTCGTGCTCGTCCCAGATGGATTCACGCATGGTAGACAGTTGCAGCACCGCCCCCATGGCGCGGCGAATGTGGTGCCAATGTATTTGCGCGGTTTGTGCAATCAGTGGGTTGCCAGAAGCGGCATAAATGGCGGCGTGAAAGGCGACATCAGCGGTCATCATGGCTTTGATGTCTGAGCCGCGCGCGGCCAAGCGGCCTTGGGTGATGAGCTGTGCATCCATCACGTAACGCGACTGCGCTGCCAGTCTGGCGGCCAGCGCGTCCAGCGTGCTGCGCACCTGATAAATCTGCACCAGCGTCGTCACGTCCAGCGGGGCCACCAGCACGCCACGGCCAGGCGCATCCAGCACAAAACCATCTTTGCGCAGCAGCCGTAGTGCCTGTAGCACCGGCTGGCGTGACACAGCCAACTGCTCGGCGAGGTCTTCTTGCATGATGCGCGCGCCTGGTGCCAGTGAGCCTTCGCTTATCGCGTCCAGCAAGCTGCCATAGACCTGGTCTACCAGGTCAGGCGCGGATTCAATTTTGATGAGATTTGATGGCATGGTTAAACTCTGTATACAGAATACGATAAAGTTGAGGTTTGATTAATAGGGTTTACCCTGATTTCTGGTGATCCCTGCTAACTGTGCCAAGATTGCGGCAATTTAAACCTTCGCCGTCACTTTTCAGGAACCCGGTATGCTCAAATTCGACCCCGCATGGCTGGACAGCATGTACAACAACCGCACGCTGGTGCCCGACTACGCCACCTACTTTGACAACTGGGTGCAAGCCTCAAAAGCCGTTAGAGGCAGCCAGCCTTGCACGCTTGATGTGGCCTATGGCAGTGCGCCGGGTGAAAAGCTCGATGTGTTTGCAGGCGCTGCCAAAGATGCGCCTGTGGTGGTGTTTATCCACGGCGGCTATTGGCGCTCGCTTGACAAGGCAGACCATTCGTTTGTGGCACCTGCCTTCACGGCACAAGGCGCTTGTGTGGTGGTGGTGAACTACGACTTGTGCCCGGCAGTGACGATTCCTGAGATCACGATGCAAATGGTGCGGGCGCTGGCCTGGGTCCACCGCAACATTGCCCAGTACGGCGGCAACCCCAAGCGCATTACCGTGGTGGGCCATTCGGCAGGCGGGCACCTGGCGGCCATGATGTTGGCATGTGTGTGGAAGGCCTATTCCGCCAATTCAGCAGCAGATTTACCGGCTGATCTGGTGAAGAACGCGCTGTCGATTTCAGGCTTGTACGACCTGGAGCCGCTGCGCCACGCGCCGAATGTGAAGGACTCACTGAAGCTGACGCCAGCACAGGTGCGCAAAGCCAGCCCTGCCTTCTTACCCGCACCGCGTAACCGCACGCTGTACAGCGTGGCAGGCGGCATTGAGAGCGCTGAGTTTTTGCGGCACAACCAGATGATTCAACAAGCCTGGGGTAAAAAAGTAGTGCCTGTGTGTGAGGAACTGCCGGGGCTGCATCACTTCAGCGTGCTGGATGCGTTGTTGAATCCAGCGCACCGACTGCATCAGTTGGCACAGCAACTTATTGCGGCTGCATAGCGTTTAATGCACCATTTTTAGATGCTATTTAAGGCTGTAAGCCAATGAATACATGCGTGAAAAGCTCTTAAAAATATAGCAAATCTAGATTCTTTTTGAGTCTTCTCAAAATCGCCCCATGCTCGGTGAAGGCCATCGGCAGATATTTGCTGTAACGCCCGCGCCCCGGCTTGCCATCCAC
The DNA here is from genome assembly GCA_043781295.1 of Polaromonas sp. Taxonomy (GTDB): domain Bacteria; phylum Pseudomonadota; class Gammaproteobacteria; order Burkholderiales; family Burkholderiaceae_C; genus Polaromonas. Next base: position 18,636 of record JAYWBS010000142.1, read on the forward strand.
GCCAGCTGCGTGTAAGGTTGCAAATTGCAACCTTAGAGATTTCGCTTCCTTTGCATCAAGCTGCGATTAATTGGAATCTGAGGTAACCCGAATATCCCTCGCGCAGGCGTTACGCCAGTCCACTCTTATAAAGGCGTTTACACCATGATGATTGGCATTGATGGCAATACAAAACTAGTCTACGAAGGGCAATCAAATTACGGCTACGGACTTTGGCCTACACCGGTGCTGTCGCTGGCTACCCTGATGGTGGATGAAATTGATGTTGGTCGTGTGCCTGCAAGCGCTGATTTGTTTCAAGCAAAGATCGTTTTCAGGGAAGATTCATTTGATCCAGTGACACGCATTCGGCGTGGCCGACTCTACAAAACACCTGGTACACAACCGCAACCGTGGCACGTGCATCTGCATGCCAGCATTCAAGGGCCAGGCCCTAGGGTTCAGGTTTCACTGCACGGTTTCGATAGCAATTTCATGGCGGCCGAGCGTGACAAACTCAAGAATGCATTACTGGCCTTGGGCAGTGTTGACGCCTACACCTTATGGAAAGTCGTCGACATCGAACGCATAGTGACTGGAGAAGACTTACTGACATTACGCGCCAGATCAAGCTTTGGCACTCTGCCTGAGCTCAATGAAAGCAAGGTACCTTCTGAACAGTTGGGGAAAGTAAAAGAGACTTTGGCGAAATTGGCCGAGGCGGCATATCGTGCTGGTGCCGAGTCAATCGTTGATCGTGCCAAGGATGCGGCGCAGTGGGCGTTGGGGACATGGTTGGCGGAGCAGCGCAATGCGCCTGATTTGCGCAAAAAAGATTTAGCAAAACTAGCTACAGAGTTGGATGGTGAGGCAACGGCGGTAACGCAAGGTGTCAGCAAGGCCTTGGCACGGCTGCATGCACGTGGAAAGCCGAATGTGCAAGAGGAACGAGGCAGCCGTGACGTAACTGAAGACGATGCGGAGTTTGCACTCGCCGCTGTTGGCATTTTGCTGCGTGAAATCAAGTGGGCTGCTTGACAGCGAGTCACACCCTGAGGTCAAAAAATTTAGGTCAGGTCAGCGAAGCGTAACCCGACGGATGAGTTGATCTCGGGGTGATGTCGGGTTACTCTTTGCTAACCCGACCTACAGGCTTATCGCGTAGAAGGGGATAGCTCAAACCTTAACAATAGCCTGATTGATCAACTGGCCTTCTGCCTCAGCAAGCTCCCCTTTTACGAACTTGTAAGTCCCGATCACAGAACTCATTTTCCCTCCGCATTCTGGACAAGGGTCAGAGTTGCTTATGGTGCCATTGACCACTAAGTCCATCTTGCCCACTGAAGGTTTGAACATTGCCTCTTTTCCGCAGTCCGCACAAGTAATTGGAACGCGCGCAACTTTTCTGGATTGAATCGTTTTAAATGATGAGATTTCTGGCACTACGTAGTTGCCTAGCAAAGGATTGTGGCGACTTTTACTGACCTCTTTATAGGTATTCGTAACGCCACCTATAAACGCTAGAACTTCATCGAACTCTTCTGCATGCTGGCAGCCGATCCAATCTTCTCCATCGTCGTACCAATACTCGTGCCCAATCACACAAATGGCTCGCAGGTGGGCGTTACTTTCACCATAAAAATTTTTGTACCTCTGCGCCTCTGTAATTCCCGATCCAGACAGGTCTGAGCGTAGTGCTAAAACAACCGATCTAGCCTTCTCAATTGAGTGATTTTTTTGATTACCTTGCTCATCCTTAAGGCCGGGTAGATAGCCGAACTTACTAATCTTTTCAGCCGCCACGTGGGCAGAGGCCAGCTCAGTAGCATTGAGGGTCGTCTTGACCTCTATCGTGTACAAAACTGACTCAATTGGAAATATACCTAACCGTTCATCCATCAATATCGGTGGAAGAATGGATTTATCGTAAAGAATAATGTCAATTTGAGGGGACAGCGGGGTGCCGTAGCTGTCGATGATTTGGCCCGTACCTACTCCGATATCTGCCGGTAGAAACGGTTTGAAAAGCTTACTGATAAGAATCTCAAGAACGGTACCCTTCACACCCTGGTGAGAAAAGGCTGCGGCGGCTTTCGCTTCCGCTATTACAGCCCTGACCTTACCCCGGAGCAATGCTTGATATGCGTTGTTCGTTGACATTTTGAATTTTCGTCCTCCGGGAGTTGAAGCAATTGTTTCATCAAAACAGAACTACATCAGCAAATGCTCACCCGCGTTGTCCCCACCCAGCGTCACGTAATTCACCTTGCGAATATCCATCAGCTTTTTGCCACCCGCATAGCTGATGGCGCTTTGAATGTCTTCTTCCATCTCGCGCAGCGTATCTGCCAGCGTGCCTTTGACGGGCTCCAGAATGCGCTTGCCTTCAACGTGCTTGTACTCTCCCTTGTTGAAGTCTGATGCGCTGCCGTAATATTCTTTGAAGAGTTGCCCATCGACCTCAACGGTTTTGCCGGGGCTTTCCTCCAGGCCTGCCAGCATGGAGCCGATCATCACCATCGTCGCGCCAAAGCGAATTGACTTGGCAATGTCGCCATGCTCGCGTATGCCGCCATCCGCAATGATGGGCTTGGTGGCCACGCGCGCGCACCACTTCAGCGCCGACAACTGCCAGCCGCCGGTGCCAAAACCGGTTTTCATTTTGGTGATGCAGACCTTGCCGGGGCCAATGCCGACTTTGGTGGCGTCAGCGCCCCAGTTTTCCAGGTCAATTACCGCTTCGGGCGTAGCTACGTTGCCTGCAATCACGAATGCGGTGGGCAGTTTTTGCTTGATGTAGCCAATCATTTTTTGCACGCTGTCGGCATGGCCGTGGGCAATGTCGATGGTGATGTATTCGGGCACCAAACCCAAAGCTACCATCTGGTCAACCGTGTCGTAGTCAGGTTTTTTTACGCCCAGCGATATTGACGCGTACACGCCTTTTGCCTTCATCGCTTTGACGAATGCCAGGTTGTCCAGGTCAAACCTGTGCATCACGTAAAAGTAACCGTTCTTCGCCATCCACACGCAGATGTCTTCATTGATGACGGTCTTCATGTTGGCCGGCACCACGGGGATGCGAAAAGTACGCCCGCCCAGCTCTACCCCGGCATCGCATTCAGACCTGCTGTCAACCCGGCATTTGCGCGGCAGCAGCAGGATGTTGTCGTAGTCAAATATTTCCATGATTCCCAAACCTTAAAACTGTTGAACAGAAGGCGCTTGGGAGATGCCCGGTTTTTTCTTTTGACTTGGTTCAGACAATAAAAAACCGGACGCAATCGCTTGGGCCCGGTGTCCGATTTTAGACGCTTAACCGGGTACCTGGCATCGTGACTGCGCGGCCACCACCACCTGGCCCGCCTGATTTTCAATCCAGCCTATCACCCGCAACCGTTCCGGGTTCACGCCGCTGGCAATGCTCATGACCCGTGATTCAAAAAAACGCTCTTTATTTAATAGCTGCTTTCGCCCGAATTTATTGGGCTGTAGCCTGATTTGTATAGAATTTCTGACCAAATTTCGCTCTACAGGCGAGCCCTCAGTGCCTTGTGGCAAGGTTTCAACCAATACCAGCCATGCCGTCACCGGCTGCGCCTTGGTGCTTGTTGGACTGGCTTTTAATTCAATGGACGTCCCCATGTAGCCTGACAAAGGCAAGCCGTGGGCGACGCGCAGGGTAGCGCCCCTGCGGGTTTTGACGGTCAAGGTGCTGACCAGCGTTAGCGTTGGCAGGCTTTTGCCCAGTGCTTGCAGCCGGTTCAAGCCGTCACGGTTGGCGACGGCTGACAGGGGTGCATCTTCGCCTTTGCTGCCCGTATCGTTGGGCACTACCCAGTCCAGCACCGCCTGGCCAGCGCTTGCTTTGGGCGTGGCTGGGTCTTGCCAGCAACTGTCACAGTCGGCGTTGATAAAGCGCTCCAGCAATTGCGCGGGGCGCGGCTGGCCGTCACTGGCGCAGAAGCTGGGTGCCAGTGGCTGGGCCTGCGCGCCTGGTGTTCCCAGGAATAGGGCTAGCAGCAAGGTTAACGGCGGTATGGGCATCAGTATGGAAAGGCAAAGCATAAAAATTCCGCCATGGTTTTGTTTGACTATAAATCTGCCGTGCGCTCAAGCGCCTGAGCAGCATCACCCATTCACTAAAAAGATTGTCCAAAATTTAAATTTTGTCTAAAATAGCACCATGAACACAGTCGCAGCTTCCCGCGTCAAACAAAACTTTGGCGAAATTCTGGCGCTGGCCGCCTCTGCGCCGCAGGGCATTGAGCGGCATGGCAAGCTGGTGGCCGCCTTGGTGCCACCCGATTGGCTGGCTCGGCAAAGCCATTTTGATGAACGCCGCGCCGCGCGTGCCGCCCAGCAGCAGGTCGAAAAGCAGCGCTTGATGGCGCATCAGGCCTTGGGCATTGCGCTGCTGTGCAGTACCGTTGCTGAGCAGCGCAGCCAGCTTGCTACAGCAGCGCGTGAGGTAGACCGCTGGCAGGCCGGGCAGTTGTGCAGCGCTGACTACATTGCCCGCTGGCGGCAATGGTTGGCCTTGCCGCTCAAGCAACTGGTGCAGCGCATGTGTTCTGATGCGGCGGGCTGGGGCAATGCCATGCGGCAAAACTCGCCCTTTATTCCGATTCCCAATAGAAGCGATAACCGCGTTGCTTTGCCTGATCGTGCTACAGCACTGCCTGCGGCTTCACGCCTTGTTCTCGCTTCTATTCGAAACCGGAATCCGCATGTATGAACGCATCCGCCCTGTTTGACTTGCTGGCCGCCGCGCACGCTGAATGTGGCCATGCTGACTATGTGGTGGTCGGCAGTGTGTCGGTGCTTGGCATGTCTGAGGTGTCCGCCATTCCAGCGGGCATGACGGTATCGATTGATGCCGATTGCTATACGCTGGCAGACCCGCCCAGAGTGTTTGATTTGCAGGGAAAACTGGGTGAGGGCAGCGCCTACCACCGCCTGCACGGCATTTACCTCGACCCCGTTTCACCCAAGCTGCCGACGCTGCCTGACGGTTGGCAGCAGCGGCTGATTCGTATGGCGCGCAGTGGCGTTACAGCGCATTTCTTGGAGCCCAACGACGCAGCTGTGTCCAAACTGGCACGCGCTGAGCCACGCGACCTGCGCTGGGTGCGTGCGGGTATCGCGGCAGGGCTGGTGTCGTTACCGATGCTCAAGTTGCGGATGCGAAGCACTGATTTCCTGGACGCCCACGAGCAAGCTGCTGCACTCGGTGCGCTGGATACGCTCGCGCTGCCTGCAAGCGCGGATGAAAGCTGATGCGGGTCAGTTGCAGGCGCTATAATTTTAATAGCTTCTTACGCCCGAATTTATTGGGCTACAGGCCTAAATGATGCCTGAAAACGGCCTTTTTGAGTGATTCCAGACGCTTTCCAGCACCTTTCTACAATACCCCATGCTTTTTGACTCCGCGCCTACATCTCCTCTTCTTAATAACCTCAACCCCGAGCAATTGGCCGCTGTGACGCTGCCAGCCACCCATGCGCTGATTCTGGCGGGGGCTGGCTCGGGCAAGACCCGGGTATTGACGACACGCATCGCCTGGCTGCTGCAAACCTCTCAAGTGTCGCCCGGCGGTATTTTGGCGGTCACGTTTACCAACAAGGCCGCCAAAGAAATGATGCTGCGGCTGACCAGCATGCTGCCCGTCAATGTGCGCGGCATGTGGATTGGCACCTTTCACGGCCTGTGCAACCGGTTTTTGCGGGCGCATTACAAGCTGGCCAATTTGCCATCAACCTTCCAGATTCTGGACACGCAAGACCAGCTGTCGAGCATCAAGCGCTTGTGCAAGCAGTTCAACATTGACGATGAACGCTTTCCGCCCAAGCAACTCATGTACTTTATTGCAGGCTGCAAAGAAGACGGCCAGCGGCCTAAAGACGTGCCGGTGCGTGACGAAGAAATGCGCAAGAAGATTGAAATTTACGCGCTGTATGAAGAGCAATGTCAACGCGAAGGCGTGGTCGACTTTGGCGAGCTGATGCTGCGCAGCTACGAGCTATTGAGAGACAACGCACCGATACGTGAACACTACCAGCGGCGCTTCAGGCATATTTTGATTGACGAGTTTCAGGACACCAACAAGCTGCAATACGCGTGGATCAAAATGCTGGCTGGGCAGGGCGCAGAAGGTGAGTTGCCGACGATGCAAGGCGGCTCAGTGATTGCGGTGGGCGACGACGACCAAAGCATCTACGCCTTCAGGGGCGCACGGGTCGGCAACATGGCTGATTTTGTGCGTGAATTTGCCGTCACCCACCAGATAAAACTGGAGCGCAACTACCGCAGCTTTGGCAACATTCTCGATTCAGCCAACGCGCTGATCAGCCACAACACCAAGCGCCTGGGTAAAAACCTGCGCACCGAGGCCGGGCCGGGCGAGCCGGTGCGGGTGCATGAATCACCCAGCGATTTTGCCGAGGCGAATTGGTTTGTTGATGAAGTCAAGCAGCTCGTGCGAGACGGCACGGAGCGCAAAGAAATTGCGCTGCTGTACCGCAGCAACGCACAAAGCCGGGTGATGGAAACGGCACTGTTTAATGCTGCCGTGCCCTACCGTGTTTACGGTGGGCTACGATTTTTTGAACGCGCCGAGATCAAGCACGCGCTGGCGTATTTGCGCCTGCTGGAGAACCCGAACGACGACACCAGCTTTATGCGGGTGGTTAACTTTCCGCCGCGCGGTATTGGCGCGCGCAGCATTGAGCAACTGCAAGACATTGCCAAAGCCTCAGGCTGTTCGCTGCACGATGCCGTGAGCGCTGTTGGCGGCAAAGCGGGTACGAATATTGGCGCGTTTGTGGCCAAAATTGATGTGATGCGCGAGCAAACCACGGGCAGCACGCTACGTGAAATCATTGAGCTGGTGCTCACGCACAGCGGGTTAGAGGAGCACTACAAACTGGACCGGGAAGGCCAGGACAGGCTGGAGAACTTGGCCGAACTGGTGAATGCTGCGGAGTCATTTGTCGGGCAAGAGGGCTTTGGGCGTGATGCGGTGGCGCTGCCTGTGGATGAGCTTGGCGCATCCACAAACTCGGCATTGACACAGTCACCCGCCAGTCAAGGTCTGGATGCGAATGTGCTCGACAACCCCGCGCCAGAATTTTTAGCGCCCGATTTTGAAACAGGCGAAACCCTCAGTCCACTGGTCGCCTTTCTGACCCACGCCGCACTTGAATCGGGCGATAACCAGGCCAAGGCCGGCCAAGACGCGGTGCAACTCATGACCGTGCATTCGTCCAAAGGGCTGGAGTTTGATTGTGTGTTTATCACCGGGCTGGAAGACGGCATCTTTCCGCATGAAAATTCATTGACGGAGACGGGCGGCATTGAAGAAGAACGCCGCCTGATGTATGTCGCCATCACGCGCGCGCGCAAGCGCCTGTACCTGAGCCATTCACAAACCCGCATGCGGCACGGCCAGACGCGCTACAACCTGAAAAGCCGGTTTTTTGACGAGCTGCCCGAAGCGGCTTTGAAATGGATCACGCCGAAGAACCATGGCTTTGCATCAGGCCTCAGTATGGGTAGCAACCCGTGGGGAGATGCTACACATTCAGGAGCTGCTGGCGCCCGTAAAAATTGGGCTAGCAGTGTTTTTTCTTCCCAAAAAGGGGCTTCAGAACGGTTTGCTAACCCCGCCGTGCCACCGCAACGCGATGCGCCCGCTCACGGTATCAAAATGGGCATCAACGTGTTTCACGCCAAGTTTGGCGAAGGCAAAGTGTTGATGCTGGAAGGCAGTGGCGATGATGCGCGTGCGCAAATCAATTTCACCCGGCATGGGGTCAAGTGGCTGGCGCTGAGTGTGGCAAAGCTGACGGTTGTATAGCTTGTCGAGGTCGTTCAGTCTGCCTATTTGTATTCCATCGTGCCGCTGCCGTCCGCATTGCCCTTGCGCCCCGCGATTTGCCAGTAGGTGCGCTGATTGATCAGGCCGGCTAAAAATTCCTGCTCTTCGTCGGTGTGGTTCAGGTAGCCTGTGGGGGTCAGGCGGCTGCCGTCTTTGTTGGGCAGAGGCTCTGCCCAGAACGACTGGTGGTACTGGGCTTCAGACACTCTTTTGCTACCGCCAGCGTTCAAGTCCACCGTGCCGTAGCAATTGCAAAAATAGGTGCGGCTGTCCTGCTCAGGCCTGACCTCGGTGTAGACCCCTGTACCGCGTATGCCCGCCGTTAGGGTGGGCGTGACAATCGAGCGGCTGCCACCCTTATTCCATATGCTGGCGACAGCCCCAGTCACGATACGCAGCAGGCTGACGGCGTTCAGCGTGGCTCCGCGCTCGACCGTCATCATCGAATTTTGACGTACCAGAAACGACGCATTGCCCATTACAAAAATCAGGCTGGAGCCGGGCCCGGTTTGAAGCTGGTCACCCGTTTGAACGGTTTGGCCTGGTAGCAAGCGGCTGCCATTGAGCAGCGCATCACCCGTCTGCTGCACCACGTTGCTGCGCTGCTGGGCCATGGCCGCAGGCAAGCCGCCCATGGCCACCCAGGCTGCTGCGGCCGACAGGACATCACGGCGTTGAAACCAGGTGACTTCTTTCTCAAGCCGGCCTTGAAGGGTGTGCTGTGTCATGGTGCGTCTCCTGAAGTTGATGGGTTGGCGGGCAACATATCGGTTGAGGTTTCGTCAAAGCTATCACGAAACGTGAAGTAAATCGAGGTAAAGAACATGGCGAACATCACCAAAGCGATGGGAAACATCGCTACGCCTGCAAATGCGGGGCTGCCCAGCAGCGCGGCAACGACAGTGACAGCCAGCAGCGCCAGCATGAAAATACCCATCCACACCAGGCCGTACACCGTGAAGGCGCCAAAGTTTTTATAGCAGGCCATAAAACTGAAAAACAGGCTTTTGACAGGCGTGATGCCATGCCAGTGCACCAGCGCTGGCGCATGCCAAAACATCAGCGACAGCGGCAGATAAAGTGCCAGCGTGATCCACATCGCTGCCTGAAATTCGCTCTGTATCACCAGTTCTTCGGTGATCTTGCCGCCAATCAAATACAGCCTGGCAAACTGACCGCCATCAATCAGGCTGGCAATCGCCATGATGGCCAAAAAACCTGCGGCATAAAGTGCGCCCAGTGTCAGCATGGCTTTGAGGCGCTGCTGCCCAGCGCGAAAAGCGCTGATCAAAATCGATGGCATGGGGAACTTGCCTTTGGTGGCCTCTTGCGTGGCAGCCATCAGGCCCAGCGTAGCGGCAGGCAGCAGGCCCAAGGCCAGGGCCGCGCCCACAAATGGCAACAGGGACGCAACCGACAACAGGGCCATGAACATGAAGAACAAGCCAGACATGGCGAGCGGCTGCTGCAAAAACGTTTTGAAGCCGAGCTTGACCCAAGTCAAGCCTGTGCGAGCGGGAACAATATTGAGTTTCATAAGGTGAAGGCCCTGGTTAGGGCAGAAAAACAGATCGTAAGTTCAAAAAAATCAATAGCAACGCAGGCTTGGGGAAATAAAAACGGTCATTACCGTGATTTTTTCCCGCGCAGCCGACGTCAGGCGATCAGCTGGAGTGGATGAGCCAGCCGCTGACGCAAAACGCGCTCGAAATGACTGGGGTCATGCGCCTTGAGTAAGCTGGCTTCGCGCGGTAAATAAAAGTCCCACAGCCGCGATATCCAAAAGCGCAGAGCGCCAGCGCGCGCCATCGCGGGCAACAGGGCGCGTTCTTGCATGCCCAAGGGGCGCACTGACTGGTAAGCCGCCAAAAACGCATCGGCCCGTGCGGCGTCGTGCTGGCCCGTGGGCAGGTCAATGCACCAGTCGTTCAGGCACACACCGATGTCAAACAAAAACGTGTCGCAGCCGGCAAAGTAAAAATCAAAAAAACCAGTCAACTGGCCGTCGTCAAACATCACGTTGTCGCGAAACAGGTCAGCGTGTATCACGCCTGACGGGAGGGCTGCATATGCAGACGATGCGGCAATGTGGTTCTGGTAGGCCAGCTCGCTGAGCAGCAGGCTGCGCTGGTCTGGCGTGACGTGTGGCAATACAGTGGGCAGTATGCTGTTCCACCATGGCAGCCCGCGCAAATTGGGTTGGTGCATGGGAAAGTCGCGTCCGGCCAGGTGCATGTGAGCCAGGTTTTCGCCCACGCGCGCGCAGTGGGTCTCAAGAGGCAACAGCTCGCTGCTGCCGCGCAGCTTGTTAACCACAGCGGCGGGTTTGGCCTTCAGGCTGTGCAAGATATTGCCGTCTTTGCCAGGTGCCGGGTCAGGCACGGGAATGCCGCGTTCTGCCAGGTGCTTCATCAGGTGCAGGTAAAACGGCAGTTGTTCGAACGTCAGGCGTTCAAACAGCGTCAGCACATAGTCACCGCGCTCTGTATCGACAAAGTAATTGGTGTTTTCGATGCCGCCTGCGCAGGCCTTGAGGGTTTGCAACGGGCCCAGGTCGAGCGCCTGCAAGAAGTCAGAGGCCTCGTCAAACGAGACTTCGGTATAAACGGCCATGCCTGAAATAAGTCCTGAAAAACGACGCGCGTGCGCTTAAAAGTCCACCACGTTCCAGACGCGCGAACCCGTCGTGCCGCCGGTAGACGCTGCGGGCGCACTGCCTTTGGTGGTGTTGGACGGGCGTACTTCGTAAGCCGGTACGCGGCTGCCTGTTTTGGGTTGCACGGTGATGCTTTGCGTTTCCCCGCCGATGCGCACTTCGTCGATGCGTGTGCCGGCATCTTCGGTGCGGATGTGCTCGGTGTTTTTTTGCGGCAATGAACGGGTGTTTGGCGTGGCATTTGCCGCATCGGGTACTTCGGCAAGTGCAGGCGCTGCTGTTTGCGCGCTTGCCGCTGCCACCAGCGTGAGCAACAAGGCAAAAACTGCGACGCGGGGGGAGGATGGCAAAACGTGATTCATGCCCGTATTGTAGGCTCGCCCCCCGGCTTGATGGCCGTATTAAAGCTTCAAAAACTCCCTGGCCTGTATCTCCCGCAAATCCCCGACAATCGCACAGCATGACTACTGACACCCACACTGACACCCCGCCCCAAAAAAAGACCCTGCTGCTGGTAGATGGCTCCAGCTACCTGTACCGCGCTTTTCATGCCATGCCCGACCTGCGCGCCAACCCGGCTGACCCCAGCAGCCCCGCTACGGGTGCCATACGCGGCATGGTCAACATGCTGCAAAAGCTGCGCAAAGACCACCGCGCCGACTATGCCGCCTGCGTGTTTGATGCCAAAGGCCCGACGTTTCGCGACGACATGTACCTGGCCTACAAGGCCACCCGCTCGCCCATGCCGCCTGATTTACGCAGCCAGATTGAGCCGGTGCATGAAGTGGTGGCCTTAATGGGCTGGCCCGTGCTGACCGTGCCGGGTGTGGAGGCTGACGACGTGATTGGGACACTGGCCTGCATGGCGTCAAGGCAGGGCATTGAAGTCATCATTTCAAGTGGCGACAAAGACCTGAGCCAACTGGTGGACGAGCACATCACGGTGATTGACACCATGAACAACAAGCGCCGTGACCTGGCGGGCGTAGAGGCTGAATTTGGCGTGCCGCCGCGCCTGATGGTGGATTACCAGGCGTTGGTGGGCGACACCGTGGACAACGTGCCGGGTGTGCCCAAGTGCGGGCCAAAAACGGCCGTTAAATGGCTGCTGGAATACGGCTCGCTCGACAACCTGGTGGCGCATGCGGCGGATATCAAAGGCGTGGTGGGCGATAACCTGCGCGCCTCGCTGGATTGGTTGCCGCAAGGCAAAGCGCTGGTGACAATTAAAAAAGATTGTGATCTGGCGGCATATGTCAGTGGCTTGCCTGCTATGGAATCAATAGCTATTGCCGCCCAGAAACAGGAGGCTCTGGCTCTTTTTTATGAGAAATATGGGTTTAAAGGGCTGGTCAGGTCGCTTGAAAGCGCTGCGCCCGTTGTTGCGGCAGAAAAGCCGGTAGTTAAATCCGAACCAGGCCTGTTTGACGAGCCCGAAGCCGTAGCAGTCGTTCCCAAGCAGCCCAGCACCCTGGTCTTTGACACCATCTTCACCTGGGAAGCGTTTGACACCTGGCTGGCCAAGTTGCAAGCGGCTGATCTGGTGGCTTTGGACACCGAAACCACGTCGCTTGACGAGATGCGTGCCGAGATTGTCGGTATCAGCTTTTCTATCACGCCGGGTGAGGCTGCCTACATTCCGTTAACCCACGACTACCCCGACGCGCCTACTCAGTTGCCACGTGACGACGTGCTGGTCAAGCTCAAGCCGTGGCTTGAAGACCCCACCAAACACAAACTCGGCCAGCACATCAAATACGACCGCCATGTGTTTGCCAACCACGGCGTTGAGGTGCAAGGCTACGCGCACGACACCATGCTGCAAAGCTATGTGCTGGAGGTCAACAAACCGCACGGCCTGAGCAGCCTGGCCGAGCGGCACCTGGGCCGAAGCGGTATCACCTTTGAAGACCTGTGCGGCAAGGGCGCGCATCAAATCAAATTCAACCAGGTCGATATTGCCAAGGCTGCCGAATATTCATGCGAAGACGCAGACCAGACCCTTAGCGTGCACAAGGTGCTGTGGCCGCAATTGCAGGCGATAGACAAGCTGCGGTTCATTTATGAACTTGAAATCAAAAGCAGCGAAAGCCTGTACCGAATCGAGCGCAACGGCGTGCTGATAGACGGCCCCATGCTGGCCAAACAAAGCGGCGAGCTGGGGCTGCGCCTGGTGCAGTTAGAAACCGAAGCCTACGAGATCGCAGGCCAACCCTTTAACCTCGGTAGCCCCAAACAGTTGGGTGAGATTTTCTTTGACAAACTGGGTATGCCCGTTGTTAAAAAAACACCCAGCGGTGCACGCAGTACCGACGAAGAAGTGCTCGAAAAACTGGCCGAAGATTACCCGCTGCCCGCCAAGCTGCTGGAGCACCGCAGCCTGTCAAAACTCAAAGGCACCTACACCGACAAACTGGCACAACTCGCGCTGCCGCGCACAGGCCGCGTACACACCCACTACGCGCAAGCCGTGGCCGTCACAGGCCGCTTAAGCAGCAATGACCCCAACCTGCAAAATATTCCGGTCAAAACCGCTGAAGGCCGCCGCGTGCGAGAGGCGTTTGTGGCACCTAGTGGCAGCGTGATTGCCAGCGCCGACTATTCACAAATCGAGCTGCGCATCATGGCGCACATCAGCGAGGACGCAGCGCTGCTCAAAGCGTTTACTGACGGCATCGACGTGCACCGCGCCACGGCAGCCGAGGTGTTTGGCGTGGCGGTGGACGAGGTGAGCAGCGAGCAGCGCCGCTACGCCAAGGTGATCAACTTTGGTTTGATTTACGGCATGAGCAGTTTTGGCCTGGCGAAGAATTTGGGTATCGAAACCAAGGCCGCAGCGGCCTACATCGACAAATATTTTCAGCGTTACCCCGGCGTTAAAAACTACATGGATGAAACGCGCCTGTCGGCCAAAAGCAAAGGCTACGTTGAAACCGTTTTTGGCCGCCGCCTGTACCTGCCAGAAATCAACTCCCCCAACGGCCCCCGCCAAAAAGGCGCAGAGCGCGCCGCCATCAACGCACCCATGCAGGGTACAGCCGCTGACCTCATCAAGCTCAGCATGAACAAGGTGCTGGATGTACTGGACAGCGAAAACCGCAAAACCAAAATGATCATGCAGGTGCATGACGAACTGGTGTTTGAAGTGCCCGCAGATGAGGTGGATTGGGTGCGGGTGGAGATTCCGCGTTTGATGGCGGGCGTGGCACAGCTTAAAGTGCCTTTGCTGGCTGAAATTGGGGTGGGCGAGAACTGGGAAAAGGCGCACTGATGTGCGCTGCGACAAAAAGCCATCAGCTAAAAATGTCGCAACATGTGATTAATCTTCTCTGATCCTTGTCGCGATCTAGCGGCCCTCATTTCGCTTGTTTCAACTAATGGTAAATGTTGAAATGGAGCCCCCGGCTTTAGGAATAAAAAATTATCTCCCGATGGCGCACCACAGGCTGCGCAGGTATTCATCCAATACTTTCCGCCGTATGTTTTCGAGTAGCGAAGCTGTAGCGTCCTCGGCCTTGGCTCTGGTGGTGGTTGCTGGCAAAACGGCACACCCTCCCACCAATAAACAGGCACAGTTTTTTTACATGCAAAGCATGTATCCTTGGCCACAAGATATGGTGTATATGGTGCTGTGGCATAGCTTGCCGCAGGGTGTTCTTCCAATCCATTTTCTAGTTGCAAGTTTTTTAATTCACTTTGCAGCGTTACACACGATGGACAAGTTTGAGGTTTTAGATTGCGCTGTACGGGTCTCCAAATGTGTGGACTGGCAATCACATCGCTTGCTGCAAGTTCAATCCAACGTATGTCTAAATCGCTTGCCTTCATCTCATCTACAGCATGGGTGGCTAACACCTCAATTGCTAGGTTAGCCTCGCCATTTTTGCAAGTCACAACATCACAGATTCTTTTGCCAACTTTCACTTCTTCAAAGGCATCTTCGAAAGCATTGGAAGGTAATTTTTTTACAAAAGATTTCCGACATTTTTCACAAATACAGATTAAAGCGATCAACGGTGCTTTTATGTGCTGCCGCACAGTTTGCACAAGCAATGCTTTAGCAGTTTTATGCAGAACTGACTCCCCAGTGCAAGAACCCTCAGCCTTGTGAGCAAAGTGTGCAGATAAAACGCTACCTGACTTCAAAATTAACTCTCAACTGCATCCTGGGCAAAAATATCGTCCCGTCTTATTTGCTTCGGTTGGTTTGACAAGCTCCCCGTTTGCGAGACGACCATATGGAACTTTGAATTCATCGTTGTTCATATTCATCAAGCGTAATACTTTTCTAAGAAGATGGATTCAGGTGCTTGCTGATCGACTACAAATGTTCCGCGCCAACCTATGCCCAGCCTGCGTCAATCGTTCATCATTCGTCCACAGTGCCGTGCAACCATGGTGTTGCGCGCATGCCAGGTGCAATGCATCGGGTGTTTTTAAACCAAATCGTGCGCGCAGCATGGCTGCTTGCAGAAATACTGGCTCTAGTATGGGCAGTTGAACGAATTCGTTCAGGCCCGCTTCATAGCGGCGCTGCATGATCATGTCGCCTGTTTTCAATGGCTTCACCAAACACTCCATTTTGATGAGTGGTGACACTGCAAAGCGTGCGTCTGGTTCCTTTTTTAAAGCCGTGCGCACATCATCCGCCCAAACCGGATGGTCTTCAATCGCGTAAATCAGCAGGCAAGCATCCAGGTAGATCAGTCCCATGCATTAGTCCCAAGAGCTGCGTTCTTCTGCAATACCTGCGTCAATTTCTTGCGCTGTCCTCTGGGCATGACGGGGTAAAGGGTTGGCTTCCAGCCAATGCAAAAAATTGGGGTTGGCAGACTTATGCGTGCTGCTAATATTTTCTGGCACCAGTCGTACAACAGGTGCGCCCCGGTTGGCGATGATGACTTCATCGCCAGCTTGTGCGTACTTGATGAGTTGCGACAGCTGGTTTTTGGCTTGTAGAATATTGACTTGCATGTTGCAGGTACTCCTTGACAACTTATTGATCACCAGTTTAATGCAAATAGCCAAAAATAGCCAACTTGGCCAAGTCGCTTAAACCGCCAGCATTCCCTTCCAAGCCAGTCGCAGCTTTTTTTGATCCGCAGCGCCTAATGCACCAGCTTTGCGAATCACCACCCGGTGGTCTAGCGTGAACAGTTTGAGCCTGACGACGCATTCGGCTGGCAAGCCCGCAACTTCCAGGTCTTTGATGAAGTGGTCGCCTGGCCAGCTAGATTGCCCAGCGCTGGTGATCATGGCCATCACGCTGTGTGCTGCCTTTTGATTGAAGGCGCTACTGGTCAGTACCAACGCCGGGCGACGTTTGGCGCTATTGTGGTCTGTGAACGGGAAGGGTACGACCACTACGTCATAGGGTTTCAGCATCAAATCTGACATCACAAACCTTTGAATGCCAGGTCATCTTCCTTGCTAGCCCACTCGGGCAGGGTGCCTTCGAGCGCTTGGGTAAAAGCCAAGTCCAGCGGTGTCGCGCGACGCAGTTTGACTTCGCCGCCGTTGATTTCAAACCCCAGCATGTCCCCCGCCTTGAGCTGCAAGACCTTGCGCACGCTGGTCGGCACGGTGGCCTGGTATTTGGTGGTGAGTTTGGAGGTTTGTAGCATGGTATTACGTATTACTTTATGGTGGTAAGTCAGTATAGCGACTGGTTGATTTTGCGCAAAACTTTTGCAACGGTTTATTTGCAACGGGTAAAGTCACAAGCTGTGAATTAAAAAAATGGAGACAACCATGGCCCCATCGAACAACCTTAACAACCTCGACAAACCCATCAACTTGACCAAGCGCGGTCTCTTGCAGTCCGGCGCACTGATGACCGCTGGTGCTGTGA